>URGO01000098.1 GCA_900547435.1 uncultured Parabacteroides sp.
ATTACCGATCGTTTCCTTCCGGATAAAGCCATCGACTTGATGGATGAGGCGGCTGCCCGTTTGCGTATGCAGATGAACTCCGTTCCGGAAGCCTTGGATGAAGTTTCGCGCCGTATCAAGCAATTGGAAATTGAGCGGGAGGCTATCAAGCGTGAGGATGATAAGCAGAAGCTGGAGCAATTGAATAAGGAGATTGCCGACCTGAAGGATGAGGAGACCAAGCAAAAAGCGCAATGGGAGAGCGAGAAATCGCTTATCAATACGATCCAGCAGGATAAGATTGATATTGAGAATCTTCGGTTCGAAGCCGATAAGGCAGAGCGTGAAGGTGACTACGGAAAGGTTGCCGAAATCCGTTATGGAAAGATTAAGGAGAAGGAGAACGACATCAAAGTGGTTCAAGAAAAGTTGCATAACATGCAAGGCGGAGCGGCTATGATTAAGGAAGAGGTGGATAGTGATGATATTGCTGAAGTGGTATCACGCTGGACCGGTATTCCAGTCACAAAGATGATGCAAAGTGAACGTGAGAAGTTGCTTCACATGGAGGAAGAACTTCATAAACGGGTGATCGGACAGGATGAAGCTATCAAAGCTATATCAGATGCAGTTCGCCGGAGTCGTGCTGGCTTGCAAGACCCAAAGCGTCCTATCGGTTCGTTTATCTTTCTGGGTACGACCGGTGTAGGTAAGACGGAGTTGGCCAAGGCGTTGGCTGATTATCTGTTTGATGACGAGAATATGATGACGCGTATTGATATGAGTGAGTATCAGGAGAAATTCAGTGCGACCCGACTTATCGGAGCGCCTCCGGGATATGTCGGATACGATGAAGGTGGCCAATTGACAGAAGCCATTCGTCGGAAACCTTATTCGGTAGTATTGTTCGACGAAATTGAAAAGGCTCATCCGGATGTTTTCAATATTTTGCTTCAGGTATTGGATGACGGGCGTCTGACGGATAATAAAGGTAGGACGGTAAACTTCAAGAATACCATTATTATTATGACCAGCAATATGGGGTCGTCTTTGATTCGGGAGAACTTTGAGAAGATAAACGATACCAACCGGCAGGAGATTGTTAATAATACGAAAGCACAAGTCCTGGAATTGCTGAAGAAGAGCATTCGTCCGGAGTTCTTGAACCGTATTGACGAGATTATCATGTTCACGCCATTGACTGAGGATGAAATCAAACAGATTGTACGTTTGCAGCTTAATCAGGTCAAGAAGATGGTTGAGAATAATGGTATGAAGCTGGAATTTACGGATGAAGCTTTGGACTTTATCAGCCATGAAGGGTATGACCCGCAATTCGGTGCGCGTCCTGTAAAACGTGTCATTCAGAATTATGTCCTTAATGAGCTTTCGAAGGAGATATTGGGAGGCAAGGTGAACCGCGAGCGTCCTATTATTGTTGATTGCTTCGGAGAAGGATTGGTATTTAGGAATTGAGTTTAGGAAACGAGGGGGACAAGTTTTAGGTTTCAGTTGATAAGATTGTAGTTGACAAGATTTATTTTTGGGAACCTTGTCTCTGAAACCTGGAGTCTTGTTCCCCTAAATTATTTCCCTCTGTGAATGGATTAAATCCGATATAAAGTATTATATTTGTATCGGTGAATTTAAAAACAATAGGCTTATGAGCGAGAAAGAAGATTTCCTCTATGATGAGGATGAGTCAGTAAAATTCATTCAGAATTACTTGCCTCAGGAATTGAAGGGTAAGTTCAGCAACGATGATATAAATTATATTGTCGATTTGATTTATGAATTTTACGAGAGCAAAGGCTTTTTGGACGATCAGGCAAGCGATGACGTTGAAGTGGATATCAATGAAGACGAGCTGGCAGACTTTGTAGTAAAGAATGCAAAGAAAGACGGAGTGGGCAAATATACTCCGGAAGAAATTGCATTCATTGTCCAAGGAGAAATGGAGTATTGCGATTCCATTCACATGTTTGACTAATTAAAAAAGGAGGTTGAAATGAAGAGTATAAAAGTTCCTGTAGTGCTATTATCTGTAGCGCTTGTATTTTCAAGTTGTGGCACATGGAATAATACACAAAAAGGTGCTGCCATAGGAGTTGGTGGTGGTGCGGCTGTAGGTGCCGGAGTAGGTGCATTGGCTGGAAATACCGCATTGGGTTCGGTGATTGGTGCTGCCGTGGGAGGGGCTGCAGGTGCCTTGATTGGTAAGAAAATGGATAAACAGAAACAGGAGCTGGAAGCTACCTTGCCCGAGGAGACCACTGTTGAAACTATCAATAACGGGGAAGCTCTGAAAGTCACTTTCGATTCGGGTATTTTGTTTGCCACCAATTCCAGTACGGTAAGCGATGCTTCGAAGAGTGCTTTGCGCGATTTGGCCGAGAGTCTGAATCAGAATCCGGATACGGATATCAAGATTATAGGGCATACCGATAATACAGGAAACGTGGATTATAACCAGACTTTGTCTGAGAAGCGTGCCAAGAGTGTATTTGACTATCTGATGGTAGACCAAGGTGTGAGCAGCAAGCGTATGACTTACGAAGGAAAAGGGGTTCATGAACCTATTGCCGATAATAGTACAGCTGAAGGACGTGCATTGAACCGTCGCGTGGAAATCTTGATTTTACCAAGCGAGCAGATGATTCAAGATGCCCAGAACGGTACGTTGCAATAGTACTTAGTAGCTGGTAGCTAGTAGTTGGTAGTTAGAAGATGGGATTTAGAAGTTGAAAATTGAAAATAAATATTATAACTTCCATCTACTAACTACCAACTCCTAATCTCCAATGATAAAAAAACTAAAAAGGAAATTTTTTTATATGTTGTATAGCATAAAATCGGAGAAAAAGCACTATCTTTGCATCGTTATTTAGAAAGATCGTTTAGGGATTAATTTAATTATAGTATTAACCAGCCTCAAGAGTGAGGCATAAAAACCAAAATGAATATGATGGAAAAAAATGACAATGTAACAAAAGCTTTGGCTGTGTTACGCTATCAGTTGGATCGTTATCAGTCTATGAAGAATGGTTGGAAATGCCAAATGTTGAATGCGGAAATTCGTCGTTTGGAACATTCTTTGGCTATGACAGAATCCGCAAATTGATTGTTTAGGCTATTTAGCCCTTAATTGATGTAAAAAGTAAGTAGAATTTTAGATGACATCTCTTGCCACCTTTAGGGTTGGTGAGGGATACAAGAGGCGGGGACTTTCGAATGCAAAAAATGATTTTGCAGAAAGAAGGTACCTTTTTTTATGTAATTGTTCGAAATCCGGTTATTTTTTATAGCTTTGTAACGGGATTAACAATAAATACAAATAATATGAATCGAAAAGCTATTTTAAGTACACTCGTTTTATGTGTCGCATCATCTCTATTAGCCTCTTCTCCAGAGAAGAAAGGTGTGGCATCAATCAATAGACAAACTGCCGAAGCTCATATCGAATTTTTAGCCAGCGATGAATTGAAAGGACGTGAAGCAGGCACTCCCGAAGGAAGAATTGCCGGACATTATATTGTTTCCGTTCTGAAATCACTGGGTGTCCAGTCTTTGGGGGAATCCTATTATCATCCTTTTGAGGTTTATCATGCGGAGCGTCAGATTAAAAATCAGCGTTGGCAGGTGGAGCCGGATTCTATTGCCAAGCTTAAGGGTAAAGTTCATCAAAAGTTGGACTTAAATAATATTTTAGCGGTTATTCCCGGAAAAAAGACGGATGAATATGTGATAGTTGGAGCACATTACGATCATATAGGCTATGACCCCATGTTGGATGGAGACCAGATATATAATGGTGCAGATGATAATGCTTCTGGCGTGTCAGCTGTGTTGCAGATTGCCCGTGCGTTTAAGGAGGCGGGTGAACAACCGGATCGAACCGTTATTTTTGCGGTTTGTGACGGAGAGGAAAAAGGGTTGTTAGGGTCACGTGCTTTTGCTCAGACTTTCCCGGATATAAATAAGGTTAAGGGATATTTGAATTTCGATATGATTGGACGGAATAATGATGAGTCGAATCCGCCTTATTTTGTTTATTTTTATACAGCTTCCCATCCTGTGTTCGAACAATGGTTGAAAGAGGACATTAAGGAATATGGTTTGAATCTGAAACCTGATTACCGGGCATGGGATAAACCTGTAGGAGGAAGTGACAACGGAACATTCGCCAAATTGAATATCCCCATTATTTGGTATCACACGGATGCGCATCCGGATTATCATCAGCCGAGTGACCATGCGGATAAAATTAATTGGGAAAAGGTGGTGGACATTACAAAAGCTTCTTTCCTGAATATGTGGAATATGGCTAATGAGAAAGATTTCTAATATTAATTATTTATATAAGAACGTATCATGAAAAGAAAAACTTTTTGGGCTGTTGCTGGGATTGCATCCTTGATGTGGATAGGACAATCCTTGAATGTACAGGCAACGGAAACTTTTGATCCGGTAGAATATGTGAATCCGTTAATGGGTTCAGAATCTACTTTCGAGCTTTCGACAGGAAATACCTATCCGGCGACTGCTCGTCCGTGGGGTATGAACTTCTGGACTCCTCAGACCGGAAAGATGGGTGATGGTTGGCAGTATCAATATACTGCAACAAAAATCAATGGTTTTAAGCAGACTCATCAGCCGAGTCCGTGGATTAACGATTTCGGTCAGTTCTCAATTATGCCGATGGTCAACAAACCGGAATTTGACATGCAGAAGCGTGCCAGCTGGTTCTCGCATAAAGGCGAAATCTCAAAGCCTTATTATTATAAGGTATATTTGGCAGAGTACGATATTGTGACGGAACTTACACCGACTGACCGTGCCGCTATGTTCCGTTTCACTTTCCCGGAAAACGAACATTCGTATGTAGCCGTTGACCCGTTTGATAAGGGTTCGTATGTAAAGGTCGTTCCGGAAGAGAATAAGATTATCGGTTATACCACGAAGAATAGTGGTGGCGTACCGGAAGGATTCAAGAATTATTTCATTATTGAGTTTGACAAGCCGTTTACCTATCAGGCTACTGTAGCCGATGGTACGTTGACTGAAGGTAAGTTGGAGCAGGAGGCTGACCATGCCGGTGCTATCATCGGATTTAAAACCCATAAAGGTGAGGTAGTTCATGCAAAGGTGGCTTCTTCATTCATCAGCTTTGACCAGGCTGAACTCAATATGAAAGAGTTAGGAAATGATAGTTTTGATAAAATCAAGGAGGATGGAAAGAAAGCGTGGAATGATTTGTTGGGACGTATCGAAGTAGATGGCGGTAATTTAGACCAGTATCGTGTGTTCTATTCTTGTATGTATCGCGCATTGCTTTTCCCACACAAGTTCTATGAAATAGATAAAGAGGGCAAGGCTGTACATTATAGTCCGACTACAGGTGAGGTGCTTCCGGGATATTATTATACCGGTACAGGTTTGTGGGATACATTCCGTTGCTTGTTCCCCTTCCTGAATATGATGTTCCCGTCGGTTAACAAGGAAATGCAGGAAGGTTTCTTGAATGCTTATCGGGAAAGCGGATTTTATCCGGAATGGTCAAGCCCGGGTCATCGTGGTTGTATGGTAGGTAATAATACAGCATCAATGCTGGTCGATGCTTATCTGAAAGGAGTTAAAGTGGACGATACGGAAACTTTGTGGAAAGGCTTGATGGCTTCGGTGAATGGCGTTCATCCTACCGTTTCTTCTTCCGGACGTTTAGGATATCAGTATTACAATGAGTTGGGGTATGTACCTTATGACGTGAATATCCGGGAAAATGCGGCTCGTACTTTGGAATATGCTTATGATGACTGGTGTATTTATCAGTTGGCTAAGGAATTGAAACGTCCGAAGAGTGAAATTGATTTGTTCGCTAAACGTGCGATGAATTATAAGAACCTGTATGATCCGGAAACTAAACTGATGCGTGGTAAGAACAAAGACGGCAAGTTCCAGTCTCCGTTCTCTCCGTTAAAATGGGGTGATGCTTTTACAGAAGGTAATAGCTGGCACTATTCGTGGTCGGTATTCCATGACCCGCAGGGATTGATTAACCTGATGGGTGGCAAGGCTGAGTTTGTTCAGATGCTGGATTCAGTGTTTGCTGTTCCGCCTTTGTTTGATGATAGCTATTATGGAGGTGTAATCCACGAGATTCGTGAGATGACAGTTATGAATATGGGTAACTATGCACATGGTAATCAGCCTATCCAGCACATGATTTATCTGTACAATTATGCCGGTGAACCTTGGAAGGCTCAATATTGGTTGCGTCAGGTAATGGATCGTATGTACACTCCGGGGCCGGATGGTTATTGCGGGGATGAAGATAACGGACAGACCTCAGCTTGGTATGTATTCTCTGCATTAGGTTTCTATCCGGTATGTCCGGGAACTCCTCAGTATGTTTTAGGCGCGCCGTTGTTCAAGAAGGCTATTCTTCATTTTGAAAATGGTAAGAGTTTGGTAATTAACGCTCCGGAAAACAGCCATGAGAATATCTATATTGAGTCTATGAAGTTCAATGGTCAGGATTATACCAAGAATTATCTGGATTACAATGAGATGATGAAGGGTGGCGTATTGGATATCGAAATGGGTGATAAGCCCAATAAACAACGTGGAATACAGCCGGAAGATGCTCCGTATTCTTTCTCGAATGAGAAGAACTGATTTTCAAAACATTTTTAGTTGTTAGAATCGTTATAGCGGGTTGGCGAGGGAGAAATTCTTCATGCCAACCCGTTTTTTTATTCCTTTACTTCAAAAAGAATGCTTCGTTGATTGCCATTGTCATCAATCAGTGTCAAGATGTGATTACCCGGTTCAATGAAACAAGCCAATTGATGTTGATGTTTAGTTTTACCTATATATATATCGTCTAAATGCCAAAAGATGGTAGCATCCGCTTTTATATGTGTAGCTTTCAGTACAACTTTTTCTGGTGTATGAGAAAATCCTTTGGGAAGATAAAGAATGGAGTGATGCTCCGGATAAAGGATTGCCATTTGCCTGGATTGTACTTCTTCGCATCCGGGTTTTAGCGGCGGTAATGGTTGATAATCAATATGAAAATTGCGGTAATAATAGGCTTGCGCCGGAGGTAAGACAAACCAAGAGCAAATTTTCATTTTGTGGACCGATTCACAAGAACTATTTACCCGATAATGTCCGTCCTCAGATAGATGGACTAGCCGGAGGTTAGGACAAACCGGTGTGGACATACCTGAACGGGGTATGTAGACCGTATCGGCTTGGGTGCATAGTGGGGATGCCTTATGTCCACTTTGATGGCAAACGGGAATCTTTTCCACTTCATCGTAAGGCATATCAAACCAAGGAGAATCGGGAAGTAAAGAAAAAATATCGAATAAAATAGGAGCGGCATACCCCACACCAGTCAGTCCAGAACGTCCCTCTCCGTTAGCGTTTCCTACCCAAACTCCTACTACGTAGCGCGGTGTAACACCGATAGCCCAAGCATCTCGTCCTCCATAACTGGTGCCAGTTTTCCAGGCAATACGTTTCATTGAAGAAAATTGTTGCCAATCCGCTTCTTCTTCCGGACGGTTTAGTTCGGACATGGCCTCAAGAGTAAACCAAATCGAAGCATAGGATAAAATGGAGGTGTTTTTAAGACGTTTGTCAAAAATATTTTTGATAGAATCCGGCCGGGTGTATGTGTGTGTTGTGAGTGGACGGATATCCATCGGGTTGTAACGCCCATTGTAAAGGCGATAATGATTCAATTGCCGTGCTAACGAGGCATACATACCGCACATATCCCATAACGAGCCTTCAGCTCCACCCAATATAAGCGAAGCGCCGTAATGATCTTCCGAGAAACGCAGGGTTGTCATCCTTAATTGTTTGAGCAAGGTCATAAACCTGCCGGTATTATATTGGGATAGCATACGGACTAATGGCACATTTAAGGAGCGTTCTATGGCTACATGTGCAGGGACGGCTCCATAAAAAGTTCTGTTGAAGTTTTGGGGCGTGAACCCATTTATATTTAAAGGAATATCGGCTATTAAAGTAGAGGGAAGAATCATTCCGTCGTTTAGCATGGCCGCGTAGAGAAAAGGCTTCAGGAGACTGCCTGTACTTCGGGGAGAGGTTATCAGGTCGACCTGACATCCTTCTACCCAAGGAGCATCGGTTATATTCCCGGCATACGCTTGAATTTCTCCGGTTTCTATGTCAGCCACCAACGCAGCCGCATTATTGATGTAGTTGGAGCGGTAATCGGTTGCATATTGATTGATTAACGATTGAACCTGGCGTTGCAGGAAAGGTTGGATAGTGGTGTGAATGCGTTTTTCCCGCTGTCGGGTAGCCAATCGCTCTAACAAATGTGGGGCCTCATCGGGCAAAGGCAAGGGCTTTTCCGGCAAAAGTTCCATGCAGGATAATTCATAGGTGGTTTTGTCGATAATTTCTTCTTTATATAAAATGGATAATAATTGATCTCTTTTTTCTTTCAAACGGGAGCGATTACGTCCAGGATGGATTAAGGAGGGAGAGTTGGGCAATACAGCCAATGTAGCATACTCAGCCCATGAAAGGGCATCGGCATCTCTTCCGAAATATCTCCAAGAGGCGGCTTCGATCCCTACTACATTTCCTCCGAAAGGAGCATGGGAGGCATACATGCGCAGAAGCTCATCTTTGCTATAGACAAGATCTATATAGATCGCCCAAAGAATTTCGATAGATTTTTGCCATAAATTGCGCTCTTTATTTCCTCTTGCGATACGTGCTAATTGCATAGTCAATGTGCTTCCCCCGCTAACAATATGTTTTTGTTGTATATTTTGATAAAGAGCACGGGCTATTGCTATAACATCCACTCCCGGATGGTAGCGAAAACGCTTATCTTCGTATTGCTGAAGGCAGATGGCAAATCGTTCAGGTACAGTTTGTTTTGGAGGGAACCTCCATTGTCCATCTGTGGCGATGCGTGCGCCTAATAATGTTTCGGAAGAATATAATAAGGTAGAATAGGGTTGGGTAAAAAGCGGATGCGGTACCCATAAGCGGAATAGACTTCCGATAAGCAAGAGCAGGCATCCGATACCCAATATGATTTGAATCTTTACCTTTTGCATAAACAACCTGCATTATATCTGCCAACTTCTAACTTCAACTTTCAACCTTCAGTTGATTCCTGTATTCAGAAGGTGTCAAACCTTCACGTTTTTTGAAGAATGTCGCGAATTGTCCGGCATTTTCGAAATGTAGTTGATAAGCTATTTCTGAAATATTCAATGCTGTTCGTGTCAATAACTCTTTTGCCCGAATCAAGCGCAATTGGATTTGGTATTGTGCCGGAGAAACTCCGGTATAGTCTTTAAACATACGCCGGAACCACGAGTATCCCAAGCCCAGTTGCGTTGCTATTATCTCAGGAGAAATAGGCTCTTCGATTTGTTCCTTCATGATGCGACGTGCTGCGGCCAGTTTTTCAATGATGTAAGAATCATGGAATGGTTGGTTCTTATGTTTGAACATAATGGTGCTGGTGATGTGCTGTAAGATTCCTGCCAGCATGATTTGGTACCCGGATTTCTCATTCTCGGCAGTGCGGAGTAGATCTTCGTAGAGTCCGATTAAGGAATTGCTGATGCCGATATGTAATATGGGATTGTCTATGGAGAAAAATTGTTTGCTTCGCAATTGCTCGATATAAGAACCGCGGAATCCTACCCAATATTCATCCCAGCCGGAATCTTCATCTGGGTAGTAATTGTGCCATTCTCCTGGAAAAAGGATGAGTAAGTCACCGGCTTTGACTGTTGTTTGCTTATGATGGGAAGAAACGAATTGTCCATGTCCTTTAGAAATATAGATAAATTGGTATTCATTTAATACGCGTCCGTCTTGTTTATGGAAGTCATAATTCTCTGGATGCTTGGATAACGGATAAGGCGATCCGGATGGGATAAACTGGAACCCAACAGTAGTGATGACCACTCCCCAAAGCTCATCATTGGGGCTATATGTTAAATAATGTAGTAAATCTTTGGATTGTAAACTCATTTTGTATCAGAATTGAAAGGTTTAAAATCAATATCAAAATAAAAAATTCCGACAAAGCGAATATTTTTGCTCAAAAATAAGTAAAATCTTTAATTGATACTATTATTTATGGAAGGAAAAATATTTTTGGCATTTGATATTGGTGCTTCCAGCGGTCGTGCATTACTTATCTCTTTTCAAGGAGAAAAGTTTGAAATGAGAGAGATACACCGCTTTACCAATCGCATCCTGGAAATGCATGGTCGTTATTATTGGGATGTATTCCATATATACGATGAATTGAAACAGGCTTTGACGCTTTGCGGGAAGGAGAAAATAGAATTAGCCTCTATTGGAATAGATACATGGGGGGTGGATTTTGGTTTGGTGGGTGCTGATGGAACTATTTTAGGATTGCCTCGTGCTTATCGGGATCCTTATACGACGAAGGTTCCCGAAATCTTCTTCAAGGAACAGATGACTCGTGGAGATGTTTATCATCGGACGGGAATACAGATTATGGATTTTAATAGTCTTTACCAATTATATCAGCAACGTAAAGAGAATTATTCTCCTTTAAAACAGGCTGCTAAGGCATTATTTATTCCAGACTTATTGGCCTATATGCTGACTGGAAATCGGGTTTGTGAATATACAGATGCATCAACTTCGCAACTGGTTAATCCGTATACTAAAGAGATGGACCGGGATTTGTTGGAGGCTGTCGGTGTTCCATTGACACTGTTTGATAAAATAGTTCTTCCGGGAACTGTAGTAGGAACGTTGACAAAATCATTGGCACAGGAAACAGGTGTCGGACCGGTTAAGGTTATAGCTGTAGCTGGACATGATACGGCTTCGGCTGTAGCCGGTGTACCAACCGTGGACCCGGAATTTGCCTATCTGAGCAGTGGAACATGGAGTTTGATGGGGATAGAAACGGAAGAACCGATTATATCTGATGAATCCTATCGGGAGAATTTTACGAACGAAGGCGGGATAGATGGCACAATCCGTTTTCTGAAAAATATCACCGGTATGTGGTTGTTGGAGCGTTGCAAAGATGAATGGAAACAATCCGGATCTGATTATTCCTATGTCGAGTTGATTAACTTGATGGAGCAAGAAGAGGCATTCCGGAGTTTTGTGAATCCGAATGATGCCTGTTTTGCGAATCCGGATAATATGCAGAGGGCTATACGCAATTATTGTCAGAAAACCAAGCAGCCTCAGCCGGAAAGTATCGGACAATATGTCCGTTGTATTTTTGAAAGTCTGGCATTTAGTTATCGGAAAGTATTGAATACGCTGAAGGAAATGGCTCCGTTCCCTATTAGACGGCTACATATTATTGGGGGAGGAGCAAAGAATGATTTTCTGAACCAACTGATTGCAGATGTTATTCAAATGCCTGTAGTAGCAGGACCGTCAGAAGCAACGGCCATCGGAAACGGATTGGTACAGGCGCGTGCAGCCGGATTGGTCAACAACCGTTGGGAAATGCGTCGTCTGATTTTGGCAAGTGTATCGCCAAAAATTTTTATTCCGCAACACTCGGCTGAAAATTACGAATCAGCTTACCAAAGATTTATAAGTCTAACCTCTAAATAATATCAATTATGACAACAGAAAAGAATACGATTAGAGCCTATGAAATGGCTAAAGAACGTTATGCAACGTTAGGTGTAGATACGGAAAAGGCAATGGATATGTTGCAACATATTGCTTTGTCTTTACATTGTTGGCAAACAGACGATGTGACAGGGTTTGAAAATTTGGGTGGTTCATTGACCGGTGGTATCCAGGTTACGGGTAACTATCCGGGACGTGCGCGTACTATCGATGAGGTGCGTGCCGATGCTTTGAAAGTTATGTCATTGGTTCCGGGTAAACATCGTTTCAGTTTGCATGCTACTTATGGAGATTTCCAGGGAAAGGTGGTAGATAGAAATGAAATAGAACCTGCGCATTTTCAGAGTTGGATGGAATGGGCAAAAGATAATGGTTTGAAACTGGATTTCAATAGCACTTCGTTCTCGCATCCTAAGAGTGGCAATTTGACATTGGCGAATCCGGATGAATCTATCCGTCGCTTTTGGATTGAGCATACCAAGAGATGCCGCTGGATCAGCGAGGAGATGGGGAAATAT
>URGO01000099.1 GCA_900547435.1 uncultured Parabacteroides sp.
CCCGCGCACCAGGTACTTTGCCGGCGCGGTATACATCACTTCGATGTTTTGGACATTCGAGACTGGCGTGCTCTTCAGGAGCTCAGTGAGCTGTTCCGCCGTCATCGACGAAGGCTTTCCGTTGATAACCACCGTAACGCCCTTGGCACCTGCTAAGGTAATCGCCTCGTTCTGCTCGATGATGCCCGGCACGCGTAGCAGCGATTCGTAGGCATTGCTGGCCGTGGTGCGCTCCGAGAGGACTTCGGCATCATAGACCACCGCGCCCTTCTCGACTTTCACCTGTGGACGTTCGCCCTGCACCACCACTTCGTCCAGCGCATAGCTTTGCGCCTCGAGCGTAATCGTGCCCGCATCCGACGAGCTTCCCATCCTCTCTTGCGTCTTATACAAAAGGTGTTGGAAGATGAGGCGGTATTGCTCCGGCTCCTCCTTGAACGCGAAGCATCCGAGCGAGTCGGTGATAACCGCATCGACGAAGGTCGAGTCGGGCGTTTGCATAACCACTGTCGCCGCCTCGATAGGACGCTGCTGGTTATCTACTACTTTCCCCTTTACATTTTGGGCAGCCAACTGGGCGGCTGCGCTTGCGATGATTCCCGCGATGATAATTGTACGTTTCATATCTTTCATGCTTTATTTCTGCTGCAAAGTAACCGCCTTTTCTGTGGGCGATAGGTTATCGTGTCGTTATCGAATTGTTATATGATTGTTATAGCGGGGCGGATTGTTAAGGAATTGTTATAGAGGACGCCAAAGAAGGCAAAAGAAGTTTGGAACATTGCCGTCTTTTTTGTTCCTTTGAGGCATGAAACTAAAATTTTAGCTATGGGAAGAGCGAAATTTGAAATTGAATATTTAGAAGAGGCTATTTCTTTTTTGAGGAGTCTTGATGGAAAGGTAGCTGCTAAGATTATGTACAATGTGAGCAAAAGCAAATATGCATTAGATAAAGAGTTGTTTAAGAAATTAGGCAATACGGATATATGGGAATTCCGGACTTTGTATAATGGCATTGCTTATCGGCTTTTTGCCTTTTGGGATGTGGATAAGAAAGCATTGGTTGTGGCAACTCACGGGTTTGTGAAAAAGACTCAGAAGACTCCTCGGAAAGAACTTGATAAAGCTATTGCAATACGAAAACAATATTATGAAAATAAGAAAGGTAAATGATATGGATACAATGAAAATTTATACAGAAGCAGAAGCTCTTGACTTGGTTTTAGGGCAGAAGGGAAGCGAAGCGCGTGAGCAATATGAAGCGGATATGCGGAAATTCTTTGCACATCAGGCCGTGCAGAAAACTTGCAAAGAGAAACCATTTAAGGTAGAATCTTCCTTGAAAGCATGACCGGAAAATACATCAAAATACTGACAGCATTGGGCCTCGTCGCCATCGTGGCGATACAAAGCCTGTGGCTGATGAATACCTATCGGCTGGTGGAGACGCAATTGATGCAGGCGGGCAACCGGTTGTTTCCGAAGTCGGTAATCGACGAGGCCATCGAACGGTTGAAGGCATATAAAGAAAGCGCGGATGACCATGTGGATGCGGTGAAGGTTTTCGGTTGGGAGGAATCGTCGGACGAGCAGGCGATACTGGATTTCGTGACGACCACCCTCCATCATTATGCCGACTCGCTGTCGCATACGTCGGTCTCTTTGCCTTTGCTCGATTCGCTCTTCACGGCGGCGTTGGCGAAAGAGGATTACCACGCGGAGTTGGTTTGTCAGGTCGTCGATTCGTTGGGGAATGTGCTTCAGCAGGAGGCGGACGGAGCGGTGGCTCCTTCGTTCCGTACCGTCCAGACGAAGCCGGTTTTCATCGATAATGAACATACAAAGGCAGTGCAGGCGGAGATAGTGAATCCCTATTGGATTGCGTTCCGGAAGATGGGCGTGATGCTGGTGGCTACGGCGTTGTTGATTCTCTTCGTGGCGGGCTGCATCGTCCGGCAGGTGCAGATTATCATCAAGCAAAACAAGATTGCCCGTATCCGGCAGGACTTTACTTATGCGATGATTCACGATATGAAGACGCCCATCAGTACGATTTCGATGGCGGGACATGCCTTGGAGAGCGGCATCTTGGATAATAAGCCGGAGCTGCGGAAGCAATATTTCGCTATCTTGAACGAGGAAAGCGCGCATCTCCTTTCGCTCTCGGAGAAGATATTGACCATCGCCAAACTGGAGCAATCGCGCTTGAAGCTGGTGATGGGCGAGGTGGACTTGCCGAAGCTCTTCGATGAATTGGTGCAGAAATACAAGGTGAAGGCGGAGAAGAACGTGGCGTTCGAGGTGGTTTGCCCTGCGCTTCCTCCATTCCTTGCCGACGAGGAATATTTGAAAGAGGCGATTAGCAACCTGATGGATAATTCCCTGAAATACTCGAACGAGGAGGTGCGCATCCGTCTCTCGGCAGAGGCTGGGAAAGAGGCCGTTCATATCAAGGTATGGGACAATGGCTGGGGCATTCCGTTCAAGCAACAGAAGCGCATCTTCGAGAAGTTCGAGCGGGGCGGATTGGAATATAAAAAGGATAAGAAGGTCTCCGGCTTCGGCTTGGGATTGAATTATGTATATCGGGTAATGATGGCAATGGGCGGGACGGTCTCGGTCAATAGCGTGGAGGGCATATACAGCGAGTTCACCCTTTCGTTGCCTATCGAGGAGGAAAAAGCATGACACGGGTATTATTGGTAGAAGACGATAAGAATCTTTGCTTTATCTTGAAAAGCAGCTTGGAGCAGATGATTGGCGGGTATGAGGTCGAAACGGCGGCGAATGGCGAAGAGGGACTGAAGAGGCTGGTCGAAGGGAAGTTCGACGTGATTGTATCGGACGTGGAGATGCCCGTAATGGACGGCATGACGATGGTGCGCCATATCCGCGAACATCATCCGCAGGTGGCGATTATCTTCATCACGGGGCTGACCACGGCGCGCGACGTCATCAACGGTTATCAATCCGGCGCGGACTTTTACATCAAGAAGCCGTTCCTGCCGGAGGCGCTGGACGCCCATATCCAAGCCGTGCTGAAGGTGAAGCAATCCGCCACTGCGCCCGAAACGGTGGAGAAATCCTCTTATGCGTTGGGCAAATATACCTTTGTCCCTTCCCAAAACCTGCTCCTTTATGGCGAGGAACGCCAGTCGCTCACTCCGAAAGAGGCGAAAGTGCTCGAAATGCTTTGCCGGGAAATGGGGCACATCGTGAGCCGCGAGGAAATCCTGACCGCTATTTGGCAGACTGCTGACTTCTATTCCTCCCGTTCGCTGGATGTGTTCCTCACCAAGCTCCGCAAGTATTTGGCAAAGGACGGACGCATTGTGGTAAAAGTGCAAAAAGGGGTAGGAGTGGGATTGGAGATTGAAAAGAACTGAGATAACAAATAAACATTAAAATATATAAGAGTGATTAAGACTTATACAACTATCAGGAAAGCCAGATATTTCAGCGTAAAAAAATTATTATCTTTGTGATAATTACTATAAACGGTGTTATATTATGGACAAAATAGAAATAAAGGGATATAAATCTTTTCGGAATCTGACACTTGATTTGCTTCCCATTAATATCCTGATAGGCTCTAACGGGTCAGGAAAGAGTAATTTTTTGTCTTTCTTTGAGTTTCTGAATCGGCTATACGAACAAAAGCTCACGGAATATGTAGCTTTGGGAGGAGGCATAGACAAATACTTCTTTCAAGGTGGTAAGATTACGGATACAATTTGTGCCACGATTTATTTTAAAGACAATTTCTATTCGTTTGAACTGAAAGAGGGAGACAACAGATTTGTTTTCTCCAAAGAGAAGCTGGGGTACCACGATTCGTCTTTGGATATAGCTAGTTTTGGTAATGAAGCCAATATCAAATCGTATAACGGACTGTCAAGAGGCGAATACATCAAGAAATACTTGTCTGAGATAAAGAAATATCATTTTCATGACACAGGAAAAAGTTCTCCGTTCACCAAAGAAAGTCATGTTGTGAACGATGTTTATTATCTGTATGAGAAGGGAGAAAATCTGGCGGCTTTTTTGTATGGCATCCGAGAGAATTCTCCCATTACCTATAAACGGATTGTACGTGTCATTCAGAGCATTGCTCCTTATTTCAGCGATTTCTATTTCAACGTAAGTGCAGCTGATACGGTTCGTCTGCAGTGGACCGATAAATTCAGTTCGACCATTTACGGACCAACGGACCTTTCCGATGGAACAGTGCGCTTCATTGCATTGACAACGCTGTTCTTGCAACCTGTTCCACCAAAGGTCATCATCATTGATGAGCCTGAATTGGGCTTGCATCCATTGGCCATTCAGAAATTAGCCGGCTTGATAAAATCGGTTGCAAGCAGAGGAACACAAGTCATTATAGCGACTCAAAGTGCGGATTTGATTACTAATTTTGATGCCGAAAATGTGATTACTGTCAATCAGACTGAAGGAGTTTCGGGGATGGAAAGGTTGAAATCTGAAACTCTGGAGTCCTGGCTGGATGACTATACATTGGGCGACTTGTGGAAACAAAATATCCTGAAAGGAGGGCAGCCGAAATGAAAAGATTGATTATTATTTGCGAGGGACCTACAGAACAGGCATTCTGCAATGATTTGTTACGTGATTATTTCCAGTCCAAGGGTATTATTCTAGAAGCTCCTACCATTAAGCATTCAAACGGAGGTATTGTTGCTTGGGATACACTGAAGAAACAAATTGTCAGACATCTGAATGAGGGAAACTGTATTGTTTCGTTGTTTGTGGATTATTATCGTATCAGAGATTCGTACAATTTCCCTGGGTGGATGGGCAGCAAAACAATAATAAATATTTATGAGAGGATGCGTTATCTTTTCGAACAAATGTCTCTTAGCATAGATGAAAAACTACGTTCAAGATTTGTACCCTATATACAGTTACACGAGTTTGAAGGATTATTGTTCAGTGATATCTCGGTATTCCAAACTAATTTCACAAAAAACGAACTTAATTTCTCGTTATTGGAAAGCGCGGTAAACAGTGCCCGAACACCGGAGGAGATAAACAACGGTCCGTCTACCGCACCCTCTGAACGACTAAAGAAAGCCATCAGCGGATATGATAAAGTGACGGATGGAGCGTTTCTGGCTTTAGAAATAGGACTGGAAACTATCAGGGAAAAATGTATCTTATTCAATGAATGGATTGAAAGATTAGAAACTTGCTAAAACAGCTTCTAAACACAGAGACACAAAATACGCTGTGCCTCTGTGACTCTTAATTTTTTCGGGCCTTATACATTAAACCGGAAGTGCATGATGTCGCCATCCTGAACGATATAGTCCTTGCCTTCTACGCTCATTTTTCCGGCCTCTTTGACCGCTGTTTCCGAACCGTATGCGATGTAATCGTCATATTTGATGACTTCTGCCCGGATGAATCCCTTTTCAAAATCGGTATGGATCACACCGGCACATTGCGGAGCTTTCCAGCCTTTGTGGAAAGTCCAGGCACGGACCTCGTCAGGGCCGGCGGTCAGGAATGTTTGCAAATTCAGCAATTTGTAGGCAGCCTTGATTAACCGGTTGACGCCTGATTCCTCTAAGCCGATTTCTTGCAAGAACATCTGACGCTCTTCGTAGGTCTCCAGTTCGGCGATTTCGCTTTCTATCTTGGCAGCAACCACCAGTATCTCCGCATTTTCGTCTTTTACGGCCTCGCGCACGGCTTCTACATATTGATTGCCTTTGACGGCACTCGCTTCATCCACATTGCAAACATATAATACCGGCTTGTTGGTCAGCAGGAACAAATCATGCGCGACCTTCTCCTCCTCCTTGGTATCCAAGGTGACGGTACGTGCGCTCTTTCCCTGTTCCAAAGCCTCTTTATACTTGCATAATACTTCGTAAGCGATTTTAGCCTGCTTGTCACCTCCGGTCTGTGCCTGTTTCTGTACCTTGGCGATACGGCTGTCTACCGTTTCCAGGTCTTTCAGCTGAAGCTCCATGTCGATAATTTCTTTGTCGCGCACCGGATTCACACTTCCGTCCACGTGGACAATATTCCCGTCGTCGAAGCAACGCAACACATGCAGGATTGCATCCGTTTCGCGGATATTCGCCAAGAACTTATTTCCCAAGCCTTCACCTTTACTTGCTCCTTTTACCAGTCCCGCGATGTCTACAATTTCCACCGTAGTGGGTATAACCCGCTGAGGATGTTCTATCTCGGCCAACTTATTCAACCGTTCGTCCGGAACGGTAATCACGCCCACATTCGGCTCGATGGTGCAAAAGGGGAAATTGGCCGATTGCGCCTTTGCGTTAGATAGACAGTTGAAAAGAGTAGATTTTCCCACATTCGGGAGCCCTACGATACCACACTGTAATGCCATAAATATTTAGTTTTTTAGTTTCTATGTTTATTAGTTTGTGAAACCCACAAACTTAGTTGATTCGTTTCACGGTGCAAATGTACGCAAAAAGTAAGGAACTTCACCTTCCCTAAGCAAAGATTCATGTCTGCCTTTACCGGAAAAGCATATTGCCTTTCGGAGAAAAAGAACGGGATGGATTTTATCGTCCGATTCTCTTTAGGGGGAGAGCCAAGAATATGAGTCTTATATATAAATATAAGGTATGGATTTTTTAGCGTGAATATGACTATAAAGATACAGAAACTCTTGTTTTGGAGCATAATCTTTGCCGCTTTGTTTCTTTTCTTGCAAGGGCAGTATGCTTATTTGTTTTACTATCAAGAACAATTACGCTTGTTTTTGTTCTCGAAAACGTATGTGTGGAATTGTGTGGTGAATGTGGGAGGCGTAGCGGATTATATAGCCGGATTCTTTCAGCAGTTCTATCGGGTTCCGGGGATTGGCGCCGTTTTTACTTCGGGGCTTCTTGTAGCGTGTGGGTATTTGCTTCAGAAGCTTTTGTCGATTGGTATGCCTAAGCCTTCGTTGCTTCCGGATGTACTTGCGCTTATTCCGCTTGGCGGTTTACTCGTTTTGCATATTGATGAGAACTATCAGATAGCCGGGACGATTGCTTTTTTCTTTTGTTTGCTTTTCTGGTGGTTTTATGCTGTTTCAGACAAGCGGTGGATTTCTTTAGGAGGAACTGTCGTGTTGACATCCCTCCTTTATGGAATAGGGGGTGCGGTTTTTACCCTGTTTGCGTGCGGTCTGCTGGTTTATGAGTGTACTACCCGGAAGAAATACTGGATTCCGGCAATAGGATTGATTGTTCTTACCGTCTTATTTTGGATATGCTTTTCTTTGATGGAGGCATGGCAAGGTGAGCTTCGTCTCATAGCATTGCCGGATGCCTATTATGAATATTTGCTGGATGCGAAAAAGACCTATTGGTGGTGGGGATTGACTTTATTGGTCGGGTTCGCGGCGATTTTGTTTCGGAACCGATCTGTCTCTTCCTGGAAGATGGCGGTTGCGGCGCTTTTGTTGGTTGCCGGCGCTTTGGGGAAGATATCGGTTGATAAGGATCCGGTTTTGTCTTATGCTTATGAGCGTGATTATTATTTAAGGCATCAGCAATGGGCGAAAATTGTTTCCACTTTTCCTTCAGAACATCCTATAATTCCAACCCTTAATGTCCTGAATCTGGCATTGGCTTGCCGGCATGAGTTGGGAGACAAACTGTTCGCTTATCCGCAAAATGGCTCACAAACCTTGATATCTTCCTGGGATGGCTCCTTGATAGGCGCGATGATTTGTTCGGATATCTTTTATCAGGTGGGCGATATCGCTTCGGCTCAGAAGTTCGCTTTTGAAGGATTGATAACGACTACCCGGAGCAATCCCCGTTTGTTGAAACGTCTTGTCGAGACCAATATTATTTACGGAGCTTATGCGGTTGCCGAGAAATATATCGGGCTGTTGGAACAGACGCTGTTTTATAAGGACTGGGCATTGGCGCAACGGGCTTATTTGTCGGATGACGGCGTTCGGAAATGCGCGGAATACCAATCCAAACGGAATGGGTGGAATCATAAAGGGGCGTATGCTGTTTCCGTTAACTTCATAGAGACTTTGGAACAATTGCTGGTCAATAATCCGGAAGAGGATATGGCTCTTCAATATTTGTCCGGGTTTTATCTGTTGAACAGGAGTCTGTCCAAGTTCAAGCAGCTATATGACACTTACTACCATACCGAGGTGTGGCGTGATCTGACGGTTCATCAGCAAGAAGCGGTCATTGCCTTGGCACAAGACAATCCTGGCGAATGGGCGCGGATGGGTGTCGGTTGGGAGGTCGAGCAGCGTTATGGCGCATTCAGTCAGGATATGGCGGATAAGCATAATTTCTTGAATTTTACGGAAGAGATGGAAAGGGATTATGGAAATACCTATTGGTTTTATTTGTTGTTTAAAAAATAAGGAATCGAAAATGAAGAAATGGTTGTTGTTTATAGCTTTGTGTCTGACCGCCTGTTCGCGGGATAATTCCATCGATATGACTATGGATGAGGCGGTACGGCTGTTCCCGGATTATACGGATATAACGGTTCCTTATAATATAGCGCCTTTGAATTTTTCTGTTTCTCCGGAGCAGGGTGAGGTGAGGTTTGCTGTGCTGGAAGTGGACGGCGAGAGTTGGCAGGTGGAGGCTTCAGACGGGCAGATTGCGTTTCCGGTAAAGAAATGGCGCAAGTGGATGGAGCGTGCCAAGGGGAAAACGGTGAAAGTAACGGTGGTCTGCCGGAAAGAGGGGCAGAATGTGGCTTATCGTCCTTATTCGCTTAGCGTTGCCGAAGAGCCGATAGACCGTTATGTAGCTTATCGCCTGATTGAGCCGGGCTATGAGGTGTGGAATCAAATGGGTATCTACCAGCGTGATTTGGAATCATTCGAACAGACTCCGATTATCGAAAACAAGATTACGGAAAATAATTGCGTCAATTGCCATTCTTTTTGTAACCGTAATCCGGAACAATATGTATTCCATATGCGTGCTTCATTAGGCGGAACGGTATTGAAAGAGGGTGACGGGTTGGAGTTTCTGGATACAAAGACCAAACAGACTTTATCTTCTTTTACCTATCCTTATTGGCATCCGTCCGGAAGGTTCATCGCTTTTTCTATCAACAAGACAACGCAAGGATTTCATCCTACGCAGCGGGTCGAAGTGTATGACATGGCTTCTGATGTGATTGTCTATGATGTAAAGAACCGTACCGTGCTGGCTTCTCCGTTGACCGGCTCTGTTCAGTCGTTTGAGACATTCCCCTCTTTTTCATCGGATGGAAAACGACTCTATTTTTGTTCGGCTCCAGCCAAAGAGATGCCGGATTCCATTCCGGAATTGAGATATAATTTATGTAGTATCTCTTTTGATGCGGAAAGCGGGACTTTAGGCAATCGGGTGGATACGCTCTTTTATGCGGACAGAGAGGGGAGGAGCTTCTCTTTCCCACGTGTGTCGCCTGACGGACGTTTTCTGATGGGTACGGTTTCCGCATATGGAACTTTCCCGATTTGGCACAAGGACGCGGATTTGTGCCTGATTGATTTGAAAGAGAAGAAAGAAGTTTCCCTTGCCCGGTTGAACAGTCCGGATACGGAGAGTTATCATGCCTGGTCGTCCAATGGGCGTTGGGTGGTGTTTAGCAGCCGCCGGTTGGACGGTTTATATACGCGCTTGTTCTTTGCGTATGTTTCTGATTCGGGAGAAGCGGGAAAGCCTTTTTTGCTTCCGTTATCCCATGTCTCGGAAAATGCGGCTTGTATGAAATCTTTCAATATTCCGGAGTTTGTTACCGGGGAAGTGAAGAATAAATCGAGGACGATCCGGAAGTTGGCTGAGCAGGGAGCTATCGGGGTAAGTGTAAAATGAAAGCGAAAAAACAGGTTTATTATGTAAAAAATAAAAAAATATTACCACCTTTTTAGGGGATGCCTAAGTCGGACGAGTCATATAAGTAATGATGGAGATAAAAAACGATACACAAATTCCATGGCAGCTTCTGCGGAAAGCGTTGGAGTTGGAATTGGATGAACAGGAGGCTGATGCTTTTGCGGTATGGCTTTCCGATTCCTCTCATGCGGAACTGTATGCGGAATTGAAACGGCTTTGGTTGCTGCTTTTGCGGCAGAGCATGGAGCGGAAAGAGACGTTGAACCGGGATGAGTTGTGGAAGCGTCTGCAAGAACGGATTGCTGTCCGGGAAAAAAGGAATCAACGTGCAGCCATTTCTTATCTCCGTTGGGGGGCAGTGGCGGCTTGTATCGGGGTATTGATCGGATTGGCGGTGATGTTTGGAATTTCGCAGGAAGAACAAGCTGTTTCAGCTTCACAGGTGTATACGGCTTTGAATGGAAAAGCGAAAATCGTTTTGCCGGACAGTTCGACAGTATGGCTGAATGCGGGAGCTACATTGACCTGTGTGCCGGACGATTGGACGCAGGCGCGGACGGTCGAATTGAGCGGCGAGGCTTTCTTCGAGGTACGGAAAGACCCGGAGCATCCGTTTTTGGTGAATGCCGGAGGCATTGAGGTAAAGGTGTATGGCACGTCGTTCAATGTGAATGCGACAGACGAAATGGCGGATGTGAAGGTCTCGTTGGTGGAAGGATCGGTCTCGGTCAGCAAGTCGGACAAAACGAATTTGATAAAGCCCGGTGAAATGGCGGTTTATTCCAAGCAGACCGGCGAGTTGAGAACAGAACCTGCCGATGTGATATTGGAATCGATGTGGGCCAGCGAGTCGGTTCGCTTTGAACGTAAATCATTGCCCGAATTGGAAAAGTATTTGGAGCGGTGGTATAACGTGCAGATTATATTGGATAGCAATATATCCGACGAACAAGCTTATACATTCTCGATAAAGGATGAATCGTTGGATGAGATACTGAGGCTGATGTCGCATATCTATCCGATTCAATATGACTTTCGGGAAGAAAATATAGTAGTAATAACAAACAAATAAAAATGCTATGCCTATGAAACAGGACTGAATTGCTTGAAAAACATGAATTGAAAAACATGAATTTAAAATTAATTGAGTACTAATCTTAGAAACATGAGTCATGAAGAAACGCTCGTTTTATTTATCTAAAGGGAGCTTATGGAGGCTTCCCTTATCATTAAGTTTATTTTTAGTGGCTCCTAATGTACAGACATTTGCAAAGGAGCAAATTAAGTCGATATCCGTACAGTTGTCGGATGTTTCGCTAAAAGAAGCGATGAACCGTATCGAATCGGTCAGTGGCTATTCTTTTTTCTACGATGAAAATGACATTGACCTGTCTGCGCGTGTTTCATTGAGCGCGTCCAACGAATCGTTGATAGATGTATTGGATGCTATGTTGAAATCAACGGGATTGACCTATGAAATCTCGAAAAACCAAATTGTGCTGTATGCCGTAGCTTCAGAAGGAAGCGGTTCAACCATGGCTTCTCCGGATGGAATACAGCAATCGCGGGTACAGGTGCAGGGAACGGTTGTGGATGCAACCGGCCAGCCGGTAATCGGAGCCAACATTGTGGAAAAAGGAACAACCAACGGAACCATTTCCGACATGGACGGAAAGTTTACCTTGAGCGTCGCTGAAGGTTCTTCCATCGAAATTACTTACATAGGCTTTGTAAATCAATTAGTTAAAACTCCCGTGGGGGGGGTAATTTATCCATAACGTTGAAAGAAGATTCCGAAACCTTGGATGAAGTCGTTATTACCGGTTTCGGATTGGCACAGAAAAAAGCCACATTGACCGGAGCTATTTCTTCGGTGGGAGCCAAAGATTTGGTGAAGGCTACAGCCATCAATGCTTCTACGGCTTTGGCCGGAAAGATTGCCGGTGTGAACTTCCGTCAGACGGATGGACGCCCGGGTGCAACAACCAAAGTCCAGATTCGTAACATGGGTACACCGTTGTATGTAATCGATGGTGTGGTAAAGGACGAAGGACAGTTTAATAATATCGTGAAGAATCCAAATAGAAACGCAACGATTCGTTAGCAAACAGGATAAAAACTCATCGGTCGGGGAACGCCGCGCG
>URGO01000100.1 GCA_900547435.1 uncultured Parabacteroides sp.
CACATACATATCCATTTGCCCTACATCCTGATGTGTAATGGGAGTAGTTTTCAAATCAACAAGCACAAAACATTTCAATAGATAATTATAGAACACAAGGCCTATGAAATAATCGCGCTTCTCTGTCCTTACCAACTTTTGCCGTGCCACAAAAGAAAAACCTTTACCCAATTCAAGCAAAAATCGTTGTAAATTCCCGATAATAGCAGATTCTAAATCAGTTTCTGTAAAATCACTATTGGGGGAAAGCCCGATAAACTCAGCCACAGTAGGATTCTTGATAAACTCCAAATTATCTTCTTGATAGGAACGGGTAAGCGTTTTCATTTCTTTTTCTACAACATCTTTATGTTGAGAAAGCAGCAAACGATGATAGTATTGGGAACCAATATTTCTATCTAATGTACGATAACTCCACATTTGTTCAGCAGCTTCTTTTAAATACCAAACGCGAGCTTTAGCATCAGAAACTTGCATTAATCGTTTATAATGAGACCAAGACAATATTCGCCACGGTGTAGCGAATATTTCAGGAAAAGTCAAATAGAATTGCCTATAATAATATAAAGACCCTACCGAAAATCCCTTTCCAAACTCTTCGGTCAATACTTTCGAGAGAGATTTCAACAATTGCTTGCCATAATCGGCACGCACTTGCCCTTGTTGTTCCTCCTCAACTATTCGCTTGCCCAGTTTCCAATACGCTTCTACCATAGCCGAATTGATAGCAGAATAGGCCTGTTTCCGGGCTTGTTGCACAATTTGTTTTATTTCATCAATGAATTGTGCTTGTAATTTATTATATTCCATATTCATTTTTCATTAATTGATAAAAATAACGCCATCAAAAACTCTGAAGGAAAAGTCTATTTTTCCCCTCCATATCTCCTCCCTTGCCAAGTATTCCTTTCCGCAAAACGTTTCAGCACCTTAGCTGTAAACTCATAATTTTTCAAGCCCCAATCCGGTGCGATGAGCAATTCTTTGGGCGATTGGGAGACGAAGCGTTCCACAACGATGTCCGGATTCAGGCGTTCCACGAAATCGATGACCAGGTCTATATATTCATCCACCGAATAGAGATGGAAATCCGCCGGAGATTCTTCAAACTCCTTGGCCATCCGTGTATTGCGGATTAGTTGCAATTGATGCAACTTCAAGGTGGTAAGCGGAAGCTTCGAGATACGCCCGGCATGGCTCAGTATCTCCTCCCGGCTCTCACCGGGCAACCCCAAGATGAGATGCGCACCGGTATAAATCCCCCGTGAAGCCGTCCGGCTGATAGCCTCTTCCGCTTCCGCATAAGTATGCCCCCGGTTAATACGCTGGAGTGTCTTATCCAAGGTACTTTCCACCCCATATTCAACCAGGACGAAGCTGTGTTTCGACAAATCTGAAAAATAATCCAACAAATCGCCCGGCATACAATCGGGCCGCGTCCCCACAATCAATCCGCAAACACCGGGGAAACGCAACGCTTCTTCATACTTGGTTATAAGCCGTTCGGTAGCATCATACGTATTGGTATAAGCCTGGAAATAGGCCAGATAACGCATTTCCGGATATTTACGGGCAAAGAATGCGACACCCTCCTCCAATTGTCGAGTAATACTCTTCTCGGTATGGCAATACTCCGGACTAAAGGTCTGATTATTGCAATAAGTACATCCGCCAAAACCCTTCGTCCCGTCCCGATTAGGACAGGTAAATCCAGCATTCAACGAAATTTTCTGGACTTTCCCCGGGAAAACATCCTTGAGAAAATCACTGAACTCATTATATGGTTTATTTTCTTTCATCATCTCATGTTAAATTCTGCATATTTGCTATGCAAAGATAAAAAAAACAAAGCGGACTCGGCTGATATGTAAAAATATAGTTGTAAGTTTGTACATTTTCAATTTATAAGTTTATAAACCAACAAACTCAAAAACTAACAAACTAAATTTCAGTGCTATGCAAAACAGACGAAATTTCCTGAAACAAGCCGGCCTGTTATTGGCCGGAGGTTTGGTCGCTCCGCAATTATTAATATCTTGTGGGGGAAAAACAAAAACCGATGCCGCACAAATAGCGGCTGAAACAACCCGTGCAGCCGCTAAAAACATAGGTCTGCAACTTTATTCCTTGAGAGACATGGTCAATAAGGAAGGAATACAAAAGGTATTGGAAACCGTATCGAAAATGGGATACAAGAACCTGGAAACGGCCAGCTATGACAAAGGGCTGATTTATGGACTGGCTCCTTCCGAATTCAAGAAACGGGTAGAAGACTTAGGCATGAAGTGCACCAGCGCCCATTTAGGACAAGCCTATTCGAAAGAGAAAGCTTCGGAAGTAATGACTTGGTGGGACCAGGCTATCGAAGCGCATCGCCAAGTAGGTACCACGTTCATGATTCAACCCTGGATGCCGGTGGATGACAAGACCACGCTGGATGATATCAAGATGTATTGCGATTACTTCAGTCAGGTAGGTCAGAAAGCAAAAGCCGCTGGTATCACCTTCGGGTATCATAATCACGATTTTGAGTTCCGCAAGATTGATAACCAATTGATTTATGACGTTATGCTCGATAATGTAGATAAAGATAACGTATGCTTCGAAATGGATGTTTATTGGGTTCAGCATGGAGGAGGAGACCCAGTCGCTTACCTGAAAAATCGCCCGGACCAGTTCAAAGCTATTCACATCAAAGACGAAAAAGAAATCGGAGCCAGCGGAAAGATGAATTTCGAACCCATCTTCAACCAAATGTATGCCAACGGAATCCAGAATTGGTATGTAGAGGTAGAAGCATATACGAACAACGACCCTGTGGCCAGTGTCCAGCAAAGCTATGATTTCCTGAATAAAGCGGATTATGTGAAATAGTAGTTAGCAGTTAGTAGTTAGCAGTTAGTAGTTGGAATTTCAATTTTCATTTTTTAGCTACTAACTACTAAAAGCTACCAGCGTCCCCCATTCCTCCGCCAATGCCGCCATAGAGGGAAATAGCAGATTAGCTCCTTCCTGCAACAATACCTCATCGGGTAAAGGGCCGGTATTAACCGCGATTGTAAATATTCCGGCCTGCACTCCGGCTCTTACACCCAAAGGGGCATTCTCTACCACAAAAGCCTCATGAGCCTGCACTCCGGCTTTCTGCAACCCCATCAGATAGGGCTCCGGATTGGGTTTACCATATTTCACATCAAATGCCGTTACCATTTTCTCCGGAGTAAAACGACCCGGATAGGTATGGTTCAGCTTATCAATCAAACTCTTTTGTCCGGAACCGGTAACCACCAGGCATTGCAATCCCGCCTCGGAAACTTTCCTCAAGACATCTGCCGCACCGGGCATTGCCTCCCCATCGTTATATTGATTAAATAAAGCAGCTTTCTCTTCGTAAAGATGTACTTTCTCTTCTTCGGTCGCTTCCCTACCGAATGTGCGTTGGATAAGCACATTGATGATGCTGGCTCCGGTCCTGCCTTCATGCAGGTAGAAGTCCTCTTCGGATGCAATAATATGATACCGGCTCGCCACCTCTTTCCAGGCACGGGCATGAAAGCGCATGGAGTCATAAAGTACTCCATCCATATCAAACAATACGGCTTTCGGATTTAACTTTGCTCCGGCCTTTTCTTCATATTTACGGATTGCCTCTCGGATTGATTCTTTGTTCATATTTTATTTTAAAGTAGTTGGTAGTTAGTAGTTGGTAGTTAGAATTTGAATTTTCAATTTTCAATTTTTCCTCCTAACTACAAACTACCAACTAACTACATTTCCCTTACAATCTACTCTTAATTGCTTCGCTTTCCTTTTCGTATCCCGGTTTGTTCAGCAAAGCAAACATATTCTTCTTGTAGGCTTCCACGCCCGGCTGGTTAAACGGATTCACACCTAACATATATCCGCTGATTCCGCAAGCCTTTTCAAAGAAATAGAACAACTGACCGATATGATACGGAGTAACGGCCGGCATGGTAATCTTCAGGTTCGGAACACCACCATCCACATGAGCCAATTGAGTACCCAATTCGGCCATCTTATTCACTTCATCCACGTGCTTTCCAGCCAAGAAGTTCAGACCATCCAGGTTTGCCTCATCCGTCGGAACCGTCACGTTATGATTCGGGTTAGCTACCGAGATAACCGTCTCAAAGATAGTACGCTCGCCTTCCTGAATCCATTGACCCATCGAATGCAGGTCTGTAGTCAGGTCAACCGCAGCCGGGAAAATTCCCTTATGTTCCTTACCCTCACTTTCTCCATAAAGTTGCTTCCACCATTCAGCAATATAATGCAACTTCGGATGGAAATTACACAAGATTTCAATCTTCTTTCCACTCTTATAGAGTTCATTACGTACAGCCGCATAGATAGCAGAGATATTCTCGGCAAACGGAACACTTTCATCCGTAGCCTTTTCCATAGAAACCGCACCGGCCACCAACTCACGGATGTTCACACCCGCTACGGCTATTGGCAACAAACCTACCGGGGTCAAAACCGAGAATCGGCCACCCACATTATCCGGAATAATGAAAGTCTTATAGCCTTCCTGGTCAGCCAACGTACGCAATGCGCCCTTCTTGGCATCAGTAATAGCTACGATACGATGCTTAGCCTCCTCTTTACCTACAGCCTCTTCCAGTTGCTTCTTCAAGATACGGAATGCCAATGCCGGTTCTGTAGTCGTACCCGACTTGGAAATATTAATGATACCGAATTGTTTTCCCTTCAGGACCTCACTCAGTTCATATAAATAATCTTCGCCGATGTTATGGCCAGCATAAAGCAAAATCGGATTCTTCCGGTCAGTCGTGTGCAACCAGTCAAAACTATTGTTCATAGCCTCTACCACCGCACGTGTACCCAGATAACTACCTCCGATACCAATAGCCACTACAACCTCACATTTGGAGCGCAGCACCACAGCCGTATCTTCAATGTCCTTCAATTCCGCATCGGTAATAGAAGAGGGCAAATGCAACCAACCCAAAAAGTCATTACCCGCTCCATTGCCTTTATGCAATGTAGCCATACACTCATTGGCTTTTGCTTCTTGCGCATATACCTGTTCTTTCGAAACAAAGCCAAATGCTTTCTCAATGTTTAAACTAATGTTTTCCATAAAGCGAATATCGGTTTATTTAAATAATTTCGTCAACTTCCGAATTTCCGTTACCGGCGATTTACGCTCATACAAAATAGCGTACAACGTATTCAATATCGGCATATCGACTTTATATTTCTCGTTAATTTCATAAATACATTTCGTTCCATAATAACCTTCAGCTATCATTTCCATCTCCAACTGGGCGGTCTTCACGGAATATCCTTTCCCGATCATCGTCCCGAAAGTACGATTCCTACTGAACCGGGAGTAAGCCGTTACCAACAAGTCACCCAAATAGACGGAATCTGTAATGTCACGGTCCAGCCCATGAACGGCATAAAGGAAATTGCGCATCTCCTCAATCGCATTACAGATAAACACCGCCAAGAAGTTATCCCCATACTTCATGCCATGACAAATGCCCGCTACAATTGCATATACATTCTTCAGCACCGATGCATATTCAATACCTATTACATCCTGACAACAATAATTCTTCAGGTAATGATTCTGGAATACCGGAGATATTTGCTTTACTTTCTCCATATCCGGACAAGCCAACGTAATATAAGAGAGGCGTTCCAAAGCTATCTCTTCCGCATGGCAAGGGCCTCCGATAACGGCTATGTTCTGGATAGGCACATCATAATATTCCGCGAAATAATCAGCGACCAGCATATTCTCATCCGGGACAATCCCCTTGATGGCCGAAATGATGAACTTGTCGCGCATGGAGGTCTTCACCTTATTTAAATGTTGCTTGAGGAAAGGAGAAGGCGTAGCAAAGATAAGGGTATCCGATTCCTCTATCGTCTTATTGATATCCGAATAAAAGTGAATACGCTCTATATCAAATTCCACCGCCGACAAATAGCTCGGATTATGGCCACTTTGCAGGAAGTCCTGAATCTGGTCATCCCTGCGCATATACCAATTAATCTTATCTTGTGTCGAAAGTACAATTTTGGCCAAGGCGGTAGCCCAACTACCGCCACCCATTATTGCAATTTTTCCAGGCAAATTCATGTCTTTCTCTGGTTTTATTTGGCTGCATTGGCAATCCATTCCGCGACTTGCTCAGCCGAAGGATTGGCCAATTCTAACTTATACTTCTTATTAAGTTCACACAATTCCTGTCTTACCTTATTCGGATTGGCGTCTTTCAGGATTTCAAGGGTGATATATCCTGCCTTCTGAAGCGCCGGTACCCAATCCTTATCCACACCGATAGCCGTATATTTCTCAACGGAATCCTTCTTGGCTGTTTTTTCCGGGCGCATCTGCGGGAAGAAGAGTACTTCCTGGATTGTAGTCTGACCGGTCATCAACATCACCAAACGGTCTATTCCAATACCGATACCGCTGGTCGGAGGCATACCGTATTCCAACGCACGCATGAAATCCTGGTCGATAATCATCGCCTCGTCATCTCCCTTATCCGCCAGGCGCATCTGTTCTTTGAAACGTGCCTCCTGGTCGATCGGGTCATTCAGCTCGGAATAAGCATTTGCCAACTCCTTACCATTTACCATCAACTCAAACCGCTCGGTCAGGCCCGGTTTACTCCGATGCATTTTGGTAAGCGGAGACATTTCCACCGGATAATCAATAATAAAGGTAGGCTGGATAAAGGTACCTTCACAAAACTCGCCGAAGATTTCATCAATCAGCTTGCCTTTACCCATCGTATCATCGATTTCCAGATTCAGCTTCTTGCATACTTCACGGATTTGCGCTTCATCCATGCCCTCCAAATCATAACCGGTTTTCTCCTTGATAGCCTCAAGAATCGGAAGCCGTCGGTAAGGAGCCTTAAAGCTGATGGTCTTTCCGTCTACTACGGTCTCGCTCGTACCATTCACCGCGATACAAATCTCTTCCAGCAACTTCTCGGTGAAAGACATCATCCAGTTATAATCTTTGTACTGGACATACAACTCCATACATGTGAATTCCGGATTATGATTGCGATCCATTCCTTCGTTACGGAAGTTCTTGCCTATTTCATATACCCCTTCAAAACCACCTACAATCAAGCGTTTCAAGTAAAGCTCCGTAGCGATACGCATATACATATCTATATCCAGCGCATTGAAGTGCGTGATGAACGGACGGGCGCTGGCACCTCCCGGAATGGATTGCAAGGTCGGAGTTTCCACTTCGGTATATCCGGCATCATCCAGCACGCGGCGCATGGTCTTAACCACCTTCGCACGCTTCAGGAAGATATCTTTCACGCCATCATTGACAATTAAGTCTACATAACGCTGGCGATAACGGAGTTCCGGGTCATTGAAGCCATCATAAGCCACCCCGTCTTTATACTTCACAATAGGCAAGGGACGCAAAGACTTAGACAAAACAGTCAGCTCACGGGCGTGTACCGAAATCTCGCCCATCTGCGTACGGAACACATAGCCTTTGATACCGACTATATCCCCTATGTCCAATAACTTTTTGAATACAATAGTATAAAGGTCTATATTTTCATCCGGACAAATATCGTCACGAGAGATATAAACCTGTATTCTACCTTCCGAATCCTGCAATTCCATGAAAGAAGCCTTGCCCATGATACGACGGCTCATGATTCGTCCGGCAATACTTACCTCACGCGGTTCGGCGTCATCCTTGAAATTCGCCTTTATTTCTTTGGAAAATGCATTTGTCGCATACTCTGCTGCTGGATACGGTTCTATCCCCATTTCTCGCAACTGCGCCATGCTGTTGCGTCTGATAATTTCCTGTTCGCTCAGTTCTAATAGATTCATTGCACTATTATCATTTGTATAATACAGCGCAAAAATATAAAAAATATTCGGTAATGTAAATGAAACAAGGAAATATCTTTACCCCGCCGGCGGAATTAGAAGCCGGCACATGTCAGACTCTCCGAGGAAGTTACTCTTCGGCGGATAAGATTTCGGATTGCAAGGCGGCGGCTTTTTCGATAGAGGCACGGTCTTTCGGATTTATTCCGTACCTTCCCGGAGCCGGAATGCGGATTTCCGTTCCTATCGGTATGTTATTCGGGTCTGTTATAATATCCGCATTATACCTATATATATATACCCAAAAGAATTTATGCCCGTAATATTTCAAAGATATTGTGGTCAACCTGTCGCCCGGTTTGATCTGCGTTACACCCAAATCCTCCAACAGATCCGATTCAGCTGGAGACGGAAGGGTATCCGCAGACGTTACCCGAACCGAATCTTTTACCACACGGGGAGTATCTATCCCGGTAATCAATTCTTTTTCCACCCGGGCCGACCAATCCGGCTCTTGAGGCATGGGCTTATCTGCCACGAACCATTCACTCAAATAGGCAATGTACCCGATGCCGATTACGATAATCAGTACCAGACAAGCCACCAGTACTTGCCATCTCCGGGAAGAATCCTTTGCGGGTTGTGGTTGAACGGGCGCTTCCGGTTCCGGTGCCTTTTCCTCCGGAGGCGAATCGGGTAAGACCTCTTCTACCGATTCATCGGATGTCTCTTCGTTATCCACCGGTTCGGACGAGGTATTCAGGTCCGAAAAGGTAACACCTTCGCTCAACTCTGTAGTCTCAAACCAGGAAAATGGCTTGTTGACCAACTCTTTCAGGTCTTTGTCCGGCACAAAGGCAAACTTATAATGAGACGGGATAAGGAAACGCTCGCCGGAATTGACCGAAACGCTCTCACGCTCCTCCACACGGATAATCTTGAACGTCCCCAAGCCCTTTACCTTAACCAGTTTATCCATATAAACGCCCTCCGTCACAACCGCAATAAACTCTTGCAGGAAACGTTCGGCCTCCTGCACCTCCTTGCCGGTCTGCTCGGCCAAAATAATGGCCAAGTCCTGTAATGTCAGTCGTTTATTCATCTTTTTCCAATTCCTTTAACCGGTTCTTTACCGTTGCACCCGGCTTAAATACCGGGACCAGTTTCGGCGGGACCAGGTACCTCTTCCCATTGGCCGGATTCACGGAAATCCGTTCCATCTTTTTCCGCACCTCGAATTGCCCGAACGAAGCCATATAGACCGAATCCCCCTCCATCAGCTTCGTCCCGATGGCCGAACCTAAAGCAGAAAGCATCTCTGTAACCTCGCGCGAGGTCCAATCCATGCGCCCGGAAAGGGCTGATATGACTTCTTTACTTTTCATGGAAGAGTGTTTTTCGATATCGGTCGCTATATTAATCATTTTTTCATAAACCAGCAACTTTTCCGCGCTGAATTTACAAAACCCGGCCGTAAAGCTCGAATGGCTGGGCGTCTTCAATCAGTACCTGATAGAAATTACCCGGTTTCAGCACCTGTTCTTTGCTGATTAACACTTCAGGGTCTACCTCCGGCGAATCATATTCCGTACGCCCGATGTAGAAATCCTCCTCCTCACGGTCCAACATGACCTTGAAAGTCTTGTCAATCTTCGAGTTATTGGCCGCCAGCGAGATACGTTCCTGTGCCCGCATCAAGATGTCCAGACGTTCTTGTTTTATTTCTTCGGGAATATTATCCTCATAATGCTGATAGGCATAAGTGCCGCTCTCGTGGCTATACGCGAACGCCCCCATCCGCTCGAAGCGCATCTTCCGCACGAACTCCAACAATTCTTCAAAGTCGGCCTCCGTCTCGCCGGGATGCCCTACCATCAAGGTGGTCCGCAAATGAATACCCGGTACCTCCTCGCGCATTCGTTGCATCAACTCGTAGGTCTGCGCTTTCGTGATATTCCGGCGCATCAACTTCAACATATTATCACTGATATGCTGGAGGGCGATGTCCATATATTTGCACACATTCTCGCGCTCACGCATCACCCGGAGCAAATCCAACGGGAAATGCGCCGGATAACCATAGTGCAGCCGAATCCATTCCACGCCCTTCACGTCTGAAATCCGTTCGACCAGCTCCGGAAGCGCCATCCGTTTGTAAAGGTCCAGACCGTAATAGGTCAAATCCTGGGCAATCAATTGGAACTACTTGACACCCCGGCCTACCAATAACTTCACCTCTTCCACCAGATCCTCCATAGGACGGGATTGGAAAGCACCCGTAATCAGCGGAATGTAACAATACGAACACGTTCGGTTGCACCCCTCACCTATCTTGAGATAAGCGTAATGTTTCGGAGTGGTCAGTACCCTATCGTGAGCCAATTCCTCGTGATAAGCCTTTCCTAAATCGGAAATCAACTCTTTCCAATTGAATTTCCCGTAAAAATGGTCCACCTCCGGAAGCTCCTGCACCAAATCGTTCATAAAACGTTCCGAAAGACATCCCATCACAAACAACTTGCCAATCCGCCCTTGCTTCTTGGCTTCGCCCAATTCCAAAATCATCTCAATGGACTCTTCCTGCGCGTCTCCAATAAATCCGCACGTATTGACCACGACAATTTCGCCATTGATTTTATGAGGGTCATGCTCCACCTGATAACCATTCGCCTTGAACTGGCGCATCAACTGCTCCGAATCCACCAGGTTCTTCGAGCATCCCAACGTAATTATATCCACCTTATTTTTCCGCATACCCTATTTATTTTTCCATTTCACCCAAACAAAAAATCGTCTAACAGCTGTGCACTTTGCGTCTAACAGCCGTGTACGTTGCGTCTAACAACTGTGCAACTTGCGTCTAACAGCTGTTAGACGATTTTTACATCCCGGCTTATCCTAATTATATCCCATCGGATCTCCGAGATGTTGGACAAAAGTAATCAAATCCTCTTGATTATGCAAAAGCATAAGAAGGTGATAAACGCCAATTCATTTATTCATTGCATAAAAAAGCTTCGGACGGTGCTTGAAGTCACACCGTCCGAAGCATTATCGCTCAATATGCCTTATCTTATTTATAGAGGGCCTTACCCAAATCTTCCAATCCGGCTTCTCTGGGCAATCCGGGCCAAGCTTGTTTCATAGCATCCACAAAAGCTTGTGCCGTATTGTTGGCCACAAGCAACTCTTTCATCTTTTTCAGATAGGCGATTTTAAACTCCACCGCATCGCGTGTAGTTGCGCCACCGTGTCCACCGATGAACAGCGTCGCACCCGAAGCCAATGAGTTTTCAGCTTCTGCTATTTCAGCATCAATGGCATCAGAAGAAGAAATCTGCAGGTGGCTAACATGTGCCTTTACCGGAGTCCAATGGGTATAATAAGCCTTTCCGCCTATCAGAATGCTTGCACCAGGAAAATCCGATTTTGCCCCATGACGGAACTCAAAAGTAACCCCTGCCCATGTCTGCGTTGTTCCAAAAGCGACTTCTGTAGCCTTGCCTGTGGGCATATCTGTCATTGCATCGCCGAAGGCCTGTGCAAAGCCTTTCATCATGCCACCATAGATTTCTCCTTTGGTAAATTCAGGCATACCCTGAGCCATTACCACATCATGTTTTCCTGTTCCTCCCACATGATAATCCGTGATGCGTTTTTCCACCGATTTATCCAACTTGGAAAGATAGGCGTCAAATTCAGCCACATTGTCCTTGAACAGCGGCTGTTCCATAGTTACAAGAGCATCTTCTCCCTCAATGATGTAACTTGCATCGCCCAACACATCGTTGGTGTAGTACACGTGCAATTTGTAATTGCCGAGGTCATGTACCTCGAAACGTCCTTTAGTCTGTGCCATAGCTGTGATTGTTAAAAGATTAAACAAAATAAATAATACCTTTTTCATTGTTTCTACCTTTAATTTGAGTTATACAATAGTTTGCTTAATATCCGATGGTGAAACGCTCATAATGGTGTTTCGGGTTTTCCAG
>URGO01000101.1 GCA_900547435.1 uncultured Parabacteroides sp.
AACTACAATTTGATACTCCTAAATTGTGTTTTTTCAAAAATATTTCGTAATGTTGCATTTGCTGTTGGACTCTGCAACCATCTATAAAAAAGAATGCAGACTTTAATAGGTTCGTAATCAAACTTTAGTTACCTTTGCGGCAATTTAGAAGAGAAATAATAAAAAGAAATGATGCCTAATCCAATTAACAAGACGATCGAGTTGGGTGATGGAAGGACAATCACCATCGAGACCGGGAAATTGGCGAAGCAGGCAGACGGTGCTGTTACCGTCCGCATGGGTAATACGGTGTTACTCGCTACTGTTTGTGCCGCAAAAGATGCAAATCCCGGGGTTGATTTTATGCCTTTGCAAGTAGAATACAAAGAAAAATTTTCTGCATTCGGGCGTTTCCAAGGAGGTTTTACAAAGCGTGAAGGTAAAGCTTCTGATTATGAAATTCTGACAGCACGCTTGGTTGACCGTGCATTACGTCCATTATTCCCGGACAATTACCACGCTGAAGTTTATGTCAATATCATATTGTTCTCTGCTGACGGTGAAGATATGCCAGATGCATTAGCAGGTTTGGCTGCTTCTGCGGCATTGGCTGTTTCCGATATTCCGTTCAACGGCCCGATTTCGGAGGTGCGTGTTGCGCGTGTAGACGGAGAATTCATCATTAACCCGACATTTACACAGTTGGAAAAAGCTGACATCGACATCATGGTAGGTGCTACGTTAGACAACATCATGATGGTGGAAGGTGAGATGAATGAAGTTCAGGAATCAGAAATGCTTGATGCCATCAAGGCTGCACACGAGGCCATCAAGATTCAGTGCCAAGCACAGATGGAACTGATGGAAGCTTGTGGTAAGACCGTAAAACGTGAGTATTGCCACGAAGTCAATGACGATGATTTACGGAAAGATGTACATGATAAGTGCTATGACAAAGCATATGCCGTTGCAACATCAGGTACAGACAAGCATCAACGGGCAGATGCATTTGACGCCATTGTTGAAGAATACAAGTCTCAATTTACAGAAGAAGAACTGACTGATGAGAAAGTTGAGATGATTGACCGTTATTATCATGATGTAGAAAAAGAAGCTATGCGTCGTGCCATTCTGGACGAAGGCAAACGCTTGGATGGCCGTAAGACAACGGAAATCCGTCCAATCTGGATTGAAACAGATTGCCTGCCAGGTCCTCACGGTTCTGCTATTTTCACACGCGGTGAAACCCAATCCTTATCCACAGTTACATTAGGAACAAAAGATGACGAAAAGATTATTGACGATGTGTTGACACACGGCAAAGAACGCTTTTTGTTGCACTATAATTTCCCACCATTCTCAACCGGAGAAGCTAAGGCTCAGCGCGGAGTAGGTCGTCGTGAAATCGGTCACGGACATTTAGCTTGGCGTGCTCTGAAACGTATGATCCCGGAAAACTATCCGTATGTAGTACGCGTCATGTCTGATATTCTGGAATCAAACGGATCTTCGTCTATGGCGACAGTATGTGCCGGGACATTGGCTTTGCGTGATGCCGGCGTCCCCATGAAGAAACCGGTATCGGGTATTGCTATGGGCTTGATTTCTGAAAATCATGGAACAAACTATGCTATCTTGTCAGATATTCTAGGGGATGAAGACCACTTGGGAGATATGGACTTCAAGGTAACCGGCACCAAAGACGGTATCACGGCAACACAGATGGATATTAAGGTAGACGGCTTATCTTATGAAATATTAGAGAGAGCATTGGCACAAGCTCGCGAAGGACGTATGTATATTCTGAATAAGATTCTGGAAGCTCAACCGGAAGCTCGTCCTGACTTGAAGCCTCATGCTCCGCGTATCGAAACCCTGACTGTAGCGAAAGAGTTCATCGGTGCAATCATCGGCCCGGGCGGTAAGATTATTCAGGGCATTCAGGAAAAAACCGGTGCTACGATTTCTATTGAAGAGGTTGACGGTGTTGGTAATATCGAAATTTCGGCTGTCAATAAAGAAAGTATTGATGCGGCATTGCGTGCGATTAAGTCTATCGTAGCAGTTCCGGAAATCGGTGAAGTTTATGAAGGCAAAATTTCTTCTATCATGCCTTACGGCGCATTTGTGGAATTTATGCCGGGTAAAGACGGACTTTTGCACATCTCTGAAATCGATTGGAAACGCTTGGAAACAGTTGAACAGGCTGGTTTGAAAGAGGGAGATACGATTTCAGTGAAGTTAGTTGATATCGACCCGAAGACAGGTAAGTTCAAGTTGTCACACAAAGTGCTTATCCCGAAGCCAGAAGGTTATGATGAACGCCCTATGCGAAGTGATCGTGGACCACGTCAAGGAAACGGACGCAACAACAATCATCATAACGGACATTAATCTGCTCTCGATAAAAATTTAACATATCCGTTCTATACGGAATCAATTAATCGGTAACGGTTGTTGATTCCGTATTTTTTGTTTCATCCCCCTCCATTTGTTTCAATAACTCTATAGCTTTTTCCACGATGGTGTCTATGCCATTCCATAAATCCTCATCAGTAATAGCTACTGGGATATCCGGATCAATACCGAATTCCGTCAATTGTTTATTTTCATCCAACATAGGACAAGCCGAAAATCGCACAGTCCAACCATTCGGAAGTTCTGAGGTAAAAGGGAAACCACTTCCTCCACCCGTACGGTCACCCATAATGGTTACGTGGGGAAAGATACGCATCTTTTGAACAAAATCGTTTGCAGCGCTATAACAATGACGGTTTGTCAAAACTATGGTTGGACGAAGCCACCGTATATACGCCGAAGGTTCTAATTCAATCGGATAAGGTTCGGAAAAATCATCATGACCTTTACCGGTTTTGTGTTGCATATAACCGACCGATGTGGTCTCTTCGATAAAACGGGACGCAAAACGTTCAGCATAATTCAAAGCACCTCCCCCATTATTCCGAATATCAATGATTAATCCTTTGCAATCCTTAAAATAATAAAACATATAATCCAAATTACTCTCACTTATTCCACTGGAGAAACTCGAGTAACGGACATACCCAATCTGGTCGTCTGCCATTTTTTTATATTCCAATCCTCCCGCTATCTTATAATCCTTTCCCAAATATTCCTCATTCAATTCTTCATAAAAATTAGCCGGATAATCCTGGTACCAATCCCAATAGCGTGCCACATCAAAACTGGAATAAAGATTCGTATGCCCATCTTTGAGTTCAGCCAGCATATCTGCCAGAACATCAAACAGAGCATATTGGCTCATCGTATCGGATATTTGTACAGAATAACGGTCATATACCTCATTCCAATCTACCTCCTTATAGGAAAAGAAGCAATAATTCTCATCCAATATTTTCCACAAAGCCTCAAAATTCTCCCGGGAATTAGTCGTATATTCGTCTACACCTTTACAAGAGTAGAGCGACGGGAGGACAGTCAATAATATTCCTATCAGCAGGTGTTTCATTATTACTTATACCTTGAAAACTAAAAGACTCATAAACTTAATAATATGCACTTTTATACCGGATTTTCCGGTCATGTTTGCCACCGAAAACAACAAATTCTTTGACAAATCCAATAACAAATGAATTTGAAAGAATATGACTTCGTATTCCATTTACATTCAAATAATACAAGCTATTCAAATACCCCGCCCGGAACGTGAATTTACCAATGGGAAAGTCAACAGTCAAGTAGTTCTTCATCGCTTGTTTGTTATGAATAGAGGTAAAAGGAACCACCCCAGAACAATTTCCACGGCTGAATATCTCATAATAAGATTGCCCCGCATGTGGAGAAAACAGAATGCCGGCAAAAGGTATTTCGAATTGGTATCGGAATGTCAACGGATAATTACGGAGACGAAGGTTATAAAGCGCCATTGCTGAAACATTCAAATCCAAGTCAGCCTTAGCGGATGCAGGATTATTGCTTGAACGTGTATAATAGATAAAACCTAACATCGCATGAAGAGAAGCTCCGGTTAACACCTTCAAATCAGGCAATGGTTCGAATCGGTAATGATAGCCTAACGTATAATCGACAAAACCATTCAGCGCGCGAGTCGTACCGGCCTCATTCCCTGTGGAAGAAACGTCCACATTGACTATTTGCTGTCGTGAAATCCGGTGGTCTGCAAGACGGGTAATTTTCATCCGTTCATCCAATACTCGTATCCCCCACCCTTTATAAGGAATCCGACTACTCGGAGTCAAATAGGTATCCATCAAATTATATCCACCGATACCGAACAGCGTAGCAGCATTCACGGGATAGGATTCCTTATCCGATTGGGCATGTAAAATAGTGCCACACACACAAAGCATGACAGCTTTTATGTATAGTCGACGCCACAACATCAGTCATCAAACAATTTCATTTGTCCCACAATCTGATCCCGCAAATCCTCCGGATTATCCTCTGAGTCATGCGTTCTTTCGTCCATTTCTTCCGGATTATCTTCCGTCTCCTGGGGCTTTTCCTCTGGTTCAGGGAAACGAGTTGGTTCCAACTCATTGACCGTTTCTACCTGATAGTTGGTCAAACGTTTACCTTTTGCCTTAAAACTCTTGAGCATGACAAACTCTTCAGCATCAACCACCAAAGGCGGACGGAAAGCATCATTCCCTCCGAATACAATTTCCATACGGGGGTAATATTCGTCCGTCAGTAAATACAACTGGCTTTTCGGATTATCGCCTAATATATTTCTTCGTGTATTTCCGCTTTCCAGTTGGAATCGTTTCAAGTAAGCATACTTCTGATCAGCATCGTAAAATGCCAGAGTCCAAATTTTATTTGGAGAAAATTTTTCGATAATCAGAATATCCTTCTCGTAGTGATTGCTCAAATCAAAATTGGTGGTATAAAACTCTCCGTTCCGACGAATAACCAAAATCAGATCTTCACTCTGGAACTCACCCAACTCTTCTCCTCGTCCGTCATAATTGAGTCGAAGCACATCCCAATCAAACCATACCATACGACCGCCCAGCGTAGAACTACCACGCTGTTTCAAAGAAACCTTGTGAATTTCGGCTTTCGTCAGAATATTACCTATCGAACCACGGCTCTTAATAGAGACGTAACTGAAATCTTTCTCGAACACCAGCAATTTCTGGCGGGGTTTCGGTTTCAGAATAATCTTTACGGTTTCAGCTTCGCCATTTGCATTCGCGCTAAAATAAAGAATACGCGAATCCGGTGTCCCTTTGGTCAAAGTATATTCCCGGTCACGGCTAATAGCTGTAATGGCAAACCGTTTAATGTAATTCGGGCCTACTTTACCATCCCGATAAATCACATTATAAATCGTACGGCTGTCATTTCGCTTGAATACATTAAGATAAAGAATATCTTTCCCGACAAACATCTTATCGGCAACCTTCACAATCTTATATATTCCCGAACGATAAAAGATAATAATATCATCAATATCCGAACAATTACATACAAATTCGTCTTTCTTCAAAGAGGTTCCTATAAAGCCCTCCGAGCGATTGATATAAAGTTTTTCGTTGGCCTCCACCACCTTAGTCGCTTCAATCGTATCAAAATTACGAATTTCTGTCAGACGCGGATAATTCTTCCCGTACTTTTCTTTCAAGAGAGCAAACCAACGGATTGTGTAATCTACAATATGAGCCAGATGATCCTTTATTTGCGCTATATCCGACTGCATTTGACGGATCTGCTCATCGCATTTATTGGAGTTAAATTTTAAGATGCGCCCCATTTTGATTTCCATCAGTTTCAGAATATCATCCCGCGTCACCGCACGAATCAATTTTGGCTTAAAAGGTTCCAAACGAGAGTCAATATGCCCGACCGCCTCATCCATGGAAGCAGCTTGCTCAAATTCGCGGTCTTTATAAATACGTTCCTCAATAAAGATTTTTTCCAAAGAAGAGAAAAACAACGACTCTTCCAGTTCTCCTTTCTCAATCTCCAACTCCCAGCGCAACAAAGAAAGGGTATTATCCGCTGAATGGCGCAACACATCACTTACTGTCAGGAAATGCGGTTTGTCGTCCTTGATTACACAACAATTCGGAGAGATGCTGATTTCGCAATCCGTAAAAGCATATAGCGCATCAATGGTCTTATCTGAAGAGACACCGGGTGCCAAATGGACTAGAATCTCCACATTCTTTGCCGTATTGTCATCCACCTTTTTAATCTTGATTTTCCCCTTTTCGTTGGCTTTTAGGATTGATTCGATGATAGAAGAAGTGGTTCGCCCGTAAGGTATTTCGGAAATCACCAACGTCTTATTATCCAATTTGCTGATTTTGGCACGTACTTTCACCGAACCGCCTCGCTCTCCATCGTTGTATTTGCTGACATCAATGTAACCTCCGGTCTGAAAGTCCGGATATAAAACGAAATTTTCTCCTTTCAGGTAGGCTATCGAAGCATCCAGCAATTCATTGAAATTGTGCGGTAATATCTTGGAAGAGAGACCGACGGCGATACCCTCTACACCTTGCGCCAAAAGCAAAGGGAATTTCACCGGAAGAGTCACCGGTTCGCGATTACGGCCATCGTAAGAAGCCTGCCAAAGGGTAGTCTTGGGATTGAATACCGTTTCTAAAGCAAACTTGGAAAGGCGCGCTTCAATGTAACGAGGCGCCGCTGCACTGTCACCAGTCAATATATTTCCCCAGTTTCCCTGACAATCAACCAACAAGTCTTTTTGTCCTAATTGTACTAACGCGTCACCGATTGAAGCATCGCCATGCGGATGAAATTGCATCGTATGCCCTACAATATTGGCTACTTTATTATAACGCCCGTCGTCCAAACGCTTCATCGAATGAAGTATTCGGCGTTGCACCGGCTTAAGTCCGTCATTAATATGCGGGACAGCACGCTCCAAAATTACATAAGAGGCGTAATCCAGAAACCAGCTTTGATACATTCCGGAAAGATGATGGGTAATCCGGTCTGCATTTTTATCCGGCACCCGATATTCCGAATGGTCCCGCGTGTCGGGCGCATCGTCCGTAGTCTGTAGCTTTTCGGATGTGTTATCTTCTTCTGACTGATTGTCTTGTGATGTTATATTATCGTCTAAATCTTCCGGTCTCATATATCTTTCCGATGTTCCTTCTTATTTCTACCTGAGCAAAATTCGGTGTAAATATACGAAATTCTTCTTATATTTGGCGAAAAAATCAAATTAGATTCGATTATGATAGCTTTAAGAAGAATTACAAGTACCGATGATTCCACGTGGAACAGACTGATGACGCTTTACAACGAGTCATTTCCTCCGGAAGAGAGAAGAGCGGTTCATCAATTGGAACAGATGCTGGCCATCGTTCCGGAAATGTTTTTTAATGCAGTAGAAGAGAATGGCCTCCTTTGCGGATTGGCGTCTTACTGGGACTTAGGTGATTTCTACTATATGGAACATCTGGCCGTATTTCCGGAAATGCGGAACCGGAAGATTGGTCAACAAATTTTAGCCTATTGGAAAGAGCATTTGAACAAACCGCAGCTTTTGGAAGTAGAGCCGGCCGTGGAGGAGATGGCTTGCCGACGAATCGGCTTTTACGAGCGGAACGGTTATAAAGTGCTGTATAAAGACTATGTGCAACCTTCATACACGACAAACGAAGAGGCTTGTCCGCTTTGGATTATGGGTACGGCCGATTGTCCGGAAATAGAAACGTATATCGAACGGATAAAAGAGATTGTGTACCGCCGTCCGCGTGCATTAATGTAATACCGGATATCGTCAGATGATGAAAAAGCTAAATAGATATATTCCTATATTCCGTGTCGGACTGGCTTGCGTCTGTACAATACTCCTCTATGCTTGTGCGAATATCGGCAATCCCAACGGCGGCCCTTATGATGAACTTCCCCCTAAGTTCGTAAGCAGTATACCTGTTCCCAACAGTACCAACTACAAAGGACAAAAGGTGGAGATTCTGTTTGATGAGCTGGTTCAGTTAGACAATCCGTCGGAGAATGTGATTATCACACCTCCACAACGCGAAATGCCGATTATTCGTAGCGCAGGGAAAAAGGTACAGGTTGAGTTGTTGGATTCGTTGAAAGAGAACATGACCTATACGATTGATTTCACCAACTCGATTGCTGACAACAACGAAAAGAATGTCTTGGAAAACTTTACATTCGCCTTCTCTACAGGTGATGTTATCGACTCGTTGGAGATATCCGGAACGGTCTTGAATGCAGAGAATTTAGAGCCTATGCCCGGCATCTCCATTGGTTTGCATAGCAACTTGGCTGATTCGGCCTTTCGCACACTCCCGTTCGACCGCACATCGCGTACGAACGACAAAGGGCAGTTTACCGTTCGTAACATCAAGCCGGGCAAGTATCGCATTTATGCCCTGAATGATGTAAACCGGGATTATAAGTTTGATCAGCCCGGTGAAGATATCGCATTCTTGGATTCTGTCTTTGTACCGACTTTTACAATGGCGACACGCCAAGACACGCTTTGGAAAGACTCCCTGACTATCGACACGATTCAGACCATCCATTACACACGTTTCTTGCCGGATGATATCCGCTTACGTCTGTTTAAGGAGAAATTTGAACGTCAGTACATGACGCGCCCGGAACGTCCGGATGAACATCGTTTCGTCCTGCATTTCAATGCGCCGCTTGATACGGTGCCGCTTCCGGTTCCGCTCAATTTTGAGCCGGAGCAGACAGAATGGTTTATTACACAACCCACCGACGAAGGCAAGAACATCACTTTCTGGATTTCAGATTCGACCGTATGGAAACAGGACACATTGCGCATGGTACTGACCTATCCGATGAGCGATTCGCTGAATATCCTCCGTCCGCAAACCGATACCATCCAAACGGTAGCCCGTCGCCGGCCTGCCGAGAAAAAGAAACGGAAAAAGGGAGAACCGGAAATAGAGTTTCTGAGTATGAACATCGACGCGCCCGGCGACATGGACTTATTTGATACGGTAGCCATCGCATTTAGCGAACCGGTCTTGGAGATAAACAAGGATATGTTTCGTTTGGAGCAGGAGATCGATTCGGTGTGGAGTTTGGTGGATTTTGATTTCTTCCAGGATTCCGTCAATTCTTTGAACTATTATATTGACCGGGACTGGAAATATGGAGAATCTTATCAGCTCACGGTCGATTCGGCGCTTATCTACAGTCTTTACGGCAAATGGAACAACCTGTTTCAAGGTAAGTTCAAGATTAAACCGGAGGACAGTTACGGGCACCTGTTCATCAACATTCTGGGTATGGACACGATACCTGCATTTGTTGAACTGCTTGACTCGAAAGATGTGCCGGTCCGGAAAGCGGAAGTCAAGAACGGAGGTGCTCTGTTTATGGATTTGAAACCGGAGAAATATTACGCACGTCTGGTACTGGATGCAAACAGGAACGGAGAATGGGATACCGGCAATTTCGCGGAACGCCGTCAGCCGGAGGAGGTCATCTATTATCCGAAAGCCTTCACCATCCTGCAAAACTTCCAGCATGAAGAAAGCTGGAATATCCGGGAAACGCCGTGGCTGAAACAAAAGCCGTTAGACATTACCCAAAACAAACCTAAAGAGACGACCAAGAAGAAACGCGACTATCGCGAAGAAGGGCGTCGCAATTCATCTTCTTCATCCAATGGTTTCGGGGGATTGTCTTTTTAAACGGATTGCCGGAATGTTGTGCTGCCTTTGCTGCTCGTTAGCAGTGGCAGCACAAGAATTGCCGGCGGGACGTTTCGTCCCGGACGGGACGCTCTACTATCAGCTTTATTTCAAATGGGGAATGCTGATGCCCAAGGCGGGAAAGGCGTCATTAGGGGTACAGGATTCCGCCTATCAGGGAAAGCCGGCGTGGAAATACACCCTTACTTTCCATACGACAGGTCTGTTCGAGAAGGTATTCCGGATGCGGGACACATTGGATTGCTATATCACGAAAGAGAACCGTTTGCTGCAATTTGCGACCAAGCATTCGGATGAAGGAGACTATTACTCGATTGATGATTTGGTTTTCTCCTACACTGGTCCGGAAACGGAAGTACATTCCCGCCGTTATACGTTGACACGTACCAAGATTGATACGTTATTGGTTGCTGATGGGAAAGTTTATGATATGCTGGCCGCCACCATGTACCTGCGGGCTTTGGATTGGGAACGGATGACCATCGGAAGTGAATATCCGTTTCGGGTGGCTATCGGACGCGACTTGGTAAATTCCGCTTTCCGGTATGCCGGACAACAGGTCATCGAATATAAAGGGAAGACATACCGCACGCATCATTTCTACATTGATGTCTACGATGAGGCTTTCACCCAAAGTAAAGCAGCCGGTGAGGCCTGGATTGACGATGATTCCAATCGCATACCGGTCAAGCTCCGGGCGAAACTGAAAATCGGTGCAGCAGAGGCCTATCTTATGAGGGAACCTTAAAATGAAGTTAGGCTATTTTGCCTATTTCCAATTCTTTTTCGAAATATTCATACACACAGACTGTACTTTGTGTATAGAGCACTGTCCAATCGGATTTTCAATCCGATTGTGCTGAGTATCAAGATTTTCAATCCTGATTATTGCCGATAAGAAATTAAACGGATTGAAAATCCTTATATGCATGACCGCCGGATGACATATCCGCCGGGACGGACGAAATAATGGGGTATGTCTTATACGTATTATTTTTCGTTGAATATCAAGTCAAGCCCTTGTTGCGGTAGCCTACTATCAGTTCGCGCACGGACTCGGCACTGATGTAAAGCAGGGTGTCCGGCTCTTCAAGAATGGCTTTCACATCGCGACTCAGCATTTCAATATCAAGTGCCAAATACACAAAGATATTTGTGTCAATGAGATAGCGCATACTTACAATAGGAATGTTGGGTCGTTAACAATCAGACTGCCTTTCAGCCGCATCATGGCTTCCCAAGTCTTGCTCACCTTCTTGCCTTGCTTCTTGGCTTCTTCGTCCAGTTCTTCCATCTTGCTCTTTTTCAGTTGCTCTTGTACTTTTTCTTCCTTCTTTTCCATGATTAACCTCCTTTATTGAATGATTACTTTGGCAAAGGTATAAAAAAGGTCCGAGAACCGGAAACTTCCTTCCCATTATTTCGTTGTTTTCCAGTCTATCAAAGAACAAAACTGATGCATTCACTGTCCAATCGGATTTGCAATCCGATTGTGCTGAGTATCAGGATTTTCAATCCTGATTATTGTCGATAAGAAATTAAGCGGATTGAAAATCCTTATACGCATGACTGGCGGATGGCATATCCGCCGGGACGGACATTAACTTTTTCCATCTGTCTCTGTTCTTATCTTTCATCCTTAAATTATTACTTATCATCCATCTATGTGCTCTGACAGGCTGGAAAACAAGCGTCCCGCCCTCCTCCACGGTGGGGAGAGGGGCGGGACGAAACGAATGGGGAATGTCTTGTTCGTATTATTTTTCATTGAATATCAAGTCAAGCCCTTGTTGCGGTAGCCTACTATCAGTTCGCGCACGGACTCGACACTGATGTAAAGCAGGGTGTCCGGCTCTTCCAAAATGGCTTTCACGTTGCGGCTCAGCATTTCAATATCAAGAGCCAAATACACGAAGATATTTGTGTCAATGAGATAGCGCATACTTACAATAGGAATGTTAGGCCGTTAACAATCAGACTGCCTTTCAGCCGCTATCCGCCGGGAAGGTATTTTGACAGGTCAAGCTATCTTTCCTGTAGCCAGTTCTTTTTCGAGGTATTCATAGACATACGCTGTGCTTTGCGTGTAAAGCCCTGTGCGC
>URGO01000102.1 GCA_900547435.1 uncultured Parabacteroides sp.
TCTTGGTACCTTGGATGAGTGGCTTAGTCAGCGGTCTGCAAAACCGTGTACGGCGGTTCGAATCCGCCAGGTACCTCAATTCAATAGAATCCTTGGATATTATGTCTAAGGATTTTTTATTTTTATCATCTCTCCATCTATTCTCCCAAATTTGTTTCGCCTTCCCTTGCGTTTATATACAGTGAAAGGCGAAGCAAATTCATTAAAATTACCGTAATCGGTCTAACGAGCGGACTAATACCTCATCAGCTCCGATGTTGCGGATTGCCAGATAATTTAACACCAAACAAATTAGGGGGAATGTTAATGCTATTTTCCCAAAAAACTCAACTGAATCAACGGTTTGTTTGATATCCCAGATTTGATAAACAAATAATCCGTAGAATCCTATCATTAGGAGTGCGTTGAATATGCATAAGCGGATTTGGAGGATTCGTTTGCGGAATAGGAATATCGTTATCATGGCGATTAATGCAATAACGGCTGATAGAGCAAATAATGCCCACGATGGATAAATCAATTCTGCTTGTTCGCTGGTTGTTGCGGATAGTCCGGTCGCATCGAAGGTAAAATAGTCATTCCCGATCATCAGGCTTGCCAACGGCAGGAATAGGATTGTAATCATCAGAATCGTGATGATTAACAGATAAACAGTCTGTATTCTTTGTATCATAATGGTATAAATAAAGAAGAATTGACAATCGGCAATAATTCTTTTATGGAGTATTCATTGCGATTGTCAATTCTTTGTTGTCGATTTATTATTAGAAATTATTCTTTTCTTTTGCCGGATTTCTATAATAAACTTTTCCGTCTTCATACTCTTTAGCCGCAATCAGTGTGGGCTTCGGCAGTTTTTCGTAGTAACGGGAGATTTCGATTTGTTCTCTGTTTTCGAATACTTCCTCCAGATTGTCATTATACGAAGCAAATTCCTGAAGCTTCTTTTCCAGGTCTTGTTTCATTTCAACACTAATCTGATTCGCCCGTTTGGCAATAATCGCTACAGTTTCATACACATTACCAGTGTCCGCGCATAATTTCATCATATCACGCGTAACTGTATTCGTTGGAGCGTTGCTTTTTCTGTAATCCATATTTTTGCTTATATTGATTAATTCCGTTTTTTAATACGTATTTGTAATCCGTTTGTTCGCGTATTCGAAATATTTATTTGCCTCTTTCAGGTATTTTCCTTCCGGATATTCGTTCGTATAGTTATAATACTCGTCTACTACGTCACGATAACGTCCTTGAAGTTTTTCTTCTACGCTGACTAATGCCAATTCATATTTCGAACGTAGCATCAGATACATGAACTCTTCCCGATACTTGGAGTAAGGGTAATTCTTCAATGCGTTTTCAGCCGTGATGACCGCTGACAAGTAATTGTTACCCATATAAGTTCCCAAATTGAAATACAGGCGTGTTGCCAATAATTCTTTTAGAGCCAGCTTTTCCTGCAATTCGAACATGATTTGCTGGGCTTCCGGAGCTCTTTCACTCTGCGGATAATAATCCAGATAGAGCTGCATCTGCTCGATTGCCTTGTAGGTCTGGCTTTGGTCCAATTTCGGGTCCGGCGAATCCAGATAGAGTCCGTAGCCTGAATAATAACGGGCTAACTCCGTAAATTCACCTTTGGGATAGGTCTTGTAATAGGTCTCAAAATACTGAGAGGCCGTCTGATAATCCTCTTGCCCGTAATAGCTTTGAGCAAGCAGATAGAGCGATTCTTCTGCATGAGAAGTACCTTTGAAGATGGAAACAAGTCCTTCCAACAACGTCGCTGACTTGGAGTATTGCTTGGCATTGAAATATTTCTTTGCATAAGAATACTGCAACTCATAATCTGTGCTTTTCAATATCTTGTTATACTCGCCACACGAGGTAAACAAGACAGCACTCATCATCCATAGTAATATAACCTTTTTCATCTAAAAATACATTCAGCGTGCAAAGATAATGAATCTTTGCGAAAAACAAGATAGATAACGTATTAAATTTGAACAGCTCTCCTTAAAGCTTGTACAAATCACTGGCGGCTATCAATTCCAATTTATTTGCTTTCAACACTTCTGCACAACGTTCGATGTTATCCGGACGAATGATTACGTTGGCGGCTTCTCCTTGTGAGAAGGCGTACATATACTCTACGAATATACCGGCGGCCGTGATGATTTCCATAGCTTTTGCCAACGCCCCGGGCTGGTTCGGACAATGCAGGCAAATCACATCAGCTACACTAACGGCATACAGGTGCTCGCGCAATACCTGTATTGCCTTGTCGGTATCTGAGACAATCAGACGAAGGATTCCGAAATCCGAATTTTCTGACACGGTAAAAGCTGACATATTTACACCGGCTTCACCCAATAATTTTGCGACTTCCGTAAAACGGCCTTTCTTGTTTTCCAAGAAAATAGATAATTGTTTAATCAGCATATTGTTGTCTCCTTTTTAAACCAACTTTCTGTTATCAATTACATGTTTTGCTTTACCCATGCTTCGTTCGATGCTTCGAGGCTCGACGATGCGGATATCCGGTTTCAGCCCGATAACGCTTTGGATGCGGTCTGTTATTTTCTTTTTCAGTGCCAGCATCTTGTTCATCTCGTCTGAATAATATTCCGGACGGACTTCCACTTGAATTTGGAATGTATCTGTATTGTTCACACGGTCTACCACTATTAAATAGTGTGCTTCGAACTCCGGAAGTTCCAGAATGATGGATTCTACCTGTGATGGGAATACGTTTACACCTCGGATAATCAGCATATCATCGCTTCGTCCCATGATTCTACCCATACGAACCGCCGTGCGTCCGCAATCGCATTTCTCATAAATCAGATGAGTCAGGTCTCTTGTCCGATAGCGTAACATCGGCATTCCCTCTTTGGTAAGCGTGGTGAATACCAGTTCGCCCATTTCGCCCGGTTCTACGGGTTGCAGGGTCTTCGGGTCTACTATTTCAGGAAAGAAATGGTCCTCCCACAGGTGCGTTCCGTTTTGGCATTCGCATTCTCCACCTACGCCCGGACCTGAAATCTCGGTAAGCCCATAAATATCATACGCTTTGATGTTCATCTTCTCTTGCAATTCCTTGCGCATGTTTTCCGTCCAAGGTTCTGCTCCGAAGAATCCCGCCCGTAATTGGAATTCTTCCAACGGAATACCTGAGTTGTGGATGGTTTCGGCCAAGTAAAGCGCATACGAGGGTGTGCAAGCCAATGCCTTTGCCCCGAAATCGTGCATCAATTGGATTTGTTTTTGCGTATTTCCGCTGCTCATCGGGATTACCGTACCTCCGATATTCTGCACGCCATCGTGCAAGCCTAATCCTCCGGTGAACAATCCGTAACCGTAAGGCACCTGCACGGCATCATTCTTGGTGATACCTCCGGCGGTAAGGCAACGGGATACAGCTTCGGCCCAAATGCCCAAATCTTTGCGGGTATAGCCTACAACAATCGGTTTGCCGGTCGTGCCGGACGAGGCATGAAGGCGAACAATTTCGGACATCGGCACAGCCATCAGTCCGAACGGGTAATTATCACGCAAGTCCTGCTTTACCGTAAAGGGCAGCTTGGTTATATCATCGATCGATAGTATGTCTTGCTGCACAACCCCTAACTCCTGCATCTTCCTCCGGTAGAAAGGGGAGTTATGATAAGCGTGTTCAACGACTCTCCGTAACCGGATACTTTGCAATTTCCGCATTTCTTCGCGGTCCATGCATTCGATAGTTTCATTCCAAATCATCGTTTTTCTGGGTATTAATTAAGCACTTATGCAAAATCAATTATGCATCTTTATCTTCACTCATGATGACGTGCAAGTAATTTTGCATATCTACTTCATTTAGATAAATTAAATATTCGGGGTGCAAAGTAATAACTTTTTCAGAACTATGCAAGTGTTTCCCTCTTTTTTTGCCGGAACACGCAATTGATGTCTTCTTATTCCGGAAAGTCTAACATTAATTGCGTCCATAGGGGGAGACCGGAGCTTTTCTCTTCTATGGGATTGGAGACAGAGAGTCCGATAAGGCGAATAGGGTGATGGGAATAATCGACTTGTTGCATCAGTTTTTTCGCTAAAGACAAGATGACATCCAGTTGGGTCAGCTCCTTATGATAGCTGCAACTACGGGTGATTTGCTCGAAGTCTCCGAATTTGATTTTTAAAGTCAGCGTGTTCCCTTTGAATGTTTTGCGATGAATGCGCTCGACCAGTTCGGTCGCTACGTGATAGAGTTCGATAATTACATTAGATTGGGTGGAGATGTCACGTTCTAAGGTATGTTCGCAACCGATTGATTTGCGGATGCGGATGGCTTCTACCGGCCGGTCGTCCTCACCTCGGGCAAAATGATAATAAATAGCTCCGGCTTTCCCGAACTGTCGTTTGAGCATTTCGAATGAACATTCCCGCAATTGCAATCCGTTGTGAATACCCAACTGGTGCATCTTCCGCGCGGTTACAGGCCCTATTCCCCAAAAAGCTTCGATGGGCAAACGGGCAATAAAGTCTAAAGCTTGCGAGGGATGAATGGTGCATAGCCCGTCTGGCTTCCGATAATCGGAGGCAACTTTGGCTAAGAACTTGTTATAAGAAACACCCGCTGAGGCAATCAGATGGCATTGCTCGCGTATTTTCGCTTTTATTTCTTTGGCAATATCAATGGCAAGTTCGATGTTGGGCTTATTTTCGGTTACGTCCAGAAAAGCCTCATCCAAAGAAATGGGCTCAACCAAATCGGTGTATTGATGGAAAATCTCATGGATTTCAGCAGATACACCTTTGTAAATATCCATTCTTCCCGGTACGAAAATGAGCTCAGGACAAAGTCTTTTAGCCTTCTGGGAGGACATGGCTGAACGAACGCCATACTTCCGCGCCTCGTAGCTGGCTGCAGCTACCACGCCGCGCTCCTCCGCGTGCCCTACCGCAATGGGTTTTCCTTTCAGCTCCGGATTATCTCGTTGTTCGATTGACGCATAGAAGGCATCCATATCAATATGTATGATTTTCCTCACTCGTTCCATAGCAAAGGCAAAGTTACACTTCTTCAACGAATACGTCAAAAAACGTGCCTATCTTTTCCCGGATTCATGCCTACCTTTTCCTCCAAAGGTAGGCACCTTTTGAATCAAAGGTAGGCATGAATTTTTAGCCCCTCCGGTTCCTTTTTTTTGAGAGGAAAAAACAATGATACAAGAAACGATAGATGTTATATTAATAATTCCTAAATTGATAGTTATTTTACTACTCGTTTTTTTGTGCATGATAGTAAAATAGCTATCTTTGCGTTGTTGAGAAAGCAATACAAATGAAAGTATATAAAGTATCAGAAATAATAAAGATGTTAGAAGCTGATGGTTGGTATCTACTCGAAACAAAAGGAGACCATAGACAGTTTAAGCACTCGATTAAGAAAGGTAGGGTAACAGTAAGTGGTAAACTTTCAAAAGAGATAGGTCAATTCTTATTAAACAGTATTTTTAAACAAGCAGGTTGGAAATAAAAAACAACCTGCATAAAAGCATAAAACGGCATGGAAAGAATAAATGTAACAATTGATTGGATTAATAATTATGCGGCTGGATGTGCCATACTGCCAGTTGTCGCAACAGAAGATACATTGGAAGATGTAAAAAAATCATTTACTGAAGCTTTTAATTGGCAACTTCAGGCAATGAAAGAGGATGGCGATGAAATACCAACGGAATTACAAGGAGAATTTGAATTAAAGTTCAACCTTACTAATCGTGCTTTACTTCATTATTATGATGGTATTTTATCCCGTAAAGCGATCAGCCATATTACGGGAATAAACGAAAAACAATTAGGTCACTACATTCAAGGTGTCCGTACACCTAAACAGGAAACTATAAATAAAATAATAAATGGTGTACATAATTTGGGAAAAGATTTGCTTTCAGTTGGATAATTCTTATTGAAATGAAGAAATATTGTGAGTGAAAAAACTTTGATAAATCTTTTACGATATCCTTTCCCATAAAATGGTTATTAATAGCCATTGCAAGATGCGTTTTATTCGCTTACCTTTGCAAAAACAACAAATCTACATGAGATATGAAAAAGATACTTGTTTACCTTTTCGGCTTACTGTCCATGCAAACGGCAGGTGCCCAAACTTTAGAAAAGATGCAGTGGTTCAACGAACCTGAACAATGGGAAATCAAAGACAATGCCCTTACTATGTTTGTAACTCCGCAAAGCGATTATTGGCGCATCTCCCATTACGGTTTTACGGTAGACGATGCACCTTTCTATTACACTACTTATGGCGGAGAGTTTGAAGTGAAAGTGAAAATCACGGGCAATTACCAGACTCGCTTCGACCAGGCAGGGCTGATGCTCCGCATCGACCACGAGAATTACATCAAGACAGGCATCGAATTTGTCGATGGAAAATACAACTTGAGTGCCGTAGTGACGCACCATACTTCCGATTGGAGTGTGATTACATTAGACAAAGCTGTTCCTTACGTATGGATTAAAGCTGTCAGACGCTTGGATGCGGTAGAAATCTTCTACTCTTTCGATGATCAGAACTACGTGATGATGCGCAACGCCTGGCTTCAAGATCACGTCCCCGTACAGGTAGGTCTCATGGGAGCTTGCCCTGACGGAAAAGGATTCAACGTGACTTTCGAACATTTCAAGGTAAAGCATCTTCCCGACCAACGCCGGTTGGAATGGCTGAAGAAAAATGCTGAATAGCCTTTTGGGGAAAAATATAATTCCATTTGTTTTTATAAAATATTTTCCGTTTCTTTGCCGTACGAAAACAAAGGGGTGCTTTCTTTGTAGGAAAGCTGAGATTATACCCTCGCACCTGATGCAGTTCGTACTGCCGTAGGGATTGTTTGAGAAGGCTACGCGGATATTTATCCCTTTTTCCTGTTCAAGAAAATCTCCACTTTGTGATTCGAATCATTAATTTGAAATGAGATGAAAATCAAGGTAAACAACAAAGAAATGGAGCTACCCGAAGATAGCTCATTGCAACAAGTGGCTCAAACATTGGCGCTTCCCGAACACGGAGTGGCTATGGCCGTAAACAACCGCATGGTTCCGCGTGCAGAGTGGCCAACGTATACTGTTCACGAAAACGATTCGTTGGTCGTTATCAAAGCGGCATGTGGAGGATAAGTTTAATGTTAAGGAGTTAAAGGAGTTATTGTTTTGCGCAGGAGTTTGAGGAGTTAAAGCCGATACCTTATTATTATAATAATAGGAACAAAAACATTTGGCTCTAACTTCTATTCACCCCTCTAACTCTCTTTAACTCCTACCTAATAATAAGTAAGATGGATAAATTAATCATTGCAGGAAAAGAATTTAATTCGCGTTTGTTCTTAGGAACAGGAAAGTTCAATTCGAACGAGTTGATGGAAAAGGCGCTTTTGGCATCGGGTACGGAAATGGTGACGGTAGCCATGAAACGTGTTGATTTAGATAACAAGGACGATGATATGTTGAAGCATATTGTCCACCCGCATATTCAATTATTGCCAAACACATCGGGTGTGCGTAATGCAGAAGAAGCGGTATTTGCCGCTCAGATGGCACGCGAGGCGTTTGGAACCAATTGGTTGAAACTGGAAATCCATCCTGATCCGCGTTATCTCTTACCGGATACGGTTGAGACTCTCAAGGCTACGGAGCAATTGGTGAAGTTAGGATTTGTTGTATTGCCTTATTGCCAGGCAGACCCTGTGTTGTGCAAACAATTGGAGGAAGCCGGAGCTGCAACCGTTATGCCCCTGGGTGCTCCGATTGGTACGAACCGTGGACTTCAAACTCGTGAATTTTTACAGATTATTATTGAACAGGCCGGCATTCCGGTGGTGGTAGATGCAGGAATCGGAGCTCCGAGCCATGCTGCCGAAGCGATGGAGTTGGGAGCATCGGCCGTTCTGGTCAATACCGCTATTGCCGTAGCCGGTGATCCGGTGCGTATGGCTATTGCTTTCAAGAATGCTGTTGAAGCCGGACGCGAAGCTTATGAAGCCGGATTGGGAGGAACAACATCGACATTTGAAGCCTCGGCCTCTTCTCCTTTAACGGCATTTTTGGATAAATAAGTCAAACATAAAAAATACAAAGGCACAGAAACACAGAGCTTGTTTGTTTTTCTACTCCGTGTCTCTGTGACTCTGTGTTCAATATAATATTCTATATGGAAAAAGACAAGAAAGCTTATGCACAACGCGAGAAGGCATACATGACGGGGAAGCTATTTCCCTTTATCCGCGTCGGAATGCAAAAGGTGAACCTCACACCGACTGTCCAAATAGTAGACGGAAAGAAGGTTATGACGCCTAATGCTCCTGTTTATATCTATGATACGAGTGGCCCGTTTAGCGATCCGAATATGAGCATTGATTTGAAGAAGGGATTGCCTCGGATGCGTGAAGCCTGGATTACGGAGCGTGGAGACGTGGAACAACTCCCGTCCATTACCTCCGAATATGGGAAGATGCGCCGTGATGATAAGAGTCTTGACCATCTTCGTTTTGAGCATATAGCTTTGCCTTATCGGGCTAAAGCCGGGAAATGTTGTACGCAAATGTATTATGCCAAGCAAGGCATTATCACTCCGGAAATGGAATATGTTGCCATCCGGGAGAATATGAATTGCAAAGAATTGGGTATTGATACGCATATCACACCTGAATTTGTACGTGATGAAATAGCGGCAGGGCGTGCCGTTTTGCCGGCTAATATCAATCATCCGGAAAGCGAGCCGATGATTATCGGACGTAATTTCTTGGTAAAGATAAATACGAACATAGGAAACTCGGCCACTACTTCCTCTATTGAAGAAGAGGTGGAAAAAGCCGTATGGAGTTGCAAATGGGGGGGCGATACGTTGATGGATCTTTCGACGGGAGCGAATATTCATGAGACACGCGAATGGATTGTACGCAATTGCCCGGTACCTGTCGGGACGGTGCCTATCTATCAAGCTTTGGAAAAAGTGAATGGCCGGGTAGAAGACCTCACGTGGGAAATTTATAAAGATACGCTTATCGAACAATGCGAGCAAGGTGTAGATTATTTTACGATTCATGCGGGTATCCGTCGGCATAATGTTCATTTGGCAGATAAACGCCTGTGTGGCATCGTGAGTCGAGGTGGAAGTATCATGAGTAAATGGTGCTTAATCCATAATCGGGAATCTTTCCTTTATGAACACTTTGATGATATTTGTGATATTTTGGCACAATATGATGTCGCGATTTCATTGGGTGACGGATTGCGCCCGGGGTCTATTTATGATGCGAATGATGAAGCGCAATTTGCCGAGTTGGATACGATGGGTGAATTAGTTGTCCGCGCTTGGGAAAAGAATGTTCAGGCATTCATTGAAGGACCGGGCCATGTTCCGTTGCATAAAATCAAAGAGAATATGGAACGGCAAATCGAGAAATGCCATAATGCACCTTTCTACACGTTAGGCCCGTTAGTAACAGATGATGCTCCGGGGTATGATCATATCACATCGGCTATAGGTGCAGCACAAATCGGTTGGCTTGGAACGGCAATGCTTTGTTACGTAACTCCTAAAGAACATCTCGGCCTGCCCAACAAGGAGGATGTGCGTACCGGTGTGGTTACTTATAAGATAGCTGCTCATGCCGCAGACCTGGCGAAAGGACATCCGGGCGCGATGATTCGCGATAATGCCCTCTCGAAAGCACGTTATGAGTTCCGTTGGCGCGACCAATTCCATCTGAGCCTTGCCCCAGACCGTGCGTTGGAGTATTATCAGGAAGGGCGGCACGAAGATAGTGAGTATTGCACGATGTGCGGACCGAACTTCTGTGCGATGAAACTTAGCAGAGATCTCTCTGCAATGAATAATTAATAATGAATAATTAAAAACGGACAGTTAGTCATTTTAATTGAACAACATGTTTAGCGAAGAATTAGAAAAGATAGATTGGGATGAGACCACGAGGACTATTGCTTCGAAAACAGAGGCGGATGTCCGTCGTGCCCTCTCCAAATCGCATTTGGATGTTGATGATTTTATGGCGCTGATTTCTCCGGCGGCTGAACCATATCTGGAGACAATGGCGCAATTGAGTTATAAATATACGCGGGAACGTTTTGGGAATACGATGTCAATGTTCGTTCCTCTTTATATTACAAACTCATGTACCAACTCATGTGTCTATTGCGGTTTCCATATTAGTAATCCCATGAAACGTACGATTTTAACCGAAGAGGAAATCGTAAACGAGTATAAGGCGATTAAGAAATTGGCGCCTTTCGAGAATCTTTTGCTCGTTACAGGGGAGAATCCCGCTAAAGCTGGAGTACCGTATATTGCCCGTGCTTTAGATTTGGCGAAGCCCTATTTCGCCAACTTGAAGATAGAAGTGATGCCGCTCTCTACGGAGGAATATAAAGAATTGACGCATCACGGTATGAATGGGGTGATTTGTTTCCAGGAAACTTACCATAAAGCGAATTATACTATTTATCATCCGCGTGGTATGAAGTCAAAATTTGATTGGCGGGTGAATGGATTCGACCGGATGGGACAAGCCGGTGTGCATAGCATCGGTATGGGAGTGCTTATCGGATTGGAAAAGGAATGGCGTACGGATGTAACTATGATGGCTTATCATCTGCGCTATCTTCAGAAGCATTATTGGAAGACGAAGTATAGCTTCAATTTCCCGCGTATGCGCCCGTCGGAGAATGGGGGATTCCAACCCAATGTGGTGATGAGTGATCGTGAGTTGGCTCAACTTACCTTTGCTACCCGTATCTTCGACCATGATGTGGATATATCTTATTCTACCCGCGAGAGTGCTTCGTTCCGTGACCATATGGCTCGTTTAGGCGTAACGACTATGAGTGCCGAGAGTAAGACCGAACCGGGCGGATATTATTCCTATCCGCAAACGTTGGAGCAATTCCATGTGAGTGATGAGCGTACGGCTAAAGAAGTGGACCAGGCTCTGAAGAATATCGGTATTGAGCCGGTTTGGAAAGATTGGGACCAGGCGTTTGACCAATTGGCAAGTAATAACTGAGAATAACATGGAACGCTATGTTCGCCACCTCCTTCTCCCGGAAATAGGAGAGGAGGGGCAACGTCGCCTTTGTAAAGCGCGCGTATTGCTTGTCGGTGTTGGTGGGTTGGGTTCTCCGATTGCGCTCTATCTAGCCGCGGCCGGTATAGGGTGTATCGGGCTGATGGATGATGATGTCGTGAGCATTTCCAATCTGCAACGACAAATACTATATACGGAAAAGGAAATAGGGGAATTGAAGGTCGTATGTGCTTCCCGTAGATTGAAGGAATTGAATAGTGAATTGCATATTGATGTCTATCCGTTTCGTTTGACACAAGAAAATGCGATGGATATAATTCCTCTTTATGATCTGGTAATAGATGGATGTGATAATTTCCAAACACGTTATTTGCTGAGTGATGTTACATCACAGATGGATATACCTTATATATATGGCGCTATTCGAGAGTTCGATGGACAAGTCTCGGTTTTTAATTTGCCGGGAGGGTGTACTTATCGGGATTTGTTCCCGGAAAAAGAAATAAGTGAGATGTCGGAACCCTCTAAAGGAGTATTGGGTGTGTTGCCGGGGATAGTCGGATGTGTGGAAGCTTCTGAAACTATCAAATGGATTACCGGATGCGGGGAATTGCTGAATAGACGGCTTTGGACTATTGACCTGCTTAC
>URGO01000103.1 GCA_900547435.1 uncultured Parabacteroides sp.
CCGGTTGTAACAAGTGTTTCGCAAGCTACTTACGAGCTCTTGTCATAAGCCAAGAACTCATCCAGCAAAGCATCCGATATTTGGTCGGCTACTTTATCGGGGTGTCCTTCTGACACCGATTCGGAGGTAAATAAATAACTCATTTCTTTAAATGAATAATTAAAAATGAAAAATTATAACAATGGATGAGAAACATTCCGTCCTCATACCCGTTCTTTCGACTGATAACTGGTTGCGTGAAGTAGAATGATTGCCGGATGGCATTAAAGGAGATATGTTTTTAGCATTTTTTCCTGTGGTTGCAAGCAATACAAATCTATCCACGTCAAATCGGGTGCAAAGATAATACTTATTTTTTTCTTTGCGTATTCCGAAGAGCTTTTTTTAATTTAAATCCTGCACGCATCTTAGCGGCACCGGATCCATGTGTCCCACGCAAGAAATCGGCAAGTTTGGGCTTCCCGTCTTTTTCTGCCTTAGCTTTCTTAAATACCTGACCCTTTCCGGTCATGGCACGTTCTATCTCGTTCATTTTTTTATGGTTATTTTTTTTAGGAGTTAGAGGAGTTAAAGAAGTTAAAGGAGTTAGAGCCAAATGTCTTGGATAGTATAAACAGAGTGTATCGGCTTTAACTCCTATAACTCCTACTAACTCCTCTAACTCCTAAGTCATTGTTTCCTCAGCTCGTAATTCTTCTATCGTCTTTCCCAATACCGGATGTTTGACCCACGGAGCTATCTCGGCTAACGGCTGCAACACAAACTGACGTTGGTGCATCAGGGGATGCGGCAGGGTCAATTCCTCCGTTTGGAGAATCAAATCTTCATAAAGCAACAGGTCAATATCAATCACGCGGTCATGATAGCTACCCTCGCTTTTTCTTGTTCGCCCCAATTCCTGTTCAATACGTTGTGTGGCGTGTAACAACTCTTGAGGAGACATTTCTGTTTCCAAAAGAAGGGCTGCGTTTAAAAATAGATTCTCAGAATCGAATCCCCATGGCTCGGTCTCGTAAAAGGAAGAAACTAATAAGACATCACCGCATCGTTCAGCCAACAAAGCGCATGCCATTTCCAGGTTCTCCCTTTTGTTCCCGATATTGGTACCTAATCCTAAATAGGCTCTCATAGAAAATGAGAATATTACAATATGAGCATTGCGTCTCCGTAAGCTCCAAATTTATAGCCCTCTTTTAAAGCAACATCGTATGCCTCCATGATTAAATCATATCCGCCGAATGAGGCGGTCATCATTAATAATGTAGACAATGGCATGTGGAAATTGGTTATCATGCTGGTTGCTAAACTGAAATCGTAAGGAGGGAAAATAAACTTGTTTGTCCATCCTTCAAATTCCTTCAAATGTCCGTCTGTACTGACTGCTGTTTCTACGGCACGCATTACAGATGTTCCTACGGCACAGACCTGATGTCCTGCATCTTTTGCCGCATTGACGGTTTCTACCACATCCGCGTTCACAAACATCTGTTCGGAGTCCATTTTGTGTTTGGTCAGATCTTCTACGTCGATTTCACGGAAATTGCCCAGCCCGCAATGTAAAGTAAGAAATGCGAAACGGCAATCTTTTATCTCAAGCCGCTTCATCAATTCCCGACTGAAGTGCAGACCTGCGGCCGGGGCAACAACTGCGCCCTCTTCGGTAGCGAAGATATTCTGGTAACGGTCTTCATCATCCGGCTCAACCTCACGGTTAATGTATTTAGGAAGCGGGGTTTCGCCTAAAGCGTATAAGGCTTTTTTAAACGTATCGTGGTCACCATCGTATAAGAAGCGCAAGGTGCGTCCGCGCGAAGTGGTATTATCTATAACCTCAGCCACCATGGAGTCGTCTTCTCCGAAATACAGCTTGTTGCCGATGCGGATTTTTCGGGCCGGATCTACCAGTACATCCCACAGGCGCAACTCTTCGTTCAACTCGCGCAACAGGAATACTTCGATGCGGGCTCCGGTCTTTTCTTTGTTTCCGTACAAACGAGCCGGGAATACTTTGGTGTTATTGAAAATGAATGTATCCCCTTCGTTAAAGTATTCCAGAATTTCCTTGAAGATTTTGTGCTCAATCTGTCCAGTTTTACGGTGGACAACCATTAATCTGGATTCATCCCTATTCTTGGCCGGATATAAAGCAATCTGTCCCTCCGGCAAATTAAATTTGAATTTGGAAAGCTTCATATTGTATTTGTTTTTTGATTTTGAATTTAGAAGTTAGAATTTAGAAATTAGAGATTGGGATTTCTTTATCCAAAAAATCGTCAATATCTTCCGGACTCATGCATTTATCCAATGTAATGTCTCCGATGCGTGTCCTTTCCAAGGCAATCAGATGCGCACCGGAGTTCAACGCTATTCCTATATCACGGGCTAAAGCCCGGATGTAGGTGCCTTTGCTGCAAACCACACGTATTTTTATCAGGGGTAAATCGCATTCCAGCAATTCTATTTCATCAATCACCAATGTTTTTGCTTTCAAGGGGACTTCTTCGCCGTTACGTGCCAGTTCGTATGCTCTTTTCCCTTCTATTTTGCAAGCTGAAAAGACCGGAGGAACTTGCTCGATCGTTCCGACAAAGCGTTTCAGCGTTTCTTCTACCAAATCCCTGGTGATATGCTCTGTCGGATAAACCGCGTCAACCTCTTTTTCCAGATCAAAGGAGGGGGTAGTTTCGCCTAACTTTAACGTTGCGACGTACTCTTTCGTTTGATACTGGAATTCATCGATTCTTTTTGTAGCCTTTCCGGTACAGATTATCATTACTCCCGTGGCTAAAGGATCAAGTGTCCCGGCATGTCCGACCTTTATCTTTTTTACTTTCAACTTCCGTGACAATTTATACCGGAACTTGTTCACTAAATCGAACGAAGTCCATGTCAACGGTTTGTTGAAATAAATCACTTCTCCTGCAATGAAATCCATCTTTTATCCCATTAACGAATATGCCAAAGTCACGATTCCCGCTATCGCGCAATAAATGGCGAAATAAATCAGTTTGCCCTTTTTGACGATATTAATCATCCACTTGCAAGCCAGGCAGCCAGATAAAAATGCCGCAACAAAACCGATTAGGAGTGAAGACGTCGGGGTATCTCCGGCTATATTTTCACCATTCATCAGTTTTATGCCGTCCAGCAAAGCCTGTCCTAAGATAGGAGGAATCACCATCAAAAAAGAAAATTGGGCCAATTTTTCCTTCTTGTTGCCCAAAAGCAATCCGGTTGCAATCGTGCTACCTGAGCGGGAAAGTCCCGGCATGACTGCACAAGCCTGAGCCAGTCCGATGATAAACGCATCTTTTAACGATAAGTTCTCTTTTTGCCTGGGCTTTGCATAATAGGAAAAAGAGAGCAACAGGGCGGTCAGAAGTAACATGCAGCCTACAATCAACAACCCGGAGCCGAAGATGGCCTCCACTTCATCCATAAAGAACACGCCGACAACGCCAACCGGAATCATGGAAACGATAATGTTCAGTACATAGCGTGTCTCATCGTTCATTTTGAATTGGAACAAGCCTTTGAATATCCAGGCGATTTCTTTCCATAAAACGACCAACGTACTCAGTACGGTCGCTATATGTACCAGTATCGTGAACGCAAGGCTCTCTTCTCCTTCAATACCAAATAGAGCGGAGCCGATAGCTTAATGTCCGCTGCTGCTTACCGGCAAATACTCTGTCAGTCCTTGCACGATGCCCAGGACCAATGCTTCCCATCCGTTCATTTTTCCGTTGTCTTATCTTTGCTGTTTTTCAATATACCTACTATTACGCCTATAAAACCTAATACGGTTACAAGCGGAGCGACTACAATACGGCGCGTACTGAATATTTCCGGATTGAATGTCGCATCGTCCGAACCTCCGCCACTCATCAATATAAAACCAATGATGATTAATACGACTGCACCGGCAATCAGTATAAAATTCTCTTTCCCAAAGGCAAAATCTCTGTTTGACATATTTCTTGTTTTTTGCTATGAATATCTCTTTCCGTTTTTCTGTTCTTGAACTTATTTGTTTTTCAGGAATCTGACTTATAAATTCAAAAACATTAAATATAATGTAACCGGTCAAAACTCATCCGCAAGTATTTATTAACCGATACGGCCGTAGCCAGCATGGGAAGCAAAATCCCCAACAACAGGATGGCTCCGTAAACGATTAATAACGTGGAAATGTCTAATATCTGTATGAAACCGGCTAATTCCATTTGCAAATAATACAACGCGCCGGTCAACATGCAGATGGCAAGGATTGCAGCGAACAGGCCGCTTATCACATTGTAACGCATGAATGGCGCCCGGATGAATCCGGCGGTCGCACCGACTAACTGCATCGTGTGGATTAAGAATCGTCTGGAATAAATCAGCAGACGGATGGTGTTGCTGATCAGGACAAATGAAATTACCATCAGAATGGCAACCAGCGAAAGCAGGATAATTCCGATGCGCTCCATATTGCTCTGCACCAGTTCCATCATATCTTTCCGGTAGAGGAGTTCCGACACGGAGGTGTACGATTTGATTTTATCTTCAATCAGTCGCAAGCTGTCCGGATTGGCGTATTGCGAATGCAGTTTTACTTCGATGGATGCTTGCAAAGGATTGAATCCGAGGAAAGTTTCGGGATTTTCGCCCAGTTCGTCTTCCAATTCCGCGGCGGCACGTTCTTTCGAAATGTATTCGGTCGATTTGATGTAAGGCAGTGCTTCCAGGTTCTTTTGCATCTTTTTTACTTCTACATCCTTTAATCCGTCTTTCAAAACGATAGAGAACGACATGTTTTCTTTTACATATACGGATAGCTTGTTTCCCAGCATACCCATCAGTAGGATAAGCCCTACTAAAAACAATACTAACGCGATGCTAATCACGGAAGTAAAACGGGAATGGAAAAACGAAACCGTACCGATGCTTTTGTTCTTAGTCATTCAGCCTAAAGTTATTTTTTTAGTTTGTAAGTTCATAAGGGGATGATTTCCCCAAATTTTCTGCAAAAGAACGAATATTTTGCGATATAGCTTCCTATTTTGGTTTATTTAACGAAGAAGATTGTTTCGCTTTCGTGCGCACGACTACTCGTAGTACCTGGTTGAAAAGCATCCGCCCTTTTTCCGGAAAGGATGCGTGCTTTTTCGGAAAAGGAAGTATGCTTTTTCGGAAAAGGGTGTATGCTTTTTTGACCTGATTGTCATCTTTTCCTGCCATAAGGTCAGTCAATAGAATGTTAAAAAGGAACTTTGTATGGCAAAGTACCGTTAATCCCATAATAGACCTCGTTAAAAGTGATAAAAAATGAACGCTAAATGAATTACCTGTACATTTTTTGCTATTTCTTTGTCGTTGTGAAAGTGTTAAAATCGAATGTTAAACTAAAACGATGAATAGTATGAAGACAGTTTGGAAAGGTGTAATAGGTATAGCTTTAATTGCAGCTGTCGGTGCAGGTACAGCTATCGGCACAAACAATTATCTGATGAGTAAGCAGCGCTATTATGTAGCGGGCGACAGCACATCGTCTGTGTTCGACCAGCCGGTTCGTTTGGTTAATTATCCTACCGTTGCAGCTGAAAATACGGACTTTACGATTGCTGCGGAAAGTGCGGTGCATGGTGTGGTTCATATTATGGCAACGACTAATGCGGCCGAATCTTCGCGTGGGCGTTATGTCGATCCATTGGAATATTTCTTCGGATTTGGCGGAGGCGGATTCGAGCGTCCGAAGCCCCAGCCGCGTGTCGGTTCCGGTTCGGGCGTGATTATCTCGACTGATGGGTATATCATTACCAATAATCATGTGGTGGATGGCGCGGACGAATTGGAAGTCACTTTGAATGATAATCGGAAATTTGATGCGAAACTAATCGGGACTGACCCGGCAACGGATATCGCTTTGATTAAGATTGAAGCAAAAGATTTGCCTACGATTCCTTTCGGCGATTCGGAAAAGCTGAAAGTCGGGGAATGGGTATTGGCGGTTGGTAATCCATTTAACTTGACTTCGACGGTAACTGCCGGCATTGTCAGTGCTAAAGGGCGTGGGTTTGCCATGAGCGGAGATAACGACAAGAATAAAATCCAGTCGTTTATCCAGACCGATGCGGCGGTCAATCCGGGTAACAGTGGTGGTGCGCTGGTGAATACGAAGGGCGAGCTGGTCGGTATCAATACGATGATTTATTCCGAGACGGGCAATTTTGCCGGATATTCGTTTGCCGTTCCTATCAGCATCGCAGGGAAGGTAGCCAGTGACCTGAAACAATACGGGACTGTTCAACGGGCTGTCTTGGGTGTGATGATGATAGGTGTGGATGACATCATGGATATGTTGAGTTATCCGAATCTGCCGGATGAGGTCCGGAAAGAATACGAAGCCATGAAAGAGAAAATCAAAGTATCCGAAGGCGCGTATGTTTCAGAATTTGCCGAGAAGAGTGCCGCCAAAGCCGCCGGTATCGAAGAGGGCGATGTGATTGTGGCCATTAATGATACCAAAGTCCGTTCAAGTCATGCGTTGCAAGAGCAAATCAGCAAATATCGTCCTGGCGATAAGGTGAAGGTAACGGTTAATCGCCAAGGCAAAGAGATGAACTTTAACGTCGAACTGAAGAATGCCGAAGGTAGCACCCGCGTCATTGAAGCCGCCAAAGGGAATAGCGCCGACGTATTGGGAGCCGCATTCGAGGCATTAAGCAATCAGCAGAAGCGCGAGTTGGGCGTAAGCTATGGTATCGAGGTAACCGGGTTGCTGAATGGTAAGCTGCGTGATGCCGGCATTAAGAAAGGCTTCATCATCATGATTGTCAATGACCAGAAGATTTCTACGCCGGAGCAATTGGAGAAGATGGTAGACCGCCTTTTGAAGAGTTCGACCGACGAACGTTTCTTGGTCATCAAAGGATTTTATCCGGAAAACGGACGGACAAAAATCTATGCAATCGACTTGAATGAATAATAAAATATTCTGAAAAGACAAATTTTAAAGATTGATTTTAGTTAAAGGTTTCTAATTGGCTGGGTGTCGGAGACATCCAGCCTCTTCCATTTATAGATAATGTATTATCTTTGTAACCCGTATTTCAATTAAATTCGCTGGATGAGACAATTAAAAATTACAAAGTCCATTACCAATCGCGAAAGCGCTTCATTGGATAAGTATCTTCAGGAAATAGGCCGTGAAGATTTGATTACCGTTGAAGAGGAAGTAGAATTGGCACAGGCAATCAAAAGAGGAGACCGTAAAGCATTAGAAAAATTGACAAGAGCCAACTTGCGTTTCGTCGTTTCTGTGGCTAAACAGTATCAGAATCAAGGTTTGAGCTTGCCGGATTTGATCAATGAAGGCAATTTAGGCTTGATCAAGGCCGCTGAAAAGTTTGATGAAACACGCGGATTCAAGTTTATTTCCTATGCTGTATGGTGGATTCGCCAATCTATCCTGCAAGCTTTGGCAGAACAGTCGCGTATCGTTCGTTTACCTTTGAACCAGGTGGGTTCGCTGAATAAAATCAGCAAAGCATTTTCTAAATTTGAACAAGAAAACGAACGCCGTCCTTCTCCTGAGGAACTTGCGGAAGAACTGGACATCCCGGTGGACAAGATTTCCGATACGCTGAAAGTGTCGGGTCGCCACATTTCGGTGGATGCTCCGTTTGTAGAGGGCGAGGACAACAGCCTTTTGGATGTCTTGGTCAACGATGACGCTCCTATAGCTGACCGGTCGTTGATGAACGAATCATTATCGAAGGAAATTGATAGAGCACTTGCTACGTTAACCGAAAGAGAATGCGAGATAATCAAAATGTTTTTCGGTATTGGGTGTCAAGAAATGACATTGGAAGAGATTGGCGACAAGTTTGGGCTCACTCGTGAGCGCGTCCGCCAGATCAAGGAAAAAGCAATCAGAAGATTAAGACAAGGAAGTCGTAGCAAACTCTTAAAATCGTATTTAGGTTGATTATACGAAAGAAGGTTTTTAAGGAAAAGGCTTTTTGCCCGCGAAAAAGGGCGAAAGGCCTTTTTTAATTCATATTGCGAGATAAAAAAAGCAGCTATCCACATGGATAACTGCTTGATTTTTTCAGTTGGAGCGGCAAACGGGACTCGAACCCGCGACCCTTAGCTTGGGAAGCTAATGCTCTACCAACTGAGCTACTGCCGCGAAAACGGTGCAAATATAGTACAAATATTTCTTTTTTTGCTATCTTTGGCACAATATTTCTGACAAAATATATTAAATATGGAAAAATTGACTTTGATTAAAGTAGGGGGTAAGATAGTGGAAGAGCCTGAAACTCTGAGACAATTGCTTCTTGATTTCTCTTCTATCGATGGATATAAAATTTTAGTGCATGGAGGTGGACGTTCTGCCACCAAGATAGCCGCAGCGTTGGGCATAGAGAGTAAAATGGTCGAAGGGCGGCGCATTACCGATACGGAAATGCTGAAAGTCGTTACGATGGTTTACGGCGGATTGGTCAATAAAAATATCGTGGCCGGATTGCAGGCTTTGCATGTCAATGCTTTGGGACTGACCGGAGCTGACATGAATATTATGCGTTCGGATAAGCGTCCGGTCAAGGAGGTAGATTATGGGTTTGTGGGCGACGTGAAAGAGGTCAACGCCGATTTGCTGGCAGCATTGATCCGGCAGGGGATTGTTCCGGTCCTGGCTCCGCTGACTCATGACGGGAACGGAAATCTGCTGAATACAAATGCTGATACCATCGCCGCAGAAGCAGCTAAGGCTTTAGCCAAGCATTTTGAGGTAACGCTGATGTTTTGCTTTGAGAAAAAGGGGGTATTGCTGGATGAGAACGATGAGGAGAGCGTGATTCCGGAAATCGACCGGCAGAGATTCCGCACGTATGTGGAGCAGGGGATTATCCAAGGAGGAATGATTCCGAAACTGGAAAATGCTTTTCGGGCTATCGATGCCGGAGTCAAACAGGTGGTTATCACGAAAGCCTCCGAGATACATAAACATTCAGGGACCTATGTGTTTTAATCCGATGAAGGAAGAAATTGTTCATATCCGGCAAGTCGTAACCCGGTTGCCGGAGTTGCGTTTCCATTCTCCGGTGGAATGGACGGTCCGGGAGGGCGAGCAATGGGCCGTTATCGGACCGAACGGTGCCGGGAAAACATTGCTGGCTGACCTCATGCAACGCAAGTTTGCCATTAAAGAAGGTGAGGTTGTCTATGGAGTTGAAGGCAAGGTGAGCGATATCATCAGAAGCATTGCCTTTAAAGATATTTACTCGTTGGCCGATTGTCGGAATAGTTATTATCAGCAACGTTGGCACGCTACGGAGAATGACGATGTCCCTACGGTAGCCGATACGTTGGCGGATTATTTAGGAACAGACAATTTAAAAGAAATTCTGCAGGTTTTCGGCATTGAGGATTTGCTTCCCAAAAAGTTGATATTCCTTTCCAGCGGGGAGTTGCGCAAGTTCCTTATTGTACGTACTTTGTTGAACCGTCCCAAGATTCTGGTTTTGGATAATCCGTTTATCGGATTGGATGCTCCTTCGCGGGATATATTGGTCGAGATGCTGGAACAACTGACGCATTTGCATGGTGTTCAGGTTATTTTGTTATTATCCAATCCGAACGATATTCCAGGCATGATTACCGATGTGCTTCCGATTTCCGACCGGGTTTGCTTTCCGACCAGGAAGCGGGAAGAATTCCTGGCAGATTCTGCCTTTATACAGAAACTTTTTCCGGAACATACCGAAGCAATTGTATTGCCTGTCAATCCCGACAAGCAACCTTCAGCCCACACGGTTACCTTTAGGATGGAGCATGTATCTATCCGGTACGGAAAACGGACTATCCTGAAAGATTTGGATTGGGAGGTGCTGAATGGGGAGAAATGGGCGCTTTCCGGACCGAACGGCGCCGGCAAATCGACCCTCTTGAGCTTGGTATATGCCGATAATCCGCAATCATACGCGAATCGGCTCTACCTTTTCGACAAGAAACGGGGATCGGGCGAGAGTATTTGGGAAATTAAAAAGCGTATCGGGTATGTATCGCCGGAAATGCATCTCTATTATATGGAGAATGTCCCGACCCTGCACATTGTCGGTTCCGGATTCTTTGATTCCATTGGCCTGTTCCGCAAATGCAATGAGCAGCAAAACGAGGTGGCTTTGCGCTGGATGAAGCTGTTCGGAATCGAACACCTGAAGGAGCGTTCGTTTTTGACTCTCTCTTCCGGTGAGCAGCGTTTGGCGTTACTGGCACGCGCATTCGTGAAGGATCCTGACCTGATTATCCTGGACGAACCGCTTCACGGACTGGACATAAGCAACAAGAAAAGAGCGGCATCCATTATTGAAAGTTTTTGTTCCAGACCGGGAAAGACATTGATTTACGTTACGCATTACCCCAACGAGCTTCCCCCCTGTGTAAACAAACATTTTGTCTTGAAGAAACAGGAGGAATAAGAAGCTGTTATGCTTGAAAAGGGCCAAAGTATGGGCGGATTAACGCTAAAATCGCTAAAATCGGGGCTTTTAGGTCTTTTTAAATAGGAGAGTCCTTGTTTTTCCTTTAATTTTGTCCGAAAAAGCAAAGAGCGCATGAATTTCCGTTTGAGTAAAAGTATGACAGGCCTGTTGGCCCTCTTCCTGTTTATGGGATTCCACTCCTCCGAAGCGGCCTCACCGAAGAAGCATAAGAAAAGTGTGGCGGTTCCGGAGGTCAAAGCCGATTATCCGACTACCGATATCCTTCTGCCTTTGGCCAAGTTGGCCGAATATCCTTTTTCCGGAGAATTGAATAAGATAGAATCGCCCAAAAAGCAGATAACAACCGACTTTTCGGCGCGTGAGATGAATCATGTCGGTGTGAAGGATGTAGAGCGGTTCAAGGAGAGCCAGACGGAAATTATTGATTTGTCGCAGATTCAAGAGGGAGATTATGCTTTTCCGTTGCCTGATGCCAAGGTCATCTCGCCATACGGCGGACGGCGTAAGTATCATTCGGGTTATGACTTGAAGACAGGTCCGAACGATACGATTCTGGCTGCCTTTGATGGAGTGGTACGCATGGCTAAACCTTATGCTGCTTATGGGAACGTGGTCGTCATCCGTCATTATAACGGTCTGGAGACCGTCTATAGTCATAACTCCAAGAATCTGGTGAAGCCGGGAGATGTCGTGAAAGCCGGTACCCCTATAGCCTTGACCGGTCGGACAGGCCGTGCGACGACCGCCCATTTGCATTTTGAGGTTCGTATCAATGGCGTACACTTCAATCCGAATTATGTGTTCAATTTCAAGAAACGGACTTTGAAACGGGAGTGCCTGATATGCCGGACGAACAAGAATCATATTACCGTAAAACCGGTGCGTGCTTTGCCTTTATACCTGCTTAATGAGAAGAATCGGGAGAAGTAACCTATATAAAAAAGAAAAGGTTGTCTCACGACAACCAATCTTCATTGCTAACCTTAAATCTAATACCATGAAAAACACGATGCAAAAGTATGGTTTTTATGTTATACAGCATAATTTTTCGGCATAAATCTTTCTATGTTTAACGTGCAGAGTCCAACAGCAAATGCAACATTACGAAATATTTTTGAAAAAACACAATTTAGGAGTATCAAATTGTAGT
>URGO01000104.1 GCA_900547435.1 uncultured Parabacteroides sp.
GTGAGACACCCTAAGGCACTCTTCGTTTATTCCTTTCGCGGATTAACCGCTGTCAGCGTATGCAAACATAGTAACTTGTTTTTTATATATAACGCCAAATCCCGCTTTTTCTTGCGAAGATACACAAAATATCGTTTGTTTCTTTCCCATGTCCTATCTTTTTCCGGGAATCCCCCAATAAAAAAATCGTCTAACAACTGTGCAACTTGCGTCTAACAGCTGTTAGACGCAACAGACACATCCGTTAGACGAAAAGTGCACAGCTGTTAGACGATTTCCCGATCGGATATTTTCTCTTTTTTCTTGCCGGCCATGCAGCATTTTGCCCTCAGATTGCTTCATAGTGTATGTAGTCTTAAAGTAAAAATAGCATATTATGAAAAAGTGTATGAAGAAATGGTGTATGTCTGCAATGGCATTGTTTGTTGCATTGGGTTCTCAATCTTGTTTGGATGATGATGACAATGATTACTATTATATGAGCGTGCCGAATGCGATTGTTACTGTAAAGCCCACAGGGGATAATTCTTTTTATCTGCAATTGGACGATACGACAACTCTGCTTCCGGTCAATCTCAACGCTTCTCCTTTCGGGAAGAAAGAGGTTCGTGCCTTGACTAACTTTGAATGGGTAGACCGTCCGAGTGAAGGTTATACGCATGCCGTGCAGGTGAATTGGATTGATAGTATCCTGACCAAGCAAACCGCCCCTGATTTGGGTTTGAAGAACGATTCGATTTATGGGACTGACCCGGTGGAGATTGTAAATGACTGGGTGACAATTGCCGAGGATGGCTATCTGACTTTGCGCTTCCGTACGGCGGTAGGAAGTACCGGTGCGAAGCATTTTGTTAATTTGTTGTTGAACCAGAACCCGGAGAATCCGTACGAAGTAGAGTTCCGTCACAATGCGTTTGGCAATACGGGTGGACCGATGGCGGATGGCTTGGTAGCATTCAAGCTGGATAGCCTTCCGGACACGCAAGGGAAAACCGTAAAATTGAAATTGGTTTGGCATTCTTATAGCGGAGAGAAATCAACGGAATTCAATTATTGCACACGCAAATCTACTCCTGCAAGCTCAGCCATAGCCGCAGAGCGGAGTACGTTGGTGATGGAATAAGGGGGAAAGTAGTTGGTAGTTGGTAGTTAGTAGTTGGAATTTAGAAGTTAGAAGTTGAGAACGGGATAATAGGAGTTTGTATCATCATTCTCCTGTTATCCCGTACCTTTTTTGATAATCTATAAATATTCCTTTCCAAAAATCTTCTCTTTTTTTGTAACAAAACCTTTTCGTATCTCGTCTTACTTATAAAGAATCAATTAAAACTTATACAACATGAAAGCAAAATATGTATGGATGGCGGGGTTGCTCGCTTTATCAAGTCTGGGAATGCAAGCGAAGAATATGGATGAGTTCTTGGGGGATTTGCAGAGTGAAAAGAATTTGACACGTATAACCATGGGACCGGTAATAATGAAAATCAGTAGCCTTTTTACCGAAACGATGGGGGTGAATAGCATAAAGGTTCTTTGTCTGGAGGATTGTTCTTCGGAGACATTGGACAAATATCGCGAGGATATCCGCCAGCTAAAAGATTCCGAGTTTGAGCCGTTAGTTGTTTCAAACAAGGATGGCGAACAAAGCAAGATTATGGTCAAAATCAAAGATAACATGATTCGGGAAATGGTGATTTGCCATGTGGATGACGAGGTTGCGGTAGTCCATCTGAAAGGAAAAATCAAACCCGAAGATGTGGCGCAGGTCGTAAATAAACACGATGATGACCGCTGAGGATTTCAAACGTCGGTTCCTTCCGTTTCATCCCAAACTTTACCGTATCGCATTCGCCTTGGTGGGCAATTCGGACGATGCGGAGGATATCTTACAAGAAGCATATTCCAAACTTTGGATGAAACGGGAAGAACTGGAGGTAGTCCAGAATCCGGAAGCCTTTTGCGTTACTTTAATCAAGAATGTCTGTTTGGATTACCTGCGCTCTCCACGTGCCAACCGGCATGAAGAGGATATCACCGAAGCTTATCAATTGAGTACGGATTCCTCTCCGGAAAGAAAAGCTGAAGAGAAAGAGAAAATCCGGAATATCCGGAAGTGGATGCACCGGCTCCCGGAGAAACAACAACAGGTGTTGAGGTTGCAGAGCTTTGAGGATTGCTCGATGGAAGAAATGGAAAAGATAACCGGCCTGAGTGCAGGGAATATCCGCCTATTGCTTTTCCGGGCACGAAAGACATTAAAAGAACAATTTTATAAATGGTATGGAAATGAATGAGCAGAAAATAGACGAACTGATAGCTAAGACGTTGCGGGAGGAGGCGCAATTACCGGAAGGATTGGGCGAACGCTTGGAACAGCATATTGACCGGATGGCCCGACCGGAAAAGGACGAGGCGCGCAGGGTCTCGTTATTCCGGCGCTGGAAAGGCTTTAGCATAGCGGCCTCTGTCTTATTGGTAATCGGTATGGGCATCGGAGTTTACTTCTCGGAAAGCCAACCGAAAGATACGTTTGATGACCCGAAAGAGGCGGCTTGGGTCGCAGAACAAGCGTTGCTGGTCATGTCTCAGAATCTGAACAAAGGCTTTGATGGCATACATCAGGCCGGTGAGGAGATAACGAAAGTAAATCAAGTAATCAATAAACAAATTCAATGATTAATAGGATGAAAACACGAAATAGTTTGCTGGTATTATTTCTCTTGTGCAGTACGCTTTGCTTTGCACAAGACAAGTTGTTCGAAAAATATGCCGATAAGGATAATGTCACATCGGTATATATATCCAAGTCTATGTTCCAAATGATGCCGGACAATATGCGGGCAGGAGGCTTGGACTTGGGGAATTTGAAAGGGAAGATACATAATCTACAGATTCTGACCTCCGAAAACAAAGAGGTCAAAGAACAGATGAAAGCGGATTTTGATGCAGTGGTAGGTAAAGACCACGAACTTTTGATGAAAGTAAAGTCAGACGATACACGCGCCTCCTTCTTTGTCAAGCAAAAAGGAGAAAAAATCAGCGAACTGATCATGCTTACGGATGATGAGGAGGATTATGTCGTCATGCGCCTTACCGGTGATTTTACCATACAAGATATCCGCCAGATAGCAGAAGAGGTGGAAAAGTAAATAGGAGAAAGGAAGAGCAGATGAGGGGCGATAGAATCAGTGTATCATTTCGTCACCCTTCGACTATGGGGGGGGACGAAATGATAACTGCTTCACATTATGATATATTCTCTTTAAAAAGCATACCCTACGCTGAATGAGGCTAAATTATAAGCACCGTTCCGGGTACGATGGAACAGATTGGTCTGATAATTGACCAGGAAAGTGAACCGCTTTACTTCCAGACCCGCCTGACTGATAAATCCCATATCCCATTCGTGAGAATGGGTACGGGCTTTCTGTTTTGTATATTCAATATAGGTAAGATCCTCTGCATCGATCTGTGCCGTTCCCTGTTTGTATTTACCGGTAATCTGATAGCCGACATAACCTCCGGCACTTATATGTAGGCGAATATCCGGTGCAAGTTTCCAAGCATATTGCGCCATTATCGGGAGTTGCAGATAATCGTCCCGGAATTTTGCCGCATACGATGCTATACTTTGGATGTCGTAATCGCTCATCAAGTAATCATGGGCAGGAAATCCGGGGCCGGCTATAGCCGGTAACGAAGTAAATCCCCAAAAACCTTCCGGGACTTTGTACGAATAGCAGAGGGCTCCCCAATAACTGGTCATCCTTTGCTGGTAATACAATCCGGATTGTAATGCCCATCCTGTATCTTGTCCGTTGAATGAATAACGGACATCCACACCAATCTGGGCACCAACTCCGGCCGAAAGATCTCCACTCCCTTTTTGGATAGCTACACCCACATGGGGCGTAAACTGGAATTGAGCTTGTGCAATTCCTCCGATTTGCAATAAAGCCAATGCAATGAATACTCTTTTCATATTTCCATCTTTTTATGTGTTTGTCCATAAGACAACGGAGAACAGAAATCCCCCTATTCTGTTTTCTAAAAAAGATAAAATATTCTGTTCATTGTCCGCCAGGCTTTACCGCCCCGGCCTTATATCTTCTTTTCAATCATTGCCTGTACTACATTGATAATATAGTCGCCCAATTTCTCACTTTCGCTTACCATATCCATATAGTAGACGCCATCCTGGTACTGATAACACTTGGAGTTGATATCCTCGATATTCCGTGATTTCAACTGATTTCGGTAATTGTTGATTTCGTTCTCAATATTGTAAGACTCGTTGATATCATTATGTTCCAAGGAATCTTTATGCATGATGACGTTCATACGGTTTAATGCCTGCGTGACCAACTCGAACATCCGTTCGATGTGGGCATTCTGTTCGGGGGTAAATGCGGATTTGAACTCATTGCGCCGCTTGATGGTACGTGCCAGGTTGTTGCATGAATCGGCGATGCTCTCGATTTCGCTCACGGCACGGAGCATAACGCGTATCTCCTCTTTACTTTCCGAGCTCAAGCGCCCTTCAGATACTTGGGTCAGATAATTGGCAATCTCCACTTCCATCCGGTCGCTGATATTTTCATATTTCTCTATCCGGTTGTAAGTTTTCAGGAAAGTATCTTCATTTTTCTCATAAAGCAATGTCTTCACCATATTGAACATACGCGCTGTACGTTCGGAGAACAGGGTAATCTCTTTTTGGGCTTGCAGGATGGAAAGCTCGGCGGTAGATAACATTCCGCTATTAATATATTGCAAACGATATTCTTCGTCCTCTTGTTTCGTCCGGACAATCGCACAAACGGTCTTCTCGATAAAAGGAACAAGCCAGATCATGATGCATGTATTGCTGATGTTAAACGCCGTATGGAATGCAGCCAATTTGAAAGATACGGCAACCGAAGGGTCGGATACATGCATGATGTCCGTAACAAACCATGACACTCCGGCGGTAAAAGGATAAAACAGGACCAGCACCCAGCATACGCCGAAGACATTAAACATCAAATGCGCCATAGCCGCACGCCGGGCTTGCGTGTTTCCGGTAAGAGCCGCCAGGTTTGCCGTAATGGTCGTACCGATATTCTCGCCCAATACCAGCGCGACTCCTAAATGATAATCAATCCAACCGTTCGCACACATGATTAGCGTGATTGCCATAGTTGCAGCTGAGGCCTGGACAATCATAGTCAGTATGGTACCGATGAACAGGAACAACAATATAGAGAAGAATCCCATATCGGTATAATTCTGTACGAAGGCCAGCATATCGGGATTCGCACTCAAATCCGGGGCATTGTTTTTCAGACCTTCCAATCCCATAAAGAGGAAAGAGAATCCGAAGATAAATTCGCCAATCGATTTACGTGAACTCTTCCCGGAAAACAACAGAGGTACTCCTATGGCCAAAAGAGGTAATGCGAATGCGGAAATATCAACTTTAAATCCCAATGCAGAGATAATCCAGGCCGTGACGGTCGTACCGATATTGGCTCCCATGATTACACCGATTGATTGGGTCAACGTTAATAACCCGGCATTGACGAAACTCACCACCATAACCGTGGTTGCCGAAGAAGATTGAATTAATGCGGTAATCAGCATACCGGTCAATACGCCCGTTATGCGGTTGGTTGTCATGGCGGTCAATATCTTGCGCAAGCTATCTCCCGCAAACTTCTGCAGACCTTCGCTCATGATTTTCATTCCGTATAGGAACAGCGCAAGCGATCCCAGCAGACGGAGAAGGTCAAAAAATGAATAGTCCATCTAAAATAAGTTTAAGTGGGTTGATTTATCCAATTAATATTTCTATCTTGTTGCAAAAATAACGAAAAGTATTGAATGTATATGGCTGATGTGATTACTATTTATTGCAAGAATACAAAGAAGTATTACGATGTACCGCGCGGATCCACTCTTTTGGATATCTATAAGACCGTAGGCGAACCTTTACCTTACCGGCCGATGAACGCGCAAGTGAACCACAAAACAGAAGACTTGACTTTTGTTTGTTGGCACCCCAAAGACATTGAGTTTGTTGATTATACAAACCTGTCCGGAATACGTACTTATGTGCGTTCCTTGTGCTTTATCCTCTCTAAAGCCGTACACGATGTTTATCCGGAAGCCACGTTGAACTTGGAACATTCCATTTCGAAAGGTTATTATTGCACGATTCATAACGGTGCGCCTGCCGATGCGGAAATGTTGCTCCAAATCAAAAAACGTATGCATGAACTGGTGGATGCGGATATGCCTTTCAAGCTCCATACCATACAGACGGAAAAGGCCATCGAATTGTTTCATTCGGTCGGGATGGACGACAAAGCCAACCTGATTAAAACAAGTGGTATGCTTTACACCTCTTATTATGAACTGGATGGGTATATCAATTATTTCTATGGCGGATTGGTCCCTTCAACCGGTTATGTCGAATTGTTTGATTTAGAGCCTTACATGGATGGAGCTTTACTTCGCGTGCCGATGCAGAACAATCCGAAACAGCTTGCCCCGAAGGTCTGGCAGAAGAAGATGTATGAGGTCTATAAAGAACATCTGACGTTGCAACATGCGTTGGGCTTGAATAATGTAGGCGATTTGAACATTGCGCTGAAAAAGGGATTCGCGTCTGATGTAATCATGATATCCGAAGCTATGCAGGAGAAACAAATTGCAAGAATTGCTGATGAAATAGCCGAACAATATGAGAAAGGAGTGAGAATTGTTCTGATATCCGGCCCTTCTTCCTCCGGAAAGACCACCACCTGCAAGCGCCTGGAGGTTCAGTTGGCTACCAACCTGCTTCATCCCGTAGGCATTTCCTTGGACGATTATTTCGTTAACCGGGAAGATACGCCTAAGGATGAAAATGGGGAATATGATTTCGAATCACTATATGCGTTGGATTTACCCTATTTTAACGCGGATTTGCAACGCCTGATTGCCGGAGAAGAAATCAATATGCCTACCTTCGATTTCGAAAGCGGAAAGCGTGTTTACCGGGGAAAGAAGATGAAGCTGCGCGATCATTCAATTATTGTCATTGAAGGAATCCACGCCCTGAACCCGGAACTGACCGCCTATTTGGATGATAGCCTGAAATATCGCATCTATGTGTCGGCTCTGACCTCCATCTCTTTGGATAATCATAACTGGATTCCTACTACAGACAATCGCTTATTGCGACGCATCATACGGGATTACCGTTTCCGGGGATATTCTGCTGAGGATACGATTCTCCGTTGGCCCAGCGTCCGTCGGGGCGAAGATAAATGGATTTTTCCTTATCAGGAGTATGCCGATGCCATGTTCAATAGCGCCATGCTTTACGAGCTGGCGGCTTTGCGCGTATACGCCGAACCTATTCTGGCGAACGTGCAAGAGTCTTCTCCAGCCAATGCCGAAGCATATCGTCTGCTCCGCTTCTTGCGGTACTTCAATTATATCCCGCAGGAGGAGCTTCCCAAGACTTCTTTGTTAAGGGAGTTCTTAGGCGGAGGCAGTTTTAAGTATTAAGAAAGAGGGGGATGTGCCGACCGGACATCTCCTTAGACACATTCCCCTTTATCTCTTTAGACATTATAATACTGCTCCCAACCTTTACGGGGCGGTTCGCCCACCAGCATCCGGTTGGCAAACGGGTCGTTGGTGATTTGCTTTGTATCCCGGTCGAATACCAACTTGCGGTTCAATCGTTGCGCCAGAACGCCAAGACAGAACACCTGGCTGAGCGGGCCGGCTATTTCGAACGGCGAGCGGGTTTTCTCTTTGCCTTGACAAGCCAAAAGGAAATTCGCATAATGGTTAGACGGGCTCTTCGGTACTTCCGGCAACTTAGATGCCATCTCTTTCGCTTTCTCTTCCGGGATGATAGACAATGTACTGCCATGAGAGCCACCTTTGAAGGTCAGCGTCTTGGTGTAAATCTCTTTCCCCGGATTCAATTTGGCCGGCTGAATCTTTCCTCCGGCTACGGTCGGGATATTCGGGTCCAATTCCGATACGCCATATCCTTCCGGTACCGGGGGGATATTGTCCAGTCCGTCATACCACGTCACATCTACCGCCGGCATATTCCCGCGTTCCGGAAATTTGAACAACAAGGTAGAAGACATCGGGAAGAAGAACGGATTATGATCCTTCAGGTAGAGCGGATTAACCTCGTAGGGCAAGCCCAAATCAAGGAACTGATGTGCTGTGTCGAGGATATGCGCGCCCCAATCGCCTAAAGCTCCCATACCGAAGTCATACCAACAACGCCATTGCCCTAAATGATAGTCATGATTGTATTCATGATATTGCGTCACGCCCAGCCAGGTGTCCCAATCCATCGTTTCCGGAACAGGTTCGCCCATCGGCATGTGCTTGATGTTCGGATTCCACCCGTGCCAGCGGCGCGAATTGTTCATGTGGGCTGTGATAGCGGTTACATCCTTGATGATACCGGCTTCCTGCCAGGCTTTAAACTGGAAATAATTCCCTTCAGAGTGCCCTTGGTTACCCATCTGCGTCACCACGCCATACTTCTTGGCCGCACGCATCATGATTTCAATCTCATGGAACGTCCGCGCCATCGGCTTCTCTACATACACGTTGATGCCATGCGCCATTGCCTCAATCGTAATCGGGAAATGGGAATGGTCGGGCACGCCTACCGTTACCGCGTCAATCTTGCCCGCCATCTGGTCGAACATCGTACGGAAGTCTTGGTAGCGGGGAACTTTCGGGAACATATGGATAATCTCTTGCGTATGTTTTGCACCCATATCCACATCACAAAGAGCCACCACGTTACAAAGCCCCGTGTTGTACAACTCTTTGGCAATCTCGCCACCGCGGTTCCCAATACCGATGAATGCGATATTTACACGGTCGTTAGCACTTACAAACGGATTCTTCGGCCGGGTACTTGCCTGAGCCGGAATCCAAAACGAAGGAATGGCCGAAACGGCCGAAAGCGCCAGTGCCTGCTTCAGGAACGAACGGCGCGACATCTCTGATTTCGTCATGGTCGATAAAACGGATTTAAGTCTACTTTATGTAATTTGTGCGCTAAAAGTACGGCTTTTCTCTTTATTTTGCAAATTTGTGGGATGGGAAATGGCTCGTTCTTTGCGTTTCTTTGTGCTATTCTTTTGCGTTCTATGCTCTCCATTTATGATTTTTTCCCTTCGTTATATCTAAAAAAGCATTATCTTCGCATCGGCTTCCTACAAAAAAAGAAAATATATGGGAGGAAAGAATCGTCTAACAGCTGTTAGACGCAAGTTGCACACTTGTTAGACGCAACGTACACGGCTGTTAGACGCAAAATGCACAGCTGTTAGACGATATTTTGATTATGAGACTTTTTTCAAATATAATCGGTTTTTGGGTGGCGATGTCGCTACTTTCTTGTTCGGACTCTTCGCATACGTACCGGCAATATGCTCTTCCGGAGACGAAGACGGTTCAGGCGGATCAGGAGATGGTTTTTGATACCATTTTTTTCCGTTATCCTTATCGCATAGAGATAAAGGATAGTCTGGCGGTTTTGCTGGATTTGCATAACGATACGCATTACGGTTATGCGTTTACCTATCCGGATTGGCGTCCCATTGCGCCTTTCGGTAGGCGGGGCGAAGGCCCGGAGGAGTTGTTATCCGCTGACCGCATCCGGATTCGCTCGCTGGATTCTGTTTACGTATTGGATGCGAACCGGATGCAAATCACCCGCTGGGCGGTTTCTATTCCGGAAAAAAGAATCATGCGGAAAGAAGTCATTTCTTTGGATAAGCGTCTGCTTCGTACTTTGGATTTTTGTCTGAGCGATTCGAACTTTATTGTTACCGATTATACCGGCGAATACCGATTTCATGAAATCGACCGGGACGGAAAGATTATCCGGAGCATGGGAAGCATCCCCACCGAGCATAAAGAAGCCTTGGAAAACGCCCCCGCTTTGGCTCAGGCTTGGCGGACGTTCATGAGTTATAATCCGCGAAACGGAATATTGGCATTGGTCACTCAGTTGGGCGAGGTGGTAGAAATTTACAATCTGAAAACCGGATACCATGTAGTAGCATATGGTCCGAAAGGTGAACCGGTCTTTTCCATACAGGGGAGCGAGGCTTTCCCGAAAGGCATCAAGGGGTTCAATGATGTATTTGTGACTGATTCTTGCATCTATGCGACATTTGATGGAGTTACATTTAAGGAGAAGATGCAACAGGAAGTATTTTTGAATGGCGGAAGATGGGTTTATGTCTTTGATCTGGAAGGCAAGCTGATAAAGACATTTTTCTTGGAACAAACCGCGCAAGGTATCTATGTGGATCAAAAGGTCAATAGTATGTACACGACCTGTTCGGACGGAGATAGTCCGATTATAAGGTATTCTACCTTTTAATCTATGTCAGGCTCTTTCTCAATAAGCTGGTATCCTATATTGTATAGGCTTTTTATCTCCAAGGAAAAAGGCTCTAAGTCTTTTCGTAATCGGGCAATGGCTTGGGCAATCCGTTGTTTGTCTGACTCGTTTATCGGATTGTCTTGATTATGGTGATAAATTTGTTGGCCAATTTGGGCAAAAGTCGCTATATGGTCAGGAGATTGGAGCATTAATTGGAAATAGGCAGCCTGTTGAGGTTTCAATCGCGTTTCGTGTGTTTTATTCTTTAAAATACCGGTCGATTCACAAAAACAGATATTCTCCCACACCGGCATTACTTGCATTTCTTCCGGTTGTTGGCTGGGCGTGGTTTCTGATACTTGCGTTGTCGGGCATGTTTTTTTTCTATACAACACCAATAACATACAACCTACCAGCCAAACGCCAGATAATATATAGGGGTAGGGATGGTTAAGCAAGGTCCCTAATGGCAATCGGATGTAAGCCTGCAAGGTAATGAGCTGTTTCGGAGAGTAATCTTTTTGAAAGTGCATTTCAGGCAAGGCGATGGCTTGTTGCAATTCTTCCGTAGTGCAGGTCTGGATAATCCGATCGCCATAGGTGCAACGGATGGCCGTCCATACCGGAAAGTTCAGCTTCGTCACTTCTTCCCGGAACAGGCTGTCCAAACGAGATCTGCTTGGATTGGTCTCTATCAAAAAAACTTGATTGCACCATTCCTCCTTTTCTCGTTTGGAAATAGCGTTAGGAGACTTTCGGGGATCGTAAGCGTCATAGAAAAATTCAATAGAATCATACTCCTTTTGGACAACCTTTTGGAATGATTGAAAGGCACGGTCTTTTGCTTCTTGCTGGTATTGCCGGAAACAATGCCATCCGATAAGAGCCAAAAAGAGCGTACCCAAGCCCCCTATCACCCATCTCTGTATGAAATTCAACGTTCTCATCTGTCAGTTTTATTTATATGAAAAGTTGACAAAATCTTGACATTGTTATTGCAATATGCTAATAATTAATCGTTTATAAAATGTCAAACATTTGTCAACTTATAATCCGTAATTTTTATTTGCAAAAGTCTATCTTTGCGGTGTTCGTATTCCGCACGCCAGTCGGAGACCGAAGGGGGTGCCGAGGATGCGATTCGAAGGCAAAAATAGA
>URGO01000105.1 GCA_900547435.1 uncultured Parabacteroides sp.
AACGTGGCTACGTTCATCAAGGAGTTTATCGTTGCATTGCCCAAGGGTGAGCACATGGACTTCATCCCGGGTTCTTACGCGCAAATCAAGATTCCGAAGTACACGATGGATTACAACAAGGATATCGACAAGGATATGATTGGCAAGGAATACTTGCCGGCATGGGAGAAGTTCGGCTTGTTTGGCTTGAAGTGTCATAACGATGAACCGACTATCCGTGCGTACTCTATGGCCAACTATCCGGCCGAAGGAGACCGCATCATGCTGACGGTACGTATCGCTACGCCTCCGTTCAAGCCAAAACCTCAGGTAGGTTTCCAGGACGTAATGCCGGGTATCGCTTCTTCATACATCTTCACATTGAAGCCGGGCGACAAGGTAATCATGAGTGGTCCTTACGGAGATTTCCATCCGATTTTCGATTCAAAACGCGAGATGATGTGGATTGGTGGTGGTGCCGGTATGGCTCCTTTGCGTGCTCAAATCATGCACATGACGAAGACGCTCCACACGACAGACCGCAAGATGTCTTATTTCTACGGTGCGCGTGCATTGAACGAAGTGTTCTATCTGAACGACTTCCTCGAATTGGAGAAGGAGTTCCCGAACTTCTCGTTCCACCTTGCGCTTGACCGTCCGGATCCAGCCGCAGATGCAGCCGGTGTTAAATATACTCCGGGATTCGTTCATCAGGTAATCTACAACACGTACCTGAAAGACCACGAGGCTCCGGAAGACATCGAATACTATATGTGTGGTCCTGGCCCGATGTCGAAGGCCGTAGAAGGTATGCTGGATAGCCTTGGCGTACCGATGGATATGCTTCACTTTGATAACTTCGGAGGATAAGATTTTTTAGAAGTTAAAGGGAGTTAAAGTCGATACTCAGTGTTTATATTTTTGATTATACAATCTGATGGTATTGGCCTTAACTCCTTTAACTTCTTTCAATAACTCCTCTTAACTACTATAAAATTAACCTTCCTTAACCTCCTAAACATAATATCTATGCAGCATTTTACGTTTTGATTACATCATAGTTAATACAAATCTAAAATGTAAATTAGTTATGAAACCTTTGATTCTATCATTTTTTATGGCATTGCTTGTTTATTCATTGTTCTTTGATGACAAGTCGGAGGAAAATGAAACCTATAAGTTCGGTTTGGAAAAATTCCAGAATTATGAACCGGCTAAGAATATGCAGCAATCCCAAGATTCGCTGGCCATTTATGCCGGTATGCCGATGGATTCTATCAAAAAGAAGAACGTTATCTAAGTTTTGCGGGTTAAGGAGAGTGGGTTATCCCTTTATTTCTTTGTATTCCGGAATCTCTTTTAGAAAAACATATTGTTGGCTCTCGTAATTGATTTGGCAACAGATGTGCTTCATGCCGTTGCTGACTATCAGGTATTGGGCGTGTAACGCCATGTTGTAGCGGACGATTTGCTCAAATATCATAGGAGTGATGTCTATCGTGGGAGCTTTATATTCCACAATCATCAGGGGCGTCAAATCAGCGTTGTAAATCACCGTATCACATCGTTTGAACGTATTGTGCAGTTTGATGGACACCTCGTTGGCTATCATCTCTTTGGGGAATCCCTTCTCAGAAATCAGGTAATTTACGAAATATTGCCGTACCTGTTCTTCGGGAGTAAGTGCCACATACTTCCTCCGGATAACGTCAAACACCAATCGTTTCCCGTCTTTCTCTATAATTTTCATAAACATCTCCTTTTTTGTTGTTTGATGCAAAGATACGAAATGCGAATTACAAATTGCGAGTTATAAGTTTTCATTTTGTCTGTAATTCGCAATTCATAATAATTCATTTTTCGGATATTTGCCGTATATTTGTTTGCTTTAAAAAGAACAAGCGGATGAAAACGAAACAGGAAATTGTAGAGAATTGGCTTCCACGCTATACAGACCGACGGCTGGAGGACTTCACCAAGCATATTTTGCTGACAAACTTCACGAAGTATGTCGAGCTGTTTGCCGAACATTATGGTGTGCCGATTTTGGGATTAAAGAACTCGATGCCCAATGCCGGAGCGAATGGCGTGACGATTATCAACTTCGGGATGGGAAGTGCGAATGCGGCCACTATCATGGATCTGCTTTCAGCCATCCAGCCGGAGGCGGTGCTCTTCTTGGGCAAGTGCGGAGGTTTGAAGAAGGCGAACCATCTGGGGGATTATCTGCTTCCGATAGCAGCCATACGGGGAGAGGGAACATCTGACGAATACCTGCCTCCGGAGGTGCCTTCGCTCCCGGCTTTCTCCATGCTTCGAGCCATCTCGTCCGCTATACGCGACCATGGGCATGATTACTGGACGGGGACGGTCTATACCACCAATCGGCGTGTGTGGGAGTATGACGAGGAGTTCAAGGAATACCTGAAGTTGACGCATGCCACAGGTATTGATATGGAGACCGCCACGCTTCTTACGGCCGGATTTGCGAATCAAATCCCGACAGGCGCTCTCCTGATGATATCAGACAAGCCCATGGAGGAGGACGGGGTCAAGACCGAGGAGAGCGACCGGCTCGTTACGGCCCGTTTCGCACACGAACATCTCCAGCTGGGAGTGGATGCACTCCGCCAGATTATCGAAGGGAAGAAAACGGTACACCATATACGGTTCAGCTGGTAAGAAATCAATTGACAATTGAAAATTGATAATTATTTAAAAGTGAATTTTCAACTTTCAATTTTTAACTTTCAATTTAAACAATATGACCTACGAAGAAATATGCGCGGAAATTAGACAGAGGAAATTCCGCCCGGTCTATGCCTTGATGGGAGAAGAGCCCTATTTTATCGATAAGATTACAGACTTGTTGATAGGAACAGTCCTGGAGGAATCGGAGCGCGATTTCAACCAGCTGATTCTGTATGGTGCCGATACTGATGCGGTATCGGTCATCTATGCGGCTCGCCGCTATCCGATGATGGCGGAGCACCAGCTGATTGTGGTCAAGGAAGCGCAACAGATGCGTGACATAGAATTGCTGGCCAATTATGTTAAACTTCCGCTTGCTTCGACCATTCTGGTGCTGAACTATAAATACAAAACCTTGGACCGCCGGAAACAACTGGCTTTGGCCATCGAGAAAAACGGAGTCCTGTTCGAATCGAAAAAGGTACCGGAATACAAAATGCCCGCATTCATTACTTCCTTGTTTCAACAACGGAAGGTAGGGATTGACCCGAAGGCCTCCCAAATGCTCTCTGATTGCCTGGGAAACGATTTGATGCGGTTAGACAAGGAAATGTCTAAGCTGGAAATAATAGTGGCTGAAAAGGGCTTAAAACGCGTTACCCCGGAATTAGTGGAGGAGAACGTGGGCATCAGCAAGGAATACAATAATTATGAGCTTCAGCGGGCTATAGCCGGACGGGATGTTCTGAAGGCAAACCGCATCATCCAGTATTTCGAGAAAGACCCTAAAAACAATCCGATCCAACTGACGCTTATCGTCTTGTTCAATTATTTTTCGAATCTGCTGATTTGCTATTATACCAAGGATCGGTCGGAAGCCGGACTTATGGCGGCATTGGGCTTACGTGGCAATTTCCAGCTAAAAGATTACCTCACGGGCATGAAGAATTATCCTCCAATGAAGGTCTTTAATCTGATTAGTGATATCCGTACGGCCGATGCCCAGTCGAAAGGGGTAGGTAATTCGTCGGCAAACGGGTCAGATATCCTAAAGACGCTGGTGTATAAAATACTGCATTGAGGTTGGTAGAGAGGAGTAAAAGGAGTTAGAGCCGATAGCTTGGATGATATCATCAAAACATAATCGAAATATAAACAAAGAGTATCGGCTTTAACTTCTCTAACTCCTGCACAAAGCGCTAACTCCTCTAAATTCTAACTTATCCATTCCCTCCATTTTTCCTCTTTTTCGTTGAAAATCTATCATTTATCTCATATTTTACCCCTAAAATATGGCTGTTTTTTTGAACGCCTGTCTCTTGGTGCGGAAAAACGGGCGAAATTCGGGACTTAAGGGATTTTTATCTTTTTCCTTGTCCGCCTCATTATATTGTACATGTCAAATTGTCATTATCCGAAACTCGTTATTTCGAGAAAATCATTTTTTAATAGTCAATAAATCCCAGAATTTACAAATGTAGAGTAGGAGAGTAGTCTATTTTGTGTTTATTATTGTATCAAATCAGCCTAATAGTGTTTATGTAAATATACAAATTCAAGAAGTAACATTTGTATCTAAGAATAAAATCAACTCATTTCATACTCTATTCTTGTAGATATGTAATCAAATTTAAACGAATAATTTAGGTATAAATAGTTGAATTGATAGGTGAAAAATACAATTGTGTCTGTTTTCAAACGTATATTTTAAGGTGTAATATTATCATGTTTTGATTTATATCAAATTGATAACCAAATATATAAATAACAAATTAAAAGTAATACTTTATTGGGTTTACAACGTTATAAATGATATATAAGTTACATTTATATATTCTTGTTTAGTTTTGTATATGTTTATTTTTATAACATTGTTTTGTTTTGTATCAGAATTAATGTTTATCTTTGTAACATTCATTTTAAAGACCTATTTTCAATAAAAACAGGACAAAATGGCATATTTGAAGGTAAAAATTAAAAGCGAACAAAGATGAAAGAACGCATTATCAAAGTGATGGAACATGAAGGCATGGGGCAAGCTCAATTCTCGGCGGCTATCGGAATCCAGCGTGCGGCTATGTCACATATCATTTCGGGAAGGAATAATCCAAGCTTGGATGTCATGCTCAAAATACTACACCGGTTTCCCTATATTTCTCCCGACTGGTTGCTTTTTGGTAAAGGAGAAATGCTTCGTACCGGCATGGAAGAAGGCGACCTGTTCCGGCAATCTCCTTCTTCTACACCTCCGGAAATCAGATTAATCGAGGAACCGAAGGAAGAAAATCAGGACTCCAAGGCGGAAGAAGCATCGATTATTGAATCTCCTTCTATGCCCGTTATGCCTCCGGAAAATACACCGAAGAGAGTCGAACGTATTATGGTTTTCTATTCCGATAATACGTTCGAGACCTTTGTGCCGGAAAAATCAGGGAAGGAATAACCCGGTGGGAATGCCTGCATTTCCCCATATCTTTGTATCTTTGCGGATGAAACTTTGTAATCAGTCTTATATGAAGAAGTATATGCTTGACATGAAGGTGGCAGAGAATTGCCGGCTTCATCAGAATTATTGCCTATTGAAACTGAAGGCGGATAATAGGCTTCCGGAGATGCGTCCGGGACAATTCGTTCAGGTCAGGGTGGAACATTCGCCTACGACCTTTCTGCGCCGCCCTATCTCTATCAATTATGTGGATACAGAACGTAACGAGTTATGGCTTCTTATCCAATTGGTAGGTGATGGGACCCGTACGTTGGCCGAGACTCGCGTGGGAGATACCTTGAATATCGTATTACCTTTAGGAAATGGCTTCACAATGCCTCAGGACAAGGATGAGAAACTGTTACTGATAGGCGGAGGCGTGGGAACTGCTCCCATGCTTTACCTGGGCGCATGTCTGCGCAAAGCCGGATTTACGCCTGTATTCCTTTTAGGTTCCCGTAGTAAAAATGATTTGCTTCAGTTGGAACAATTCGAGGAGTATGGCGAGGTGCATGTAACTACCGAAGATGGGTCGATGGGCGTAATAGGATATGTGACAAAACATTCCATCCTGAAATCTACCCGTTTTGACCGGATCTATACTTGTGGTCCGAAGCCGATGATGATGGCGGTAGCTCGCTATGCGTTGAGCGAATCCATTGCGTGTGAGGTCTCCTTGGAGAATACGATGGCATGCGGTATAGGCGCGTGCCTTTGTTGCGTGGAGAAATTGAAAGACGAGCATCATGTATGTGTATGTACCGAAGGTCCTGTTTTTAATATAGAAAAATTATCATGGCTGAATTAAATGTAAATATAGGAAATTTGCCGTTGAAGAATCCGGTAATGACGGCATCCGGAACATTCGGATATGGAATAGAATATGCTGATTTCATGGATATTTCCCGTTTAGGAGGAATTTTCGTGAAGGGTACTACTATCCAGCCACGCGAAGGAAATCTTTATCCGCGTATGGCTGAGACTCCATCCGGGATGCTGAATGCAGTGGGACTCCAGAATAAGGGTGCGGACTATTTTGCGGAGCATATCTATCCTCAAATCAAGGATATTGATACGAATATGATTGTGAACGTAAGCGGTTCGTCGGTCGAGACTTATGTGGCTTGTGCAGAGCGTATTGCCGAACTGGAGAAGATTCCTGCTATCGAACTGAACATTTCTTGCCCGAATGTGAAACAAGGAGGCATGGCCTTTGGTGTAACATGTGCAGGTGCGGCAGAGGTGGTACGTGCGGTCCGCAAAGTTTATCCTAAGACATTGATTGTGAAATTATCCCCAAATGTAACGGATATCACCGAAATAGCCCGTGCTGTAGAAGCCGAAGGTGCGGACGCGGTATCGCTTATCAATACGATGCTTGGGATGGCGATTGATGCCGAAAAACGCAAACCGGTATTGTCGACCATTACCGGAGGATTATCCGGGCCATGCGTCAAACCGGTGGCGCTCCGTATGGTATGGCAGACCTCGAAAGCAGTCAAGATTCCTATTATCGGATTGGGGGGCATTTCCAATTGGAAAGATGCGGTAGAGTTTATGCTTGCAGGTGCTACGGCTATCCAGATAGGAACTTATAACTTTATTGACCCGACGGTATCTATCAAGGTAATTGATGGAATCAATGATTATTGCGAACGGCACGGGTTTAAGTCTGTACGCGAGATTATAGGGGCATTAGAAAATTGAAAATTGAGAATTGAAAGTTGAAAAGAGGAAATATCCGGATGGTAATTTTCAATTTTCAACTTTCAATTATTCATGCTTATTCTTCCACCTTTTTGATGAATACAGCCCCATTAGTGTCATTTCCTCCTTCTCCGCTAATTTGCATTTCGATAGAGAACGGAGTTCCGGCCTCAAATTCATTTATGGGAAAGCGATAGGTCACAATATGTTGTTGATTGACCGATTGCATATCTTTAATCTCTTCCAGCAATTCGTCTCGCTTCGTCACTTTAATACCATCTACCTTCAGACTATTTGAGCCATCGGTTTGGATAAGCGTAACCTCATACATGCCATTCCCGGAGATTTTTCCGGTGGCATCAACCTTCCAAAGCGTAGCTTTATCCGCTTGCACATTAGATGGACGCCAATCAGCCGTAAATTCCCCATATTGCTTGTATTCCGAATAATCATATGCAAAGTAAATCGGTAAGGAGTAATGGCGGCTATTGACCACTGTAATGGCCCGGAAATTATTCTTGTTGCTTACCGTAACAGGACCGGTATACAAAGGCGAATGAATGGTCGGATAATTCCCGTCTGTAGTATAGCGTATAGGAGCTCCTTTCACACTCTCAGCCAAAGAGAACGTAACGCCTTTATCCGTTTCCTGCATCGAGACGATAGTAGGTTCCGGCACCCGATAATTACATTCCTTTTGGTTCAAACGCGCATAATGATAGGTCAGACGATGTGCGAAGTCCTTGTATTCGCGGGCGGATTCTTTCGTCCAGCCCACCTCCGCCAAAGCCAGCAGACGAGGGAAGGTGAAATATTCCACATAATTTTCCGACCGGTTCTCGTTAAGAGGAACTATTTCCTGGAGGATCGTGCCATGTATGAACTGGTCAGACCATAAACATCCTTGTACGCCAATCACGTGGGATGTAGGCGAATAGTCCTTAGCGGCCAACGAATAACTTTTCTCTACGGAAATGGGAGGCATCCACGTAGCGGCTTTCACCTCACCCGGAGTTTTGCTCTCAGGAAAATCCAAATAGGCGTGCGTAGCCGGAGTCAGAATAGCCAAATGATTATTGTCTACGGCCATCATCGTATCTTTCTCGTTATGCCAGATAAGCGCAACAACTCGTCCGTCCAATTTTCCGCGTTGGATAATCTCTTCCCATCCGATGATGGTACGGTCTTTCTCTTTCATCATCTGAAGGACGCGGTTTGTCAGGTATCCTTGCAATTCGGAGGCTTTTTTCAAACCTTGCTCCTTCATTACGGCCTGGCACTTCGGGCAGGTTTCCCAATTATCATAAACGGCTTCATCTCCACCGATATTGATATAACGGGAGGGAAATAAAGCTACCGTCTCGTCCAGAACATCCTGAAGGAACTGGAAAGATGATTCCTTCCCGACACAAAGCAAATCACGACTGATGAAATGCTGCATGGGTACCTCGCGTGGTTCTCCTTTACAACTAAGCCAAGGATATGCGGCTACGGCCGATAGCATATGTGCAGGAAATTCTATTTCCGGGATGACCTCCACGTTCCGCACCTTGGCATATTCGATAATCTCTTTAATATCTTCTTGCGTGTAATATCCGCCTAAACGGTTCTGGTCTTTACCCGCCCAAGCACCTATTTCCGTCAATAAAGGGTATTTCTTGATTTCCAAACGCCAACCGGAATCATCTATCAAATGGAATTGGAGTTTGTTCATTTTGTACATAGCCATCATGTCAATATACTTCTTGACAAAATCCTTATCGTGGAAATAACGGGCCACATCCAGCATCATGCCACGCCAAGGGTGAGAAGGAGCATCGAAAACCGTAACGGACGGAATTTCCCAGTCTATATTCTTCTGACGGACCACGTTATATACCTCGGGCGGGAATAGTTGCAACAAGGTTTGTATTCCGTAGAAAACACCTCCGGTATCTGCTCCGGAAATCTGCACGCCATCTGGTGTAACCTCCAATCCGTAACTCTCGGCCTGCTTTTTCGAAGAGTCAAGTGCCAGATGAATGGAGCCGTTCCGGATATTTCCTTCAACCAGTTCCAAGTCCCATCCCGTTGAACCTCCCAATACCTCCTGCAAATAGAGGGCTTGGGGACGAAGCCCGGCCTCATAGGTTATAACGGTCTGCGGACGAAGGATGAATGTCCCTTGCTCCTGCGTCAATTGAATAGGTTTAGGGATAATGGTTATTTCTTGTGTAGCCATACACGTCAGGCTACAAGATAATAAAAGAGTAGATAGTATTCGTTTCATCAATGTGTTTTTTAGGGTATAAATCCAATCAAATTATTTAAGAAAACAAAATAGGGGGAAAACGGAACCCCATTTTCCTCCTATTTCTTTATGTGAAAAGATAATCTTATTCACCTTTGATAGCAGCAATACCCGGAAGAATCTTTCCTTCGATAGCTTCCAGCAAAGCACCACCACCTGTAGAGATGTAAGATACCTTGTCTGCCATACCAAACTTGTTGATACAAGCTACAGAATCGCCACCACCAATCAACGAGAATGCTCCGTTAGCGGTAGCTTCTGCAATAGCCTCAGCTATGGCACGTGAACCAGCCGTGAAATTATCAAACTCGAATACACCTGCCGGACCGTTCCACAAGATAGTCTTTGCCCCCTTGATAGCATCAGCAAATGCCTTACGAGTTTCAGGACCTGCATCCAGACCTTCCCAACCATCAGGAACGTCATTAGCCGGGCAAATTATTGTATTTGCATCGTTAGAGAACGAATCTGCAGCTACACAATCTGTACCTAATACCAAGTTAACACCTTTAGCCTTAGCCTTAGCGATGATATCTAATGCCAAATCCAGCTTATCATCTTCGCAAATAGACATACCAATCTTTCCACCTAATGCCTTAGCGAATGTGTAAGTCATACCACCACACAAAATCAAGTTATCTACCTTGTCCATCAAGTTCTCAATGATACCGATCTTAGTAGATACCTTTGAACCACCCATGATAGCGGTAAACGGACGCTTGATGTTGCTCAATACGTTATCAACGGCCTGAACTTCTTTTTCCATCAAATAGCCCAGCATCTTGTGGTCTGCATCGAAATAATCCGCTATAACGGCTGTAGAAGCGTGTTTACGATGTGCCGTACCGAATGCGTCATTTACATAGCAATCAGCGTATGAAGCCAATGTCTTTGCAAACTCCTTCTGAGATGCTTTCATGGCCTTCTTAGCATCTTCGTATGCAGGATCATCTTTCTCGATACCTACCGGTTTGCCTTCCTCTTCCGGATAGAAACGCAGGTTTTCCAATAACAACACTTCTCCCGGTTTTAATTCAGTGGCCTGTTTTTTCGCGCTTTCGCCGACACAATCATCAGCAAATTTCACTGGCTGTCCTAACAATTCTTCCAAATGTTTCAGGATATGCTTCAATGAATACTTGGCTTCCGGACCTTTCGGACGTCCCAGGTGCGACATCAGGATAACAGAACCACCTCCCGCAAGTACTTTCTTGATCGTCGGAATAGCAGCACGCATACGAGTGTCATCAGTAATCTCAAATTTATCATTTAAAGGTACATTAAAATCCACACGGATCAATGCTCTTTTTCCTTGAAAATTATAAGTGTCAATAGTCTGCATAAAATTATTATTAATGATTAATGAACTTCCTATAACATGCCCGGTTGGGGATGTTAAAATTAGGAATAAAATCATTGTTTACAAAATATTTCATATACAATTCACTCAATATCATTCTCAAACGATTGTATATGCGACTACTTTTTAATACATTAATCCGGGAACATTCGAATATAAACTACTTAATAAACAGAGGATATTGTAGAAATCATTCCAAAGTTTTTACTGTCATTCAAACTCCAAACGACATTACCTTTTGCATCAATTTCAAATACTTGAGGCGCATTGGCTTTCCGGGCATTTTTATCGTGCCCTTGCCAATTACAGATATACAAACCATTCCGGCGCGCAGGCAGTAAACCGGCAACAAAAAACAAACGGATTCCTTTAAAATCGTTTACTTCATAACAACGTACAACTTTACCTTTATCCAAATCCACTTCCATCAAAGCATGTCCATCACCACAAGCAACCCAATAATTACCATTTTTCATTGCCAAAGTTGTAAAAAGTGAACCTTTTAATTTCGTTACTCTTACCAATTCTCCGGACGGAGAAATCTCACGTACCTCAGAAGTAGCAAAAAGAGGCATCAGATAGTTTCCCCGGACATTTTTATTCAATTGCCGGAATTGGGAATGCGGACGTTGGATACCTGTCTCATATTCCGTACGCGACAATATATCACCTTTCGCATTTACTTCCATAATTACAGCCGGATGTCCCACCCAGGCCAACAGGAAATTACCATCAGGCAACAAACGGACAGTCTGCATCTCGCAATTATCAGGAGCCGGGATATTCCATACTTCCTGATGATCACGGGTAATCATTTTTGCACCTCTGGCATAAGCAAAAAGAATATTACCATCCGGAGTAGCTACCGCTGAATTACATTCCCAGCCTCTCTCTAAAGGATGTTCCCACTCAATCTGTTTCGTTTTCTTATCAATAATGACAATCTTATTCCAGCCAGAACCGCCTATCAATAATTTTT
>URGO01000106.1 GCA_900547435.1 uncultured Parabacteroides sp.
CAAACACCAGTTTGCCGCCCCAATCAAGGTCGATAGTCTGCGTATCACGCACGTTCATCTTGTACTCCTGACCGCCGAAGCGATACGTATCCGGAGCCGGCATACCTTCGTAGTAAGGCTCGATAATCAAATGAACTTCACCAAACTGGCCTGCCCCACCCGACTGCTTCTTGTGGCGATAGTCGGCACGCGCCGCCTTCGTAATGGTCTCACGATACGGAATCTTCGGTTCCATAAATTCGATAGGCAACTTATCGTTGTTCTCAATCCGCCATTTCAATGTACGCAGATGGAACTCACCCTGTCCGGAGACAATCGTCTGTTTCAGTTCTTTCGACTGCTCGATCACCCAAGTCGGGTCCTCCTCGCGCATACGCATCAGGATTTCCATCATCTTTTCCGCATCTGCCTCGTTCACCGGCTTAATAGCCCGGCGGAACTTCGGATCCGGATATTTAATAAAGTCGAAGCGGTAATCACACCCTTTTCCGTTCAGGGTATTTCCGCGACGCACGTCTTTCAGTTTCACGGTAGCGCCGATATCACCCGCATTCATTTCGGGCACTTCGGTACGTGTCTGCCCGTCGGTAACAAACAGTTGGGCGATGCGCTCTTTCGAACCCCGGTCGGCATTCACCAGGTCGTCTCCGGCTTTCACCTTGCCGGACAAAACCTTGAAGTAAGACACCTGCCCGATATGCGGTTCGATTGTCGTTTTGAAAAAGAACAGACTGGTCGGGCCGTTGGAATCCGGAGTAACCTCGACACCTTCAGTCGTCACCAGACGCGGCATCTTATCGGTACACGGAACAACATTACCCAAAAATTCCAATGTACGGCGTACACACATATCGCGTCCGGCACATACACAGAACACCGGGAACATCGCACGGGTAACCAATCCGGCACGGATTCCGGCACGCATCTCATCTTCACTCAAAGTGCCCTCTTCAAAGAACTTCTCCATCAAGATGTCATCATGCTCGGCAGCCGCCTCCACCAAGGCTTTGTGCAGTTCCATCGCTTTTTCTTCTTCTTCAGCCGGAATATCCAGCACGTCAGGCACGCCGCCTTCCGGTTTCCAGCGATACATCTTCATCTTCAACACATCGACCACCGCATTGAACGATGAACCGCAGGTTATCGGATATTGAATCTGCACCACCTTGCTACCCCAGCGGTCGCGAAGCTGAGCCACCGTACCGTCATAGTCCGCCTTGTCGTTATCCAACTGGTTAACTACGAAAATCACCGGTTTATGGAATTGCTCCGTATACCGGAACTGGTTGATTGTTCCAACCTCTACGCCATACTGGGCATTCAGCACCATCAACGCGGTATCCGTAACATTCAATGCCGAAACGGCGCCGCCGATAAAATCATCCGAACCCGGACAATCGATAAAATTCAACTTCCGGCCTTGCCATTCCACACTGAAAACAGTTGAAAACACCGAGTACCCATACTCCTTTTCAACCGGAAAATAGTCGCACACCGTATTTTTACTTTCTACACTACCGCGACGTTTTATAACTCCACCCTCGTAAAGCATAGCTTCCGCAAGAGTGGTTTTACCCGAGCCTGAGCTCCCCAAAATTGAAATATTCTTTATTTCATCTGTTTGATATACTTTCATGGTGATACCAGCAATAAATAAGTTTAACAACAAAAGATTGATTGCGATATTCTTTTATCGTGGCTCAAAATTAATGATTGTTTTAAAAAAAACAATTTATTTTTTTATGTTTTAAAACATACTTTCTGAGCAGAAAAAGGTTGAAACTTGTCTATTGTTTAAGAATCAAGCAATTAAGCCTCATTTATTTCTTCCATATCGGTAGGCATAAATGCAGAAAAAGGGCGTATGCTTTTTGAAAAAAGGGCGCACCCTTCTGAAGAAAAGCATATATGCTTTTTTCCGAAAGGATGCATGCTTTTTCCCGAGAGGATTTTCCTATTCCGGAATAATGTATTATTTTTGTATAAAAAAAGATGTCCGGTTTATACATACACGTGCCGTTTTGTGAGAAACGCTGTCTGTACTGCGATTTCTATTCCAACACCGACTCACGCTACAAGTCGGCTTATCTGGAAGCCTTAATCCGGGAGATGGAGATGCGGAAAGGTTATCTGCAAGATGAGCCTTTGGAAACAATCTACTTCGGAGGCGGAACTCCCTCCCAACTCAGCATCGCCGAACTGGAACGGATCTTCGAGGCGATTTACCGGAACTTCCGGACTACCGAAGAGATGGAGATTACCTTAGAGGCCAATCCGGATGACATGACACCCAGGTATGTAGCAGCCCTGCAAGCCTTGCCAATCAACCGAATCAGCATGGGCGTACAGAGTTTTGACGAGACCGACCTGAAATTCCTGAACCGGAGGCATGATAAGACGGAAGCCATCCGTGCCGTCGAACTTTGCCGGCAATACCATATATATAATATAAGTATAGACCTGATTTACGGACTGCCGAACCAAACCGTAGAGAAATGGGAAAAGAACCTGACGGAAGCCCTCCGATTGGACATTCCGCATATCTCGGCATACCATATTATCTATGAAGAGGGCACCCCTTTATACCGACTCTTGGAATCCGGGAAAATCAGTCCGGTAGACGAAGAGACCAGCCTTGCCCTGTTTTCCACCTTGATAGACCGGCTTTCGGACGCAGGATTCGAGCACTACGAGATTTCCAACTTTGCCCGTCCCGGATTTTATTCCCGGCACAACAGTTCATATTGGCAAGGAAAAAAGTATTTGGGATTAGGTCCATCGGCACATTCCTACGACGGAACAGAACGCGAATGGAACATTTCGTCCCTTTCGGCATGGCGGAAAGGTATCCTTGAAGGGAATCCGGCCATCGAAAAAGAACCGTTGGACCTGAACACACGCTATAACGACTACATCATCACGCATTTACGCACCCAATGGGGAATAGACCTTGGCGAAATGTCAGCGCTATTCGGTCCGGAAAAGTTAAATTATTGCCTCCAGATGGCAAAACCGCACGAAGAGCTCGGATTATTGTTACAAAAGGATAACAAAATTGTTCTGACCCGAAAAGGAATCTTCGTTTCCGACGGTATCATGAGCGACCTGCTTTGGGTATAGATTTTAACAAAACGCCCGCTTTTCACAACAAACCAACCGTTAATAAGTACATTTTTTGCACAAAACCGAAAAAAATGTGCCGTAAAATTTGCATACATAAAAAACTATTCTCTATATTTGCATCGTAAAAATGCAGAACAAAGTGCCTTATTTGTATATTATAGCGGGTTGTAACGGAGCGGGAAAGACTACCGCTTCTTTCACGATACTACCGGAAATGCTGAAATGTAGGGAGTTCGTTAATTCCGATGAGATAGCAAAGGGTCTATCTCCTTTTAATGCCGATAGCATTGCAGTAGCCGTTGAAGCGAGCCGTATAATGTATAAAAGAATCAAGGAGCTGATTGCATCCGGCGAAACCTTCGCGATGGAGACGACGCTGGCGACGCGAACAGTAGCCAATCTGATTCGAGAGGCCCAACGGGAAGGGTATTACGTGACATTGCTTTACTTCTGGCTGAACACGCCGGAACTGGCGATTGAACGTGTCAAGCAGCGTGTCGCCGCAGGGGGGCACAACATTCCGGAAAATACCATACGTAGAAGATACGCAGCCGGAATACGCAACCTGTTTGAACTTTATCTTCCTATTTGTGATTACTGGATGATTACAGACAATTCGATGTCGCCGATGGAAGTAATCGCCAAAGGCTTCAAGAATGAAAAAAAAGAAATATTCAATCAGGTTATTTATAAAAAACTTGAAAGTCATGAGTGAGCAAGAACTAAGAGAATTTGAAGAGAACATCGTAAAAGGAGCGCATGTCGCATTCCAACGTTTAGTCAGCCAGAAGAAAAAAGAAAACGGCGAATTGGTGTTTTCTCGAAACGGACATATATTCAGAGTCAAGGCTTCGGAAATTGACAAGTATATGTTTTGATGACTGATCTTCAAACAATTCTCAATTATCAAAGAAACACTTCTTTATAATTACGAATTATGAATTACGAATTACGGCAAAGGAACGTAATTCATAATTCATAATTCGTAATTTTCTATATATCCCACCCTTTCTTAAAAGAAGCTAACTGTCTGTTTTTTTTTATTTTAGGTTGTTTCATACATCTTTTCTTTCTACTTTTGCCTGAAATCAAATTTAACTTTATAAACCATGCTTACACATTATCTGAAATTACCCTTTTGGCCATCATGTGGATTATCGGTCTGATTGCCTTCAACGGAATAAGCCGCTTTGCCATGCAACCGGCATCGGTACGCGAGACATCCGCCCGTTCATGGTTACGCCACGGAGCGATTACCTTACAATTGGCAGTCAGTATTCTGTTTATCGTATCTTCCTTGGTTGTCATGCAACAGTTACGCTTTGTAAACCAAAAAGATTTGGGCATTGATAAAGACGGCGTGATTCAAATCTCCGGCTTTACCGATTATTCGGGCAAAGTCGAAGCTACATTGATACAGGAACTGGCAAAGATTCCACAGGTAGAATGTCTGAGCGATGCCTATTTCCAACCCAAACACACCATAGGCCCTATGGAACAATCTACATCCGTAGAATGGGATGGCAAAGAGACTTCCGACAAGACGGTTTTCCATCTCCTTTATACCGATGAACAATTCGCAAAAGTCTTTCGGTTGAATATGCTTGCAGGGAATTATTGGGAAAAGGGGCAGACCACCAAAGTAATCCTCAATGAAGAGGCTGTCCGCGTCATGGGACTGAAAGATCCGATAGGAAGCATTATCCGGATTCCCTCCTTAGACGATGTCAGTAAGATGATAAAATATGAAGTAGCCGGTGTAGTAAAGGATTTCCATACGCTATCGCTCCGCAACCGAATCAGTCCGACGATTCTTGTGCCGACTGATTTTCTCCATAATCTATTATATGTCCGCATTGTACCCGGAGAAGAGGCCGAAGCGGTGCAGCGTATTATGGAAATTATCGGGAAATTAGACCCGACACTATCCGAAGCTAAAATTACTTCGGTCGGGGATTTATATACGAACCTGAACCAATCCGAGGAGGTAGGATTAGATATGTTCTCTATCTTAGCCGTGGTCAGTTTGCTCCTTTCGCTTTTCGGCATTTACGCCATCTCGGTAGCTTCCACCTACCGGCGCAAGAAAGAGATAGCGGTGCGCAAAGTCATGGGGGCAGAGATAAAAGACATTGTCCGCCTGTTCTTCCGGGAATATGTCTTGCAAGTAATTATTTCGGGCATTATTGCGCTCCCTTTGGCTTATTGGATTATGATAGAATGGCTGCAAGGTTATGCTTACCGGATTACCATTTCCGCATGGCTGCTCTGTTCCGTACTAATCGGAACCATTCTTGTCGTACTCCTGACGGTATTCAGTCAGATATGGAAAGCGGCAAACGGGAATCCGGCAAGGGTCATCTCGATGGAAAATTGAGAATTGAAAGTTGAAAATTGAAAGTTTCGGATGTATTATCTGTAATTTTCAATTTTCAACTTTCAGTTTTCAATTTACTTCACAATATCCATCTCCTTAATCAGATAATCTGCTCCGGCATATTTGTCGATAAGGAACAAAACGTAGCGGATATCCACGATAATGCTGCGCTGATAGTCGGGCAGGTACTCGATATCCCCACCTACTCCTTCCCAGTTACGGTCGAAGTTGATACCAATCAGTTCACCATTCGCATTCATCACCGGACTTCCGGAATTTCCGCCGGTGGTATGGGTCGTAGCACAAAGAGCAACGGGCATCTTTCCGTTCTTCAATCCATACGGACCGAAATCTTTGGCGTTATACAAATCCTTCAGGCGCTTCGGTACGACAAACTCCCAGTTGGTCGAGTCCTCTTTCTCCATCACTCCGTCCAAGGTAGTCTGACATCCGTAATAGGCACAATCCCTCGGAGCATATCCTTTCACCTGTCCGTAGGTAAGACGTAAAGTAAAGTTGGCATCCGGCCACATATTCGCCATATCGTTCATCTTCATCAGACCTTCTACATACGTATGATGCGCCCGGCTATAGCCGTCATCGAATTGCTGCAAGGCTTTGTTCAATGCTTTTTGCTCTGCCTTAACCGAAAGCGCGAATTGAATCATCGGGTCATTTTCCAACGCCTCAATAGTCGGACGGGAAGCAAACGCCTCGAAGTTCTCCTGACTTCCATAAATAGACTTGCGGAACACTCCATCCACAAAAGCCGGCACATCCCCTTGATAATCCGAATCGATGGTTGAGAAATAGGCAGGTTGCGAACCGGCATCGACCAACCGGCGATATTCCGCCAGCATTACCTTTGCAATCTTCCGATCTACATCCGGCGCATAATCCTTATCGAAGAAACGCCCGAACGCGGCACGCAATTTATCCAACTGATTTTGCACCTCGTCCTTATCTTCCTTCTGCAAAGCGGCTTTCAAGGAATCCACCTGCGTAGGAACCGAAGTAAATTCTATGCCGCGCAAAAGAGCTTCGTCCAGCATCCATTTCCGGAAACGCAACTCTTTCCGGTCGGATACCATCTTTTGCAAAGCAGCCAATGCCTCCTCGTATTGCGGTTGGTTTTGCTCCTTACCCCAAGCCATCAACGCCTCCTGTTCGGCACACTTCACCGCTTCAAAGTCCCGTTTATTGATAGCCCAATTGCTACCGATAGCATTCTTATAGGCATTCTCCGAGCCCGCATATTTGCTGGCATACTGAATACGCACCTTCGGGTCCTTCAGCATCTCTTCCAACATCGCCTCCTGACGCAACTCGCGGATATGAATACGCACGGTATTGTCGATATCCCTCCGTTCAGCCACCTCCCAAGAGGTATAGAAATGGTTGGTCCGCCCGGGGAAACCCATAATCATGGCAAAATCGCCTTCATCGAATCCTTTGATGGAAATCTTCATCCAACGCTTCGGGCGCAAGGGCACATTATCCTTAGAATAGGGTGCCGGATTGCCATTCTTATCCGCATAAATGCGGAATACCGAAAAGTCGCCCGTATGACGCGGCCACATCCAATTATCCGTATCCGCGCCAAACTTACCGATAGCCGAAGGGGGCGCACCCACCAAACGGATATCCGAATAAATCTTCTTCGTAAACATATAATACTGATTCCCATCGAAGATAGGCAATATCTCCACCTCCGTACCCGGATTATCCTGGAGGAACTTCTCGCCTACCCGCGCCTTGGCCAATCCGTTCAGGAACTTGGGCGAAAGGAAATTCATGCTGTTCGGGTCGGTATCTTTCGCCAATTCCGCCTTCACATAGTCCGTGACATCCTCGATCTTATCAATAAAAGTAACGGTCAAGCCTTCGTTGGGCAATTCCTGTTCACGCGTAGTCGCCCAGAAACCGTCCGTCAGGTAGTCATGCTCCACCGAACTATGCGTCTGAATCGCATCATATCCGCAATGATGATTCGTAAGGACCAATCCATCAGGCGAAACTACCTCTCCGGTACATCCCCCTCCGAATATCACAACCGCATCCTTCAACGAAGCCTTCTCCGGGCTATAAATATCATAATCCTGCAACTTCAATCCGAGTTCTTTCATCTCGTCCATCTTCTGTTCTTTCAAAAGCGGCAAAAGCCACATGCCTTCGTCTGCTTGCAGGGGCAGAACAAATAGGGCAGATGCCAAAAGTGCTACTAATTTTCTCATATTTTTTGAGTTTGTTTGTTTTTAAGTTGATAAGGGTAATAAGCGACAAGCCAAGGGGGGGCTATCTCCCTTACTTCCTTCAAAGGATAGTTTTCCAATTCCGATAGGGATTTTTCGTCAATTGGGAATTATAATAACGCCGGTCTCCGGTTACCTCCTCACCCAGCCAAGCCGGTTTCACGAAGGGTTCCTCCTCCGACGCCAACTCAATCTCCGCCAGAACCAATCCCTCGTTCTCTCCATGAAAGACATCAATCTCCCAGGTATGGTTTCCGATTCGCGCCAGATGCCGGACTTTGTCGATAATGCCCGGCTCACAGAGCTTCAGCAATTGCTCGGCATCCTCCATCGGGATAGCCTGTTCAAACTCATAACGGCTCATGCCTTTCTCGTCCGAAGCCCCCTTTATAGTCAGGATACTTTCATTTTCCCGAATGCGCACCCGCACAGTCCTGCCCGGTGCAGAGCAGATATATCCCTGCACAATACGCCGACGGGCATAAACATCCGGCAGGAAGTCGCCCTTTACCAAAAATTTACGTTCGATTTCTGTATGCATAATTGTAGGAGTTAGAGGAGTTAGTAGGAGTTAAAGGAGTTAGAGCCAAATGTCTTTGTTCATCTTATCCTATCCAAGAGTATTGGCATAACTCCTTCTAACTCATTCATTTATTTAATCGTCACCATCGTTGCTCCAAAACCATACTCGCGGAAAGAAGCATCCTGATAGTAATGCTGCTTATAGCGGGTATTCAATTCTTTCTCGATGGCTTTCCGCAACACGCCCTCGCCTTTTCCATGGATGAATATAATCTTCTGACCGGTATTATGAGCATAACGGTCCATCACCTCCCGGAATTTATCCAGCTGATAGTTCAGCATATCGGTATTGCTCATTCCGGTCGTATCGTCCAAGAGTTCGTCAATATGCAAATCCACCTCCAGGATAGAAGAGTTTGCTTCCTTTTTCTTGACAATAGATTGCATTTGCGGGGCCTTGTGTTGTTCTTTCCGCTCCTTGTGTTGCATAGCCGTCTGGATATCGGAAGCGGAAACCAGCATCTCGCGCTCCGGCAAATCGCCCCGGACAATCGGGCAAATAATAGCCTCCTCATCAAAGAAATCATTTTCCATGAAGCAATGCAACTTATAGAATTTCACCGTATCGAGGCGCAACTCCACCGAGATGGCATTCTTCAACGTGAAAGGCTTATCCTTCTTGAAGGCAATCAGCTGCACACAAATCCGTTCCAACTGATTCAAGTCTTTCTTTTCAAACTCTTCCAGGAAAATTTTCGTATTCGGTTCGATTTGTCCATGATAACGGCTTGTCCAGCTATTATTCTCCCGATTCATATAGTTGAAGTAGAGATAATAATTGCTATCATTCACGAAATAAGCTTCATATCCACATTGCTGGATAGCCTTCGGGTCGGTCGGAAGATAGGCCAGATAGACATTCAGACGCTCGCCCTCCAGAGTCTCTTCGATAACCTCCTCCTTCTCGTCCGGTTGCTGACGTGTACTGAGGATTTGCTTTTCCATCTCTGCCGCATTCGTTTTCGGCTTATTCGAGCTATGTACCTGCGGGCCTTCGCCTACCACTACACACTCACGAATCCAAGCCGGAATCTCAAATCCGTCTTCATCTTCCACCAATACCTGGTCCTTCCCGTTAAACCCACGCACAATGCCGCCTCCGGTCGTATTCAGGAAACGGACTTTATCACCAATTTTTATAGCCATATATCTTTATTTATATCACAATTGTACTTCAATATTCAATTTACCTCCTAAGCCACGCTCCACAATATCACGAAGCGTCTTTATCGTCAGATTACTTCCGTCATTCTCTATGCGAGAAATAAAAGCCCGTTTCTTGTTTACCCGTTCAGCCAGTTGTTCTTGCGTCAAATCCAATTTGATACGAGCATTCTTCAACTGACAACCAATCATCAGATCGGACAACTCCTTTTCATACTCATCCCGATGCGGTGTACCTTTCTTACCGATAAACTCATCTTCAAGTTCTGATAATGATTTAATGTCCATTTTGAGTCTCCTTTCTTTTTTCCTGATAATATTCATTCATAAGACTAAGCGCCTTTTCTATTTCTTGAGGCGGAGTTTTCTGTGTTTTTTTCTGAAACCCAGATAGCAATATTACTAATTGTCCTTCATCAAAAAAACAGAAAACCCGAAAAATATCACTAGCAAATTGTACTCGAATCTCGAAAAGCCCATCCGTTCCTTCAACATGTTTTAGATGTGAGGCCGGAATACGAGCCAATACCTCTATCATTCTTAATGTTTGGATGATTTTATCAACTACTTTCGGACGCTGAGCCCGAAGAAAATCATCAAAATACTCCTTATACCTTATAACAGTTCTGTACTTTCTCATAGCACAAAGGTAACGTAAAAGTTTCTTATAAACAATACTCTTCCTCTTTTCTATTTACCCCAAAGCAAATAGAATACAAAATAATATGTAATTTTGCACCTCAAAGAACAGAAAGAGATGAGTACAAAGACACAAGAAATACGAATTGAAGAATTTGACTATCCGTTACCAGACGAGCGCATCGCCAAGTTCCCGCTTCAGAAGCGAGACGAATCCAAACTTTTGCTCTATCGGAATGGCGAAATCGGTGAGACTGTTTTCAAACACATTACCGATTATCTGCCGGAAGACTCGTTGATGGTATTCAACAACACACGCGTGATTCAAGCACGCCTGCTTTTCCAGAAGCCTACCGGAGCACGCATCGAGGTGTTCTGTCTTGAGCCGGCACAACCACACGACTACGCCCTGATTTTCCAACAAACGGAACGATGTAGCTGGACCTGCCTGGTCGGGAATCTGAAAAAATGGAAAGAAGGTGTATTGACGAAACAAGTTTCCATACAAGATGAAACGGTTATCTTACAAGCTGAAAAGAAAGAGAGTCATGGCGATAGTCATCTGATTGAGTTCTCTTGGGATAACCCCCAATATACATTCGCAGACCTTTTGGACGCAGCCGGAGTCTTGCCTATCCCTCCCTATCTGCATCGCGAGACCCAAAAAAGCGACCTGCAAACCTACCAGACGGTTTATTCCAAGATCAAAGGATCGGTGGCGGCTCCTACCGCCGGATTGCATTTCACGCCGGAAGTCCTGGCTGATATTGACACACACGGAATAGGTCGGGAAGAGGTAACCCTGCATGTAGGTGCAGGAACATTCAAACCGGTGAAGAGCGAAACAATAGAGGGACATGAGATGCACACCGAATTTATCTCGGTACGACGCACTTCCATCGAACGTATCCAACGTAACTTAGGGAAAATCATTGCCGTCGGAACAACCTCTGTACGCACATTGGAGAGTTTATATTATATAGGTATAGAATTGGAGAAGAATCCGGACGCGACATCAGAAGAATTAGTAGTCAAACAATGGATGCCCTACGAAGAAGAGAACAATTGCCTGAGCGCGGAAAAAGCTTTGCAAAATATCCTTGATTATCTGGACCGGCGAGGAGCGGACAAGTTGGTGACAGCTACGCAAATCATCATCGCCCCCGGCTATACGTTCAAGATTGTACGAGGAATCATCACCAATTTCCACCAGCCCAAGAGCACACT
>URGO01000107.1 GCA_900547435.1 uncultured Parabacteroides sp.
ATACCGTTCGGCGTGGTGGAGTGTTTCACCAGATAGCGCGCCACCGGACCGCCAATCAAGCCGCCCAGCACCAGACCAAAAGTTGCACAGGCCATCGCCACTTCCGTCGCGTTGGTGAAGCCATAACGTTCAATGAACAATTTACTCCACGCAGCTCCCGTACCGTGTCCGCCAGAAAGCGTAATAGAACCGGCCAGCAGCCCCATCAGCGGATCAAGCCCTAACAGGCTTGCCATCCCAATGCCGATAGCATTTTGCATCACCAACAGGCCAACAACCACGATGAGGAAAATCCCCACCACACGCCCACCGGCACGCAGGCTGGCAATATTGGCATTCAGACCAATGGTTGCGAAGAATGCCAGCATCAACGGATCGCGCAGGGACATATCAAAATTGACTTCCCAGCCCATACTTTTTTTCAGCACCAGCAGCGCCAGTGCCACCAGCAACCCTCCGGCAACTGGTTCAGGTATGGTGTATTTCTTCAGAAAGGAGACGGAATGGACCAACTTGCGCCCGAGCAGCAACGTCAGCGTTGCAGCAACAAGCGTTGCTAAAGTATCGAGATGAAACATTGTTACTCCTTTGTGTCCGCACCACTCTTTCACACTCGTCATACTTCATCGCGCATGTGCATTAGGGCGAAATATGACGAGTATCGAGTCATGCTATCCCGGTTCGAATTCTCAGCTGAAAATAAAAAAATGGCATGGATTTTAAGCAGAAAACAACCAAAAGTTATATAAAAAAGTGCATTTATCGCATTTAAATATTTATAAGAATGCATGGCAAACGTTTGCTTTTACCTTTCGGTCAGCTAAAATGCCCGCTTTGCCACTACGGGATTGTTTTCGATGTCTGTTTCCACCCTAGAGTCAGAAAATGCGCAACCGGTTGCGCAGACTCAAAACAGCGAACTGATTTATCGTCTTGAAGATCGTCCGCCGCTTGCTCAAACTCTGTTTGCCGCCTGTCAGCATCTGCTGGCGATGTTTGTCGCGGTAATCACGCCTGCATTGTTAATCTGCCAGGCGCTGGGTTTACCAGCACAGGACACGCAACACATTATTAGTATGTCGCTGTTTGCCTCCGGTGTGGCGTCGATTATTCAGATTAAAGCCTGGGGGCCGGTTGGTTCCGGGTTGTTGTCTATTCAGGGCACCAGCTTTAACTTCGTTGCCCCGCTGATTATGGGTGGAACGGCACTGAAGACTGGTGGCGCCGATGTTCCAACCATGATGGCGGCGCTCTTCGGCACACTGATGCTGGCAAGCTGCACCGAAATGGTAATCTCCCGCGTTTTGCACCTGGCGCGCCGCATTATTACGCCGCTGGTTTCTGGCGTAGTGGTGATGATTATCGGCCTGTCGCTAATACAGGTTGGGTTAACGTCCATTGGCGGCGGTTATGCGGCCATGAACGATAACACCTTTGGCGCACCGAAAAATCTGCTGCTGGCGGGTGTGGTCTTAGCTTTAATCATTCTGCTTAACCGTCAACGTAACCCTTACTTACGCGTGGCCTCGCTGGTGATTGCAATGGCAGCCGGATATGCGCTGGCGTGGTTTATGGGCATGTTGCCAGAAAGCAACGAGCCGATGACGCAAGAACTGATTATGGTGCCAACACCGCTCTATTACGGGCTTGGTATTGAATGGAGTCTGCTGTTGCCGCTGATGCTGGTCTTTATGATCACCTCGCTGGAAACTATTGGCGATATCACCGCCACCTCCGACGTTTCCGAACAACCGGTTTCTGGTCCGCTGTACATGAAACGTCTGAAAGGCGGCGTGCTGGCGAATGGCCTGAACTCGTTTGTGTCGGCGGTGTTTAACACCTTCCCGAACTCCTGCTTCGGGCAGAACAACGGGGTGATCCAGTTGACCGGTGTTGCCAGCCGGTATGTCGGTTATTATATCGCCGGAATGCTGATACTTATGGGATTATTTCCAGTGGTCGGCGTGGTTTTCTCTTTAATGCCCGATGCCGTATTAGGCGGAGCGACACTATTGATGTTTGGCACTGTTGCTGCAGCGGGTATCCGGATTATCGCAGCGCAGGAGATTAATCGGAAGGCTACATTAGTCCTTGCCGTGAGCCTTTCGTTAGGATTGGGCGTAGAACTTATGCCTGATATACTTAACGCCGCTCCCGATGCCGTGAAAGGAATCTTTGCATCCGGTATTACTACGGGTGGCTTGACGGCTATTTTATCTAATATATTGATTCACGTTAAGGAAGAAAAGAAAGTACAATAAATATGGAATTACTCAAACAACGTATTATGCAAGATGGCCGCTGTTATCCGGGCGGCATCTTGAAGGTCGATAGTTTTATCAATCATCAGATGGATCCGATGCTGATGTATAAGATTGCGGAAGAATTTATCCGTCGCTTTGCCAATGAGAAGATTAATAAGATTGTAACCATTGAAGCAAGTGGCATAGCTCCGGCCATTATGGTAGGATATATTATGCAGCTTCCGGTTGTATTTGTCAAGAAGAAGAAACCCAAGACAATGGAGAATATGTTGAGCACAACGGTGCACTCCTTTACGAAGGACCGCGATTATACGGTGTGTATCAGTAGTAATTTTTTGACTCCGGATGATCATATTTTGTTTATTGACGATTTTCTCGCTTTTGGTAATGCGGCAATGGGTATTATAGAACTGGCAAAGCAATCTGGAGCACATATTGCCGGAATGGGCTTTATCATAGAAAAAGCTTTTCAGGATGGCGGTAAGATGCTGCGTGACCAAGGTATTCATGTGGAAAGTTTGGCTATTATAGATAGTTTGGATGATTGTAAAATCCAAATTCGAAACGAACAACATTGAGAAAGGAGTATTTATGAACCGGATTATTTTATTTCTGACTTGTTTATTTATATCTCATGCAATTATGGCACAGAAATCGGTTATCCTTTTCCCGAATGTGGCTCCCGGAGAGAAACGCCCTTTGACCGAAACACGGGATGACACAGGTGCGAAGGTCGGCGACCTGAGCGTTTTGCGCGTTTCTAATGTCGGGACACCGACTATCACGATTTATCCGGCTAATCCGGACGTTGCTTCAGGGGCAGCAATGGTTGTCTGTCCCGGAGGGGGCTATGAGATATTAGCCTATGATTTGGAGGGAACCGAGATTTGTAACTGGTTGAATGAAGCGGGAATTACTGCTATTCTTCTGAAATATCGTGTTCCGCGTCGTCCAAACAGACCAATGTATGAAGCTCCGCTTCAGGATGTCCAGCGGGCAATCAGTTATGTGCGTGCCCATGCGGATGAGTTGAGTATCGATCCGGAACGTATTGGAGTGATGGGCTTTTCGGCCGGAGCACATCTTTCAGTTATGGCTTCGACTGCATATACCAAGCGTGCTTATCCGGCGATTGACGAGGTGGATAAAGTGAGTTGCCGGCCTGATTATTGTTTGCTGGTTTATCCGGCTTATTTGAGTGGCCAGAATTTTCAGGTGGCTTCAGAGATAAAGGTGACCAGTGAGGTGCCACCTACGATGATTATCCAAGCCGAAGATGATAAGTCCTTTATAGATAGCAGCCTTTTCTATTATTATGCTTTGAAAGAGGCCGGAGTTCCAGCTTGGATGCATTTGTATAGTACCGGCGGACATGGTTATGGTTTGCGTGATACTGGTTGTATGGTAAATGAATGGCCTGACCGTGCCGAAGACTGGTTTCAGGAACTTGGCGTATTTGATTAAAGTTTGTATGGATGATGCATAGCTTCTATATTTGTTCCGCTATAAGGGTTTGCTATACCTTTGTAGTGGAACAGTTTGTTTTTGATAAGGAAGATAATGATACCGGACTTACTATGAAAAGTAATATATCTGTAAAAAATCAATCCGTAATGTCGTTTATTTCTTTTTTTATCTCTACCTTTGAAAGCGTATAGTAAATTGTAATAGAAATAAGTAAGATGGACGAACAAATCAAACAAATAGCAGAACGGTTGCGCGGCTTGCGTGATGCGTTAGAGCTTTCGCCCGAAGAGGTGGCCAAAGCGTGCCAACTCTCTACGGAAGAGTACCTGCAAATGGAAAGCGGGACGGTGGATATCTCGGTAAGTGTGTTGCATCAAATAGCCCAGACGTATGGTGTAGAGTTGACCACATTGATGTTTGGCGATGAGCCGAAGATGAGCAGTTACTTCGTGACGCGCAAGAACAAAGGCGTGGCCGTGGAACGCGTGAAAGCCTACAAATATCAATCTTTGGCCGCCGGATTCGCGCACCGCAAAGGAAATCCGTTCCTCGTGACGGTGCACCCGAAACCTGAAGGGACGCCCATTTACCGGAATACGCACCCGGGACAGGAGTTCAACTATGTACTTCAAGGTCGTATGTTGATAGAAGTAAATGGTAAACAGCTGATTCTCGAAGAGGGCGATAGTATCTATTTCGATTCCGAACAACCGCACGGCATGATGGCTCTCGATGGCGAAAAAGTTTGTTTCTTGGCAATAATTTTATAGTAGTTAGTAGTTAGTAGTTGGGAGTTAGTAGTATGAGATTTTGAACTTCTTCGACTTTGCATAGGATAACGGAGAGCGAAGCTCTACTAACTACCAACTCCCAACTACTAACTACCCCAAAAAAGAATAAACATGTTAGAAAGATTCGTTGAACAGACTTCTTTTACTTCACAAGAAGATTTTAAGCAACATTTAAAGATAAACGTACCGGAGAACTTTAACTTCGGCTACGATGTGGTAGATGCTTGGGCGGCAGAAGAGCCCGACAAGAAAGCATTGGTATGGACAAACGACAAGGGAGAGCACATCGACTTTACCTTCGCGGAGATGAAACGCTATACGGACCAGACGGCAGCTTATTTCCAATCGCTTGGCATTGGACGAGGCGATATGGTGATGCTCATCCTGAAGCGCCGCTATGAGTTCTGGTTCTCGATTATCGCCCTTCACAAACTGGGCGCGGTGGTGATTCCGGCTACGCACCTGCTTACTAAGAAAGATATTGTCTATCGGGCGAATGCGGCCGATATCAAGATGATTGTCTGTGCGGGTGAAGAGGTGATTACGACGCATATCCAAGACGCGATGCCTCAGTCGCCTACGATTAAGGCACTGGTATCGGTCGGTCCGTATGTACCCGAAGGATTCCATGATTTCCATAAGGAATGGGAACAGGTTCCGCCCTTCCAGCGTCCGGCGCATCCGAATAGCAACGATGATATTTCCCTTCTCTATTTTACTTCCGGCACAAGCGGTGAGCCGAAGATGGTGGCGCATGACTTTACCTATCCGCTGGGGCATATCGTGACGGGATGCTATTGGCATAACCTCCATAAGGACAGCCTCCACTTGACCATTGCGGATACAGGCTGGGGTAAGGCTGTATGGGGAAAGCTCTACGGGCAATGGATTGCCGGCGCGACGGTATTCGTTTATGACCATGAGAAGTTCACCCCGGCCGATATGCTCCAGATGATTCAAGATTATAAGATTACCTCACTCTGTGCACCACCTACGATTTTCCGTTTCCTCATCCGCGAAGATCTTACGAAGTACGATCTCTCTTCCCTGCAATATTGCACGATAGCGGGCGAGGCATTGAACCCTGCGGTTTTCGATACATTCTATAAGCTGACCGGTATCAAGCTGATGGAAGGATTCGGACAGACGGAAACGACGCTGAGCATCGCCACTTTCCCCTGGATGGAACCGAAGCCCGGTTCGATGGGTGTGCCTAATCCGCAATACCAGGTGGATTTGTTGCGTCCGGATGGAACTCCGGCCGAAGATGGCGAGCAGGGACAAATCGTGATCTACACCGAGAATGGCAAGCCGCTTGGTCTCTTCAAGGAATATTACCGGGATGCGGCCAAGACGCGCGAAGCTTGGCACGACGGATTGTATTATACGGGTGACGTGGCTTGGCGGGATGAAGATGGGTACTTCTGGTTCGTAGGCCGTGCGGATGATGTGATTAAGAGCTCCGGCTATCGTATTGGCCCGTTTGAAGTGGAAAGTGCGTTGATGACGCATCCGGCCGTAGTAGAATGTGCCATTACCGGTGTTCCCGATGAAATACGCGGACAAGTGGTCAAGGCAACTATCGTATTGGCAAAAGACTATAAGGACAAGGCGGGCGAAGCTTTGATAAAGGAACTCCAGAACCACGTGAAGCGCGTGACGGCTCCTTATAAATATCCCCGCGTCATCGAGTTTGTCGACGAATTGCCGAAGACCATCAGCGGGAAGATCCGAAGAGTAGAAATCCGGGATAAAGACAATAAGTAATAAATAATAAACACAGAGACGCAGAGACACGGAGTTTTTCTTATTTTACTCAGTGTCTCAGTGCCTCTGTGTTTAAACTAAATAATCAGACAATATGCGAAATTTCACTTGTGTACAAGACTTGGGCGACCTGAAGCAGGCGCTCCGCGAAGCGTTCGAGATTAAGAAAGATCGTTTCCAATTCACCGAGTTGGGCAAGAACAAGACCCTTCTCATGGTGTTCTTCAATTCCAGTCTCCGCACCCGCCTCTCTACGCAAAAGGCGGCGATGAACTTGGGCATGAATACGATTGTGCTCGACGTGAACCAAGGTGCTTGGAAGCTCGAGACGGAGCGCGGTGTCATTATGGATGGCGACAAATCCGAGCATCTGCTGGAGGCGATTCCGGTCATGGGCTGCTATTGCGACGTGATTGGCGTCCGCTCGTTCGCCCGCTTCGAGAGCAAAGAGGATGATTATACGGAGAAGATCTTGAACCAGTTCATCCAATATTCCGGCCGTCCTGTATTTAGTATGGAGGCTGCTACGCGCCATCCGCTCCAGAGCTTTGCCGACTTGATTACGATTGAAGAGTACAAGAAGACCGCACGCCCGAAGGTGGTCATGACCTGGGCACCGCATCCGAAAGCCCTTCCGCAAGCCGTGCCTAATAGCTTTGCCGAATGGATGAACGCCACGGATTATGAGTTCGTCATTACGCATCCCGAAGGCTATGAACTGGATCCGAAGTTCGTAGGCCATGCAAAAGTAGAATACGACCAGAAGAAGGCATTGGAAGGCGCAGACTTCGTCTATGCCAAGAACTGGGCGGCTTACCAAGATCCGAACTACGGGAAGGTAATCAACATGGACCGCTCGTGGACGGTTGATACCGAGAAGATGGCATTAACTAACAACGCCTACTTCATGCATTGCCTCCCCGTGCGCCGAAATATGATTGTGACGGACGATGTGATTGAAAGTCCGCAAAGTATCGTTATCCCCGAAGCCGCGAACCGCGAAATCTCCGCTCAAACGGTATTGAAAAAAATATTAGAAGGATTACGATGAAACAAATCTTCTATTCGCTTGCCATTCTCTTAATAGGGGTGGCAAGCCAGTTTTCCTCTTTTTCAACCGGATATACAAGTTCCATTATCAAATCCTCGACATCCGGATGTCCTTGTTCCCCATCAACGAAGAAAACTATACCGGATTCGATTGTATTCCAACCAGTATAAGGATTATATCTGTTAGACGGCAATTGTACTTCACATAGTTTTCGGAAATCCTTGTCAAATAACATCAAGTAGAGAGGGCGCTGGTAAGCCACTCTACGTAAATCCCGATTCGTGTCAAAGTCTATCGATCCGAAATGCAGGCGTGCATACATGGTATGTCGCGGTATATACATGACATCAAAGAAATGGGGATTCTCAAACCCGTGCCTTTCCCATGCTGTATAATCTGTTTTGGAAGGGCATTTATCAGCTTTGTTTGCTGTATATCTGCTTTCTGCCTGAATTACTTCACGCTTTCCTGTCTGTCTGTTTAGTAGGTAAATATGAGATTCGATGGGATAATTATATACGATATATTCTTCTTGGAAATTAACGTTAGGTTCACTCATATTGGCATATCCTTCACTCGTATTGGACTCTACAACAGAAGGGGATAATTCATACGTGGATACGTTTCCTTGTTGCAAAGGAATTTCTTTCACTTTAAAACTTACGGGGGACGTGGAACGGTCTTTCACGGTGCATAATAAAGATTGGCGCTTCGCATCATAATAGAGATGCACCGTTGACATGGCATGATTGGTATTCAAAATAAGCTCTTCTTTATCATCTAAATAGTCTTTTGGTCGCATACGCTTTAGAATATGCCCGTTGGAATTGATGAGGAAGACTCGTTCTGATTCGTCAGAGAGCCAGATAGAATCTTTTTTGTATCCATAGATTCCCGTCAAACGGATAATGGCATCTGATCCTTCTTGTTGCAAAGGTATTTGAGAGATTTGTCGAGTATCTATGTTTATGCAATCCAAAGCATGTTCTTTATAATTATACCCTATCAAAACCTCATTGGAATCGCAAGCTATGTAGGATGAAAGATAATAAGATTTTAATTGTAAAACATCTGTGGGTGGAAATAAAACTTCCACCCGCTTGATGTCAACAACATCATTTTCTCCTCTTTGCCCCTCTTTGTGTGAAGAGGAACAGGAAACCAAAAGTGCACATGCACAGAGATAATGAAATATTGTTGCTTTCATAATTATTGTTTATCAATACTGTACCACAAACTCTTCTCCTTGATTCAGGTCGATATCGAGAGTATTGTCGATTACCGGGAGTGATACCGGCTTTTGGTTTTTCAGGAGGCTGATTGATCCGGTGTTTGTATCGGATAATTTGATTCGGAACCGGCCGGTTACATCAGCTTTAAGTGTAACAGATACAATCTTTCCCTCTTTCCATTCGGCAGATACTTCGCCTCCTCCACGTACTTTCAATCCTTTGAAGTTTCCGTTTTTCCAGGCGGAGGGTAGGGCAGGCAGGACTTCTATATATCCGTTTTGACTTTGTATCAACATTTCGGCTATTCCGGCACAAGCTCCGAAGTTTCCGTCTATCTGGAAAGGCGGGTGTGCGCAGAAGAGATTCGGATAGGAGCCTCCTCCGTCTGACATATTCATGGAGGTATCGGTGCAGGGTTGCAACAGATTATTCAATAATCGCCAGGCGTGGTCTCCATCGTGCAACCGTGCCCAGAAATTGATTTTCCAAGCCATCGACCATCCGGTGCTTTGGTCTCCACGAGCCTCTAAGGTTTTCCGAGCCGCTTCGGCCAATAATGGAGTTGTTTCCGGAGATATTTCATTTCCGGGATATAATCCGTAAAGGTGTGAGACATGGCGATGATGCGGGTCTGCCTCTTCGTAGGGTTGCAGCCATTCCTGGATGCGTCCGTCTTGCCCGATTGTTGTAGGCATCAATCTTGCCCGTTTCGCTTCTAAGATTTGGACAAAATCAGAATCGGTATTTAATATTCCGGCGGCTTCGATGGTGTTGGTAAACAACTCTCGGATAATCTGGTTATCCATCGTTGAACCGGCGCATACATTAACGGTATTGCCATTCGGAAGTTTGTACGTGTTTTCCGGAGAGGTGGTTGGAGCCGTTACCAGATAATGCGAACGCGGGTCTTCCACCAGCATATCCACAAAGAATTGTGCAGCCCCTTTCATGACCGGATAAACCCGGTTTAAATAGGTTACATCTTTCGTATATAAATAATGATGATAAAGATGTTCGCATAGCCAGGCCGCTGAAGTGTTGGTCGCTCCCCATGACGGATGTTCGCCCGGGGCTGTGAAGTTCCATACGTTTCCTAAGATATGCGTTACCCATCCTTTGGCATTATAATAGCTCTTGGCCGTTCGTTCTCCGCTTGGGACTTGGCGACAAATCCAATCGATAAGCGGGAGGTGAAGTTCGGAGAGATTGGTCACTTCGGCCGGCCAATGATTCATTTGCAGATTAATATTCAGGTGGTAATCTCCGTTCCATGGAGTATGGATTGTGTTGCACCAAAGACCTTGCAGGTTGGGAGGCAATAATCCTTCGCGTGCGGAAGATATCAGCAGATAACGCCCGAATTGGAAATAAAGCGCGGCCAATGAAGGATCATCCGGATTTTGTTTGTAAATGGCCAGACGTTCGTTGATAGGCAGGTTCGCGTAGGGCGATGTCCCTAAATCTAATGTCACCCGGTTGAACAAACGATGATATTGATCGGTATGTTCCGATTTCAGGAGCGTATAACTCTTTTTCCCGGCGGCTTCTAATTGGGTGATGACCTCCGATTCCGGTTCTTTCCCGAAATAGTCGGTGGCCATGCCTACCAATAGAATAGCTTCAGAAGCCTCTTTTACCGAAAGACTGGAAGAATCACCGGTCAGTTGTCCGCCTTTCGGAAGGAGAATGCGTACCGCTGAGGCAAAGCGCATACCCTTTTGGGCGGTGGTATCGACCCCGTCCGGGAGTTGTCCTTTCATCCAAAGCATATTATTGGATTGTACGGAGCAAGTGGCATGTTCCGGACGATTTATCTTAACGGAGAAATTAAGGGATTTGTCGATATCGGCAGATAGGTAGATTACCCCTACATCATCCGAGAAGGAGGCAAAACTCTCCCGGATATAATTAACGCCTTTATGACGGAACGTCGTGGTGGCGATGGCATTACTTAAATCCAACTCACGCCGATAACTCTTTTCGGCATCTGAAAGGTCTGAATCATAAGCGTAATCAAGGGTAAGATTCCCGAAAAGCTGATAACTCCCGTAGGGCAGGTTCGCGCCATCCCCCAATCCGCTTCCGGCTCCTTTGCATACGAAGGTCTGGTACATCAGGCTTTGCGCTTCATCATTTCTTCCTTCAAAAAGAAGACGCCGGATAGAGCTTAGGGCATAATACGCATTCGGATTATCGGTATCCTGTTCGCTTCCCGACCAAAGAGAAATTTCGTTCAGTACGAAATTCTCCCGGGTAATTCCTCCATCGGGCATCAGTCCCAACCGGCCATTCCCCAAGGGGAAAGTCTCTTCCCAGACCTTTGCCGGCTTGTCAAAGAAATAGGTCAATGAGGCAGAATTCTTCATTTCCAACTCCTTGCACGAGGGCAACAAAGCCCCGATAAGCAAGAGGAATAGCATTCTTACTCCGTAAGTCATTCGTGTTTTCATCATCTTGTTCCGTTTTTAAAAGCTCTGCATATCGCAAAGGCGTTTGTAATATCCGTTTCGTTTCAATAATTCTTCGTGGCATCCGCGCTCTACAATCTCCCCTTCGTGCATGACACAAATCTCATCAGCATTCTTGATGGTAGAAAGACGATGGGCAATGACGATGGTGGTACGGTTACGCATCTGGTTTTCCAGAGCCTCCTGCGCCAGGTGTTCCGAT
>URGO01000108.1 GCA_900547435.1 uncultured Parabacteroides sp.
TTAGCTCAGTTGGCCAGAGCACGTGATTTGTAATCTCGGGGTCGTTGGTTCGAATCCGACAAGAGGCTCAGAAGAAAAGCGGGAAAAGATAAAACTTTTCTCGCTTTTTTCTATTTTATAAACTTATAAACTTAAAAAGCGATAAACTTATAAACTTAATTCTATGAAAGTATTACTGGTAAACGGCAGTCCGCACCATAAGGGGTGCACATTCACGGCTCTTCAGGAAATAGAGAAAGAACTGAACCTGCAGGGCATTGAGACGGAAATATTCTGGATTGGCATCCGCCCTATTTCAGGATGCATGGGTTGCAACCAATGTTTGGAAAGTGGCCGATGCTGCATGACAGATTCTGTGAATCTTTTCCTGGACAAAGCAGAGAAAGCGGACGGATTCATCTTTGGTTCGCCGGTTCATTTTGCCTCAGCGGCAGGAGCACTGACCTCTTTTATGGATCGGGTATTTTACGGTCGTGCCAAAATGTTTTCCAATAAGCCGGCTGCATCTGTCGCAAGTTGCCGACGGGGAGGCTCTACAACCACATTCGACCAACTGAACAAATACTTCACCATCAGCAATATGCCGGTCGTTTCATCGAATTATTGGAATGCAGTACATGGAAATACTCCGGAAGAGGTGGCGCAAGATATTGAAGGCTTGCAGACTATGCGCATCCTGGGCCGCAACATGGCGTGGCTTCTGAAGTGTATCGAAGCCGGGAAACAGGCAGGCGTCAATCCTCCGGCATTCGAAGCCCGGACAAACACCAACTTTATCCGTTGAGCAAATCACAACGGGTCGACATCGTAATGAAGCATGATTTGGCGGAACGTAGGAAAGTGTTGCATCTCCAGGTAGACACTTTCCAAGAAACCGCGCATCGGTTGAATCGCTGCGGCTGTTTCGATTTTTATCACAATCTTCCGGATATGCAAAGTCTGGACATAAGAGACAGGCGGAGTAACAGGGCCTAACACCCGGTTTCCCAATTGGCTGCGGAGCTTGTCGGCATAAGTGCGGGCCAAATCCTGCAATACGGATTCGTTCTTGCTACGCAGCACCAGGACAATTAGCCGGAAATAGGGCGGATAATGGAATATGCTGCGTTCCGAAAGCTGCCAATCCACCATCTCCCGATAAGCCGAACGGATTACCATCCGGATCAAAGGATGCTCCGGTTGTGAGGTTTGCAGAATGACAGTTCCTTGTTTGTCCCGGCGTCCGGTGCGCCCGCTTACTTGAAGCATCAATTGGAAAGCCCGTTCGTGCGCCCGGAAATCCGGATAATTCATCAATCCGTCCGCATTCAATATGCCTACGACCCCTACATTGCCAAAATCCAATCCTTTCGAGATCATCTGCGTACCAATCAAAATTTGGGTATTTCCTTTGTCGAAGTCCCCGATGATGCGCTCGTAAGCCGTGCGGGTGCGCGCTGTGTCCATATCCATCCGCACGACATGCACATCAGGGAAAAGGAGTGCTATTTCTTCTTCCACCTTTTCTGTACCGAACCCCTGCATTTGGAAATCGGAGGAACCGCAAGAAGGGCAAACCTCCGGCAAACGAATCGTGTATCCGCAATAGTGACATACCAGATTATTGTGATATTTATGGTAAGTCATGCTGACATCGCAATTCACACAGCGCGGCACCCAGCCGCATTCCTTGCATTCGGTAACCGGCGCAAAGCCTCTCCGGTTTTGAAATAGAATGATTTGCTCGCCATTATCCAATGCCTGTCTCATGCTTTGGATAAGAGGAGGCGAGAATAAGGGATGCTTCATCTGCTTCTTCCGTTTCAGCTCTTTGACATTAACGGGTATAATCTTGGGGGATTGATGCGTTCCGAAACGCGTTTTAAGCTCTACTAATCCATATTTGCCAGCAAGGGCGTTGAAGTAGGAATCGATGGAAGGGGTCGCTGAACCTAATAAAGTTTTGCCTCCGTGCATACCTGCCAATACCATCGCCGCATTCCGCGCATTGTATCGGGGCGCAGGCTCCTGTTGCTTATAGCTGGTTTCGTGCTCCTCGTCCACGATAATTAATCCCAAATCGCTGAAAGGAAGGAATAACGAAGAGCGGACCCCCAATATCAGCATCGGACTATGCGTATGCAACAACCTGTTCCATACTTCAATCCGTTCGTTATCGGAAAACTTTGAATGGTAGACCAGCAATTGTTCCCCGAATAACTTTCCTAAACGTTCGGTTATTTGCGTTGTGATGGCTATTTCCGGCAACATATACAAGACCTGCCTTCCGGCGTTAAGCACTTGCCGAATAAGATGGATATAAATCTCTGTCTTTCCCGACGAGGTTACGCCGTGCAACAGACAAATATCTTTTTCCCGGAAAACATCCTGTATTTTCCAAAGCGCCTCCTTTTGGGCATCGCTCAGCGGATTAGGCTCTTGCCGACGACATACCCGCATTTGCAAACGGCTGACCTCCTTTTCGTATGTTTCCAATATCCCCCGCTTCAACAGCCCCTCCAATACGGTTGCGCTTTGTCCGCTTTTTTCCAACAATTCCTTCTTGGAGATTTCTTGTCCCAGCACCGGATTGAGAGCATGGCTCAAATCTAAGAAACTGATAAGCAGTTGTTCTTGCTTTTTCGCGCTTCTGATTCAATCAAACGCTTCCTGCAATTTTTCCTCTTCGCTATAATCGGGTGCCAGACGCAGGTAGGTTTCGGTTTTAGGCGTGTAGCCCCGTTTCAATTCCTCGTTGACCTCTACCGCGCCTTGGGCCATCAACGAAGCAACTATAGGGACAATATTCCGAAGACCGGTTCGCTTTTCCAATTCCGAAAGCGTCAATCTCTCTTTTTCTTTTGTAAAAGCATACAATACCGCCTGCTCGTTCGGCTTTAAAGGAGTTTGCGTTTCGAAATCCGGATTACGGGTCACCGAAGTCTCGCTTTCAATCTTCAGTCCCGAAGGGAGCGCCGCCTTATAGACATCACCCAGTTTGCAAAGGTAATAATTGGCCATCCATTGCCAAAAGCGCAATTGCGGGCGTTTGAGAATAGGCGTTGTATCCAATATGGCAAAGATTTCCTTGATTTCATAACCGGTATTCGGAGGCGTGTCGTAAACTTCGGACACAATAGCTGTATAGAAACGTTTTTTCCCGAAGTGCACAATAACACGACATCCCCTTACAACCGACTTTTCCAGATCTGAAGGTATCTTGTACGTGTATAGGTTCTCTAAAGGAAGAGGCAAGATTACATCTGCAAAATACATAGTTTATCCGTTTTTGAGTTCTTTAGTTTTTGAGTTTGTAAGTTGAAGTAGAACAAAAAACTCAAAAACTGAAGAACTTACCAACTTCTTAGAATAATATAGCCGCTGATATTTGCCATCCTCTGTTCTTTCCGGAAATATTCAATTTCTCTATGCTGTAATTATCGGTCAATCCCAACTGATAGGTCGCCCCGACCTGCAAATGCCGGAACAACTCCACACCTGCGCCTACATTGATACCGGCGCTAAAAGATTTCGACGAAATCTGGTCGCTGATTACCTCCCAAATCTTCGCGCCACCCAAACGGAATCCTACGTACGGACCGGCTGCGGCATAGATTTTCAGCATCGGAAGTCCGAACTTCCATTTCAGATTTACCGGAATATCCAGATAGCTGCTCTTTATCTCTTGCCGTCCCATTTCCACGCCGGTCTGCGAATAGAGTATCGAAGCATCGAAGCCCAGCCCTACCACCGGCGCCATCAGTTCGATAGTCGGTCCGAGATGGAAGCCTGTTATATTACTTTTGGAGAAAGTTTCCGGCAAATCCGAAAAGTGAATAGTCGATATATTGGCGCCACCTTTTACACCCCATGAGAATTGCGCCCGAGCTGGTAATGCTATTACGCTGAGCCATACCAACAAAAACAAACAAAATCGTTTCATACTCTTGTCTTTTTAATGATTCCTTATACAAAGAACAAAATTTTTGTCCGAAAGTTAAGCGTTTTTTATTTTTTTATGATACACGTTATTAATGATTCTCGGCTGAAACTTTAAAATTCCACGCAAAATAATGTATGTATCCAAACGCCAATAAAGGTACGATAAACCCTCTTGCCATCTGCGTTTCGCCGATATAGCCCATCAGCATCGGACTAAATGCGCCACCCGCCACGCTCATCACAAGGTAAGAAGAGGCTTTCTTGGTCTGTCCGCCCATCCCCTCCAGGCCCAACGCGAAGATGGTAGGGAACATAATCGACATAAAAAAGAAGGTGATGTAAAGCGCATAGAGCGAAATCCGTCCGACCGAAGCCATCACCAGCCCCATGCATACGATACATGCCAGGGCGTAAAGAAACAACAGCTTGGAAGGCTTCAGCCAGCGCATCGTGAAACTTCCGCTCAACCGACCCAACATAAAGAGCGCCATTCCGCCGAAAGCCAGGAATTGCGAAGCCCGGACGTTGCTGATTTGCGGGTCCATCTCGGTGACATAATTGATAAAGAAACTGAAGATACCGGTCTGTGCCGCGCAATAGCAAAACTGGGCAATGACGGCCCGAACGAACGAAGGACGTTTGTAAAGCGGAAGAACCGGGACATCTCCTTGCGACTCGGCATCGCCGGGGAAAGCCTCCCGAATCACTTCGGTCTTGATTTCCGGCAAGCGGATAAAACAGAACGCCAGCGTGACCAGCGCTACCACTATACCTATTAATATATAAGGACGGGCAAGGGCAAACGAGTCCTCATCTCCGGCATTGAATATCAACATTCCGCCAATCAGCGGACCCAATATCCACCCCAGACCATTGAAGGATTGGGAAAGGTTCAAGCGCTGGGCACCGGATTCGGGCGGTCCTAATATCGTGGAATAAGGATTGGCGGCGGTCTCCAGAAAGCACAATCCGCAAGCGATTACAAAGAGGGCTATCAGGAAAGGCGTGGCGGAATGGAACATCACCGCCGGGATAAACGAGAACGAACCGACCCCGAACAGCGCCAATCCGCAAAGGATTCCTTTCTTATACCCGAAGCGTTTCATGAAATGGCCCGCCGGAAGCGCCATCAGGAAATATGCGATGTAGGTAACAAACTGCACCAGTCCGCTCTCCGCCTTCGACATGGTAAAAGCTCCTTGGAAATGCTTGTTCAATACATCCAGCAAACCATGCGCGAATCCCCATAAAAGGAAGAGGCTGGTGATAAAGACAAAAGGAAGCAAGAAGGACTTGCCATCTGCGGTCCGGAACAAAGAGGGCTTTTGTTTTTGTGTCGGCATCATTCGGGGAGTTTAAAGATTTGTTCCATCAATTGCCATTTCTCGGCGGACGAGCTTCCCGGTTCGGTCTTTTGGAAACGCGCCACAAAATCCTCCCATTCGGCTTGCCGGTCCAACGTGGCCAGTCGGGCAAACGAAGCATCCCAATCAAAATCATCATCCGTCTCGACAATCATGAAAAGGCGTGTTCCCAAGCGGTAAATTTCCATATTCCGAATCCCTACGGCACGGATGCCTGCGGGAATCTCCGACCAGATATGTTCGGCCGAATGCCAATAACAATACTCTTTTATTAATTCCGGATCCTCTTTCAGATCCATTGTCTGACAATAACGTTTCACTTTGTTCTTTTGTTTTTTTTGAGGAGTTAGAGGGAGTTAAAGGAGTTACAAGGAGTTAGAGCCAAATGTTTTTATGGGTAGAATCAATATATCATCTAAAAGTATTGGCTATAACTCCTCTAACTCCGTTTAACTCCTCTAACTCCTTTACTATTTAACGAATCAAATAAACCATCGGTTGCATATATCCTATCTCATATCCTGAATCAGTCCGGGTAATATGGTAATCTTCAAAGAGAATCGTACCCGAATCTAACTCCAAACGCAGAAGTTCCGGATATTTCTCTTCCGGAATGGAATCCGTCGGAGAAAGTCCCGCTTTTTGCAACTGACCGGCAAAGATACGAGAAAAAGCATTACTATATACCAAACTATCCTTAATATAAAAGGATAAACTATCTCGAGTAGTTTGATAATGGATATCCTCCTCCAAATAAGAGTTCAATAGATAGAGCTGTTTATAATCAGAGATATCCACGGACTTTTGCGAGCGGATGACGATAGTCTTTTTCCATTCGGGTGATTTGTCCGATTCGGGGCGTCCGGCCTGCGACCATTCCTCGATGTCCTTGGCCGTTATGCCCGGTATGTACGTGATTAGCGAAAAGAGCACCACGGCACTCCATGCCGCCAACGAATAATGAGGCCATCTGCGGAAGAAAAAGAGCAATGTAGTAAAGGTCAACACCGATACGACCGCTATCAGATAGACGCGCGGCTCGGTAAATCCATACTCACGAATCCGATAAACCACGCCCACCCAGCATAATGCCAACGTAGGCAGGGTTATCCAGCTTGCCCACCGATAGAACCATCCGTAAATCCGTCTCCTCAAGAAGAACTGGCATCCCTTCAGGATAAAGAAGGCACTCACAAAGGCCGTTACCATATAGGCTATCTGCCCTTTCGGGAGTTCGAAAGTGATGAGTATCTTCAACATATACAGGTAAAGGATAACCGTATAGACCATCAGTGCCGGAGAAAGAACATAATTCAAGAGCACACGGAAAGCCTTGGCAGGTTGCATGGCCTTATCCCGGTGCGCATCCCGGAACAGGACGAACAAAAGCGGCAAACAGAAGGCAAAGGCAATGGCTTGCGTAATGAGTATCAAATCGGCGGTATCCTCTTTCCATATATCGAATATATAGCTGACCGAGGCCACAATCACCCATAAGGTAATCCAGATAACCAACGAAAGAGCCAAGGCTATCCCAGCCGACTTCACATAATTCAACGCCCCATAAGCAAACGGACGGTCATACCTCCGGCTTGTGAGCAGAATATAAAGGAGCTGGATAATCACCAGCGTAAAGGCATAAGGCAACGAGAGCCGTGTCTCCTCCACGAATCCGAAAGGTATCAGCAACAGAGGCGAGAGATAATAAAGCCAGCGCACACCTTTCCGTTCGCTATGGGCATGGAAGATGCAGGTAAGCAGGAAAACCACCGGAGCATACCGGACCACATTCCACCAGGAGGTACCTTCCGCACCCAGCATCCCGAAACGCACGACCAAGAAGCACAACGCCAGAAAGGATTCCACCGGATTCCGCTTCACGCTCTGCTTCAATTCCAGCCCGATAAGATGTAGCCTGTTGGGTTTCATGACAGATATATCACAAACCTAATACATTATAAATCGCTTTTCCCCAGAGCTCGCCCAAATCTTTCGCCCCCTCCTTGTTGGGATGCAGGAAGAAGATGCCGGCATTGCCCTGCTCATGCTGGAACTTCGCTTCGTTTTCCTTAAAGAAATCAAATCCCTCCGTATCGCCCAGGAAAACCCGTCCGGGAGCCTTTTCCGCATACGCCTTCACCAATGCCTGAATCTCCGGATAATAGGAAATGAGCCTATCCAGGCCCTCCTGCATATACTTCGTTCCGTTATAGGTATTCGGACTATACCAAATCGGACGATGCACCACGACAAGCGATTTCGGATAACGTGCCAGCAACGTATCGATAATCTGCGTCATGTTCCGGGTATATTGTTCGGGCGATACCGGCGCACCGTTCGTCCCGTGTATGGCACTATCGTTCGTTCCCAACATAAGGGAAAAGACAAGCGTTGCCCAATCCTCGTCCGCAAACTGGTCGGCGGCTTGCTTGGCCCGGTCGAACAAAGTATGGGTCGTGGGCAGATAATCCACCGTAGTACATCCGCTTACGCCCTGATTGCTGAACCGCACCTCCCCTACTCCCGGTTGTTATCCCAGGTAAAGGACCGCCTGCACCGGCGGAGCTTCGTGCGAAGGCTTCTCCAATCCAACACCTTGCGTGATGCTGTTCCCGATAAATACGATATTCAAATGCCGCTTCTCCGCCGCATTCCCGCATGTCAGGACCAACAATCCCAACATCAGGAGAATTCCTTTTCCTAATCCGATCTTTTTCATATTTCCTCCTATCTTTTTTTCGTCTAACAGCTGTGCACTTTTCGTCTAACAGCCGTGTACGTTGCGTCTAACAACTGTGCAACTTGCGTCTAACAGCTGTTAGACGATTCTTTTTATCCCTCCGAACCGAAAAAACTCCCGTCCGGAAAAGATTTCCTCCCTACAAAGGAACAAATAATATCCCGAATCCCAAAAAAAGCCCGTATCTTTGTGGGGATTTTTTTAAGACAAGAAAGAATGAAGAAAGGCTTTGGCATGAAAAAACGGTTTCGGCCGGACAACGCACCCCGCGGACGAAACATTACCGTTGAACAGGAGGCTACGTTGCTTCCCTTTTTATTTGAGTTATTGAAAGAGCAGAGCAAGACCTCGGTCAAGGCGTTGCTCTCGCACGGACAGATATGGGTCAACCAGCAAGCAACGACCCAATTTGACACGCCTTTGCACGCAGGCGATGTGGTGACCATCAGTTATAACCGCCGGAAGGTAGTATTCAACAATCCATTGCTGAACATCATCTACGAAGATGATTCCGTCATTGTGGTCAACAAACGCGAAGGATTGCTTTCGGTCTCGACCGCCAAGGTGCGCGAGCGTACCGCATTCCATATCCTGAGCGATTATCTGAAAAAGAGTGACCCGCGCAACAAGCTTTTTGTCTTGCATCGTCTGGACCGCGACACCTCCGGACTGATGATGTTTGCCAAGACCCGTGCCGTTCAGGAGAAGATGCAAAGCAACTGGAACGAAATGATTACCGAACGCACCTACGTGGCGGTTGTAGAAGGCCGTCCGGAGAAGGATTCGGATTTGATAACCACTCAGCTGAAAGAAAACGCCGAAGCGCGCGTCTATGTCGTGGCGGATGGCGGTAAAGATGCCATCACCCGCTATCACCTGCTCCGCACGAACGAAAAATATTCGCTTCTGGAACTGAATCTGGAAACGGGGCGGAAGAACCAGATACGCGCTCAGATGGAATATATCGGTCATCCGATTGCCGGAGATTACAAATATGGCGCGGAGACCGACCCGACAGGCCGATTGATGCTTCATGCACAACGGCTCTACTTTATCCATCCGGAAACGGGCGAGGAAATGCGGTTCGATACGCGCATCCCGGATTCATTCAAATCGTTGACAAGTAAAAACTGGTAAAATAATAAAGGATGTATATGAAGAAACTCGTAACCTTGCTGATGTTCACATTCCTGGCATTAGCAGTACAGGCGCAGATATTGACGCCGGTAAAATGGAACATAAAACTGGAAGATTCAGAGTCGGCCGAGAAGACGCTGATATTTTCCGCCAAACTGGATGCGGGCTGGCATTTATATGACATGAACCTGCCGGAAGGCGGACCTATCTCTACTTCTTTCTCGTTCGAAAATCTGAAAGGCGCCAAGACTATCGGTACGCCCGTGGCCTCCAAAGAGGCAACAACCGTATTCGACGAGCAATTCCAGATGGAATTACGCTGGTTTGCCGGCGAAGTCTCTTTCCGCCAGAAGATAGAAGTAACCGACCCGAAGCATCTTCAGGTAGGCGGATATGTGGAATATATGGCCTGCAATGACGAGAACTGCCTTCCTCCCGAACAAGAGGAATTTGCATTCAGCGCCAAAGATATCAATGTAGAAAAGACCCTGGCGGCACTTGCCCCGAAAGAGGATTCCGTCCAAGAGGTGCCGCAAGACACCAGGATAGCAGAAACGACCCCGGCCGATGAGACCAGCTCCGCCACACCGGAATATGTTCCGGAAAAAGAACCGCAGGTGTATCAGTCGGAAGACTTATGGAAACCGGTCATCGAAGAGCTGAAAGCCTTCGGAGATACAACCATCTCCGCCACAAATACCAGCTGGCTGTTTATCTTCTTCGCGGGATTTGCCGGAGGACTCATCGCCCTCCTGACCCCTTGCGTATGGCCGATGATTCCGATGACGGTCAGCTTCTTCCTCAAACGGACCAAAGACCGGAAGAAGGCTATCCGCGATGCGATTACTTATGGGCTTTCCATCATCGTAATTTATCTGGTACTGGGGCTGCTGATTACCGGCATCTTCGGGGCAAGCGCCTTGAATGACCTTTCAACGAATGCCATCTTCAACATCATATTCTTCCTGCTATTGGTTCTGTTTGCGGTCTCCTTCTTCGGCGCGTTCGAACTGGTATTGCCGGCATCCTGGACCAACAAACTGGATAGCAAAGCAGACTCGACCACCGGAATCATCAGTATCTTCTTTATGTCGTTCACCCTGGTACTGGTTTCTTTCTCCTGCACAGGTCCCATCATCGGTACATTGCTGGTCCAGGCGGCTACGAGGGGTGCGGCTAGCGGCCCGGCGGTCGGAATGTTCGGCTTCGCGGTGGCCTTATCCATCCCGTTCAGCCTCTTCGCCATCTTCCCGAACCTGTTGCAGAGTATGCCGAAATCGGGCGGCTGGCTGAACGCGGTGAAGGTGGTGCTGGGCTTCATCGAGGTGGCGCTGGGCTTCAAGTTCCTCAGCGTGGCCGACCAGACCTACCATTGGGGGCTGCTCGACCGCGAGGTCTATCTGGCGATCTGGATCGTCACGTTCGCACTGTTGGGTTTCTATCTGCTGGGCAAGCTGCGCTTCGCCCATGACAGCGAGGTGAAGACGCTTTCGGTCGGCCGGCTCGCGCTGGCGATCGTCGATTTCGCCTTCGTGGTCTATATGATTCCGGGCATGTGGGGCGCGCCGCTCAAAGCGCTGGCGGGGTACCTGCCGCCGTTGCAGACACAGGATTTCATCCTCGGACAGAGTCCTCTACCCGTGATCGGGGGCTCCGACGGGCCGACTTCGATCCGTGTCGGCGCTGCGCAGGTCAAGTACGGCGATTTCCTCTCGATGCCGCACGGTATCACGGGTTATTTCGAATGGAACGAGGCGCTGGCGGCCGCTCGTGCCGCGGGTAAGCCGCTCTTCGTCGACGTGACGGGGCACGGCTGCGTCAACTGCCGCGAAATGGAGCAGAAGGTACTCTCCGACGAGCGTGTGCAGCAAATTCTGCGCGACGACTACATCGTCGTGGCGTTGTATACCGACGACAAAGCACGTGCAGCCGGAGAGGATTGGGTGGCCACCGAAAGCGGTACGACGCTCAGAGAGAG
>URGO01000109.1 GCA_900547435.1 uncultured Parabacteroides sp.
AACTACAATTTGATACTCCTAAATTGTGTTTTTTCAAAAATATTTCGTAATGTTGCATTTGCTGTTGGACTCTGCAGCATAAAACATTTTCCGAAGAAATTCAAAACAGCTTTTAAAAAGTTAGGAAGATAAATAGGATTGTATTACCTTTGCGAAGCCGGAATGGAATCATCTGCCATGATGATGGTTCCGGCTTTTATAATAAAGGAAAAAGAGTCCGCAGAGTCCTCATTTTTGTACTCTGTATTAAAACAAAATAGTTTAATGTCAAAAGTTTTAATTATCGGTGCGGGAGGTGTTGGCACTGTTGTAGCGCACAAAGTAGCAAAGAACCCAGTATTTACGGAAATCATGTTGGCAAGCCGTACAAAGGCTAAGTGTGACCAGATTGCGGCGGCAGTAGGCGGCGGACGTATCCAGACGGCCCAGGTGGATGCTGATGATGTTAACCAGTTGGTAACCTTGTTCCGTTCGTTCCAGCCCGAAATCGTAATCAATGTCGCATTGCCTTACCAGGATTTGACAATCATGGATGCTTGTCTGGAATGTGGGGTCAATTACTTGGATACGGCCAATTATGAACCGAAAGACGAAGCGCATTTTGAGTACAGCTGGCAGTGGGCTTATCAAGACCGTTTCCGCGAGAAAGGACTGACGGCTATCTTGGGCTGCGGATTCGATCCGGGTGTGTCGGCTATCTTTACCGCTTTTGCAGCCAAACATCACTTTGATGAGATACAATATCTGGATATCGTGGATTGCAACGCCGGTATTCATGGTATGGCGTTTGCTACTAATTTCAATCCGGAAATTAATATCCGCGAGATTACGCAGAACGGACGTTATTATGAGAATGGCGAGTGGCATACTATCCAGCCGATGTCTATACATAAACAATTGACTTATCCGAATATTGGCCAGCGGGATTCCTACGTGTTGTATCACGAAGAACTTGAATCGTTGGTGAAGAATTTCCCGACTTTGAAGCGTGCGCGTTTCTGGATGACCTTCGGACAGGAATATCTGACCCATCTTCGGGTGATACAGAACATCGGTATGGCACGTATTGACGAGGTAGAATACAACGGGGTCAAGATTGTCCCGCTGCAATTCCTGAAGGCTGTACTGCCTGACCCGAAGTCGTTGGGGGCTAATTATCATGGCGAGACTTCCATCGGATGCCGCATCCGGGGTATTAAGGATGGCAAAGAACGTACTTATTACATTTATAATAATTGTGATCACGAACAGGCATTCAAGGAGACCGGTACACAGGCGGTAAGCTATACGACCGGTGTTCCGGCAGCTTTGGGAGCCGCTATGTTTGTCCGTGGCTTGTGGAAAGGGGCCGGTGTCTATAATGTAGAGGAATTTGATCCGGACCCATTCTTGGCCGAATTAGGCGAACAGGGATTACCTTGGGTAGAGAAGTTTGATATTGATTTGGAAGTATGATAGATAAAGATAGTGTGTTGAATCATTGGGATTTCTCCACGATTCCATCGCCTTGCTATGTGCTGCATAAGTCGCTGTTGGATGCGAATATGTTGGTTATCGACAAGGTACGGAAGTCAACGAAGGCGGAGATTATCGTTGCTTTGAAGGCGAATGCGATGTGGAGCATTTTCCCGATACTCAGACAACATTCAGACGGAGCCACTGCAAGTTCGCTTGCAGAGGCTCGTTTGGTGTATGAGGAGTATGGCCGGAAAACGCATACCTATGCGCCGGTCTATACCCCGGAAGAAATTGATGAGATATTGAGGTATAGTAGCCATATCACCTTCAACTCCTTGGCTCAGTATGCCCGTTATAAAGATAAGGTGCATGAGGTAGGCGTGTCGTGCGGCTTGCGGGTGAATCCGGAGTATTCGACAGTTGAGACCGCGCTATATAATCCGTGCGACAGAGGGTCTCGTTTGGGTGTCCTTGCCGAAGACTTGAAGGAGTTGCCCGAAGGAATAGAAGGATTGCATTTCCATGCTTTGTGCGAATCACGTCCGGAAGATTTGCGTCATACCTTAGAAGCCGTGGAGGCGCGTTTCGGCCGATTTTTCTCCCGAATCAAATGGCTCAATATGGGGGGCGGGCATTTGATGACGCATGTAGATTACAACGAGGATGAGCTGATTGCGATTCTCAATGATTTTCAAAGTCGTTATCCGCATCTGCGTCTGATACTTGAACCGGGAAGCGCCTTTACATGGGACACGGGATGCCTGGTGTCGACGGTCGAAGACAAGGTGTGCAACGGTGGAGTGAATACCCTGATGCTGAATGTGTCGTTTGCGTGCCATATGCCTGATTGCCTGGAGATGCCTTATAAACCGGTTATTCTTGGAGCACACGAACCAGAGGTGGGCGAGAAACGCTGGCGAATGGGCGGTAACAGTTGTTTGGCCGGAGATTTTGTCGGCGATTGGGCATTTGACCGGGAGCCGGAAGTGGGAGACAGAGTGGTCTTTCGGGATATGATTCATTATACGATGGTCAAGACAACGATGTTCAATGGCGTGACACATCCTGCTATCGGTATTTATGACCCGGAAAAAGGCTTTCAGTTAGTGCGGAAATTTGGTTATGAAGATTATAAATGTCGTATGAGTTGATGCTTCCTTTGTGATAAGCATACATAAAAATGGATAAAAGCAATAACTTGAACCGCTTGGTAGCGTTGTTATTTTTAACGTTTATATTTTGCTGCCTGTTATTTTATTTACCGGATCGTGTGGCAGGATTTTCCCTGAAACAGGTAGATTTGTTTTCCGATTTGCGAACGAAAGAATCTGTGCCGCTTGATTCCTTATCGCAAATGTGGCTGAAAGAGGATACGATTAGGGTGGATTCTACGGCTTTGCAGAAGCAAGCGGTAGAGAAAGCCGGGATAGATTCCGCTACGATGGCTTTGCGTGATTCGCTGTATAGGGCGTTATATGCTGTTGACGGGGCGGATTCGGCAGGCACACGTATCGAAGATTACTCGGTAGGCCATGTGGGATTACATCGCTTTTTCGCAGCCTTGCGCAACCGGGCTGATTTGGGTCGGCCGGTTCGGGTCGCTTTCTTGGGTGATTCGTTTATTGAGGGAGATATATTGGTGGCTGATTTCCGTTCGGCTCTGCAACAGCGTTTTGGCGGTCGCGGGGTAGGTTTCGTGCCGATAGCTTCGGTAGCGGCACAATATCGTCCAACGGTGAAGATGGCATCGGAAGGTTGGAAGACGTGGTCAATGCTGACCGTTCCGGATTCATTGCCTTATACGTTATCTTGCATGACGTTTGAGGCAGAATCGGCTGTGCCGGCCGTTTCCATAGAGGCGGCCGATCGCTATCCGGAGCTGGATTCAGCCTCATGCCTTAAGTTGATTTATGAACGGAATACAGCAACACAGCTTTGTCTGACGATGAATGGCGTGGCAGATTCTTTGGCGGTAGTGCTTCCTCCGACCGATAGTATCCGGCAATATGTATATAACGGACCGGTTCATAAAGCCGAAATGCATTTCCGGAATGCGGAAGGATTCCGTGCGTTGGGCGTTGTGATGGAGGATAGTATAGGTGTGTCGGTCGATAATTATTCGTTGCGAGGTAATTCAGGGATGCTGTTAGAACAGTTGGATTCTGCTTCTTGCCGCGCTTTGAATCGTATACACACTTATGATCTTATTGTCTTGCAATATGGTTTGAATATAGCCAATGATAGTATCTTGCAATATGGCTGGTATGGCCGGCGTATGGAGAAAGCCATCCGGCAGGTTCGGCATTGTTTCCCGACTGCCGATATCTTACTGATGGGAGTTTCAGACCGCAGCCGGCAGGAGAACGGGACATTTACTACGATGCCTTCTGTGCTTGCCTTGCTTCATGCGCAGCGTCAGACCGCCAAGCGGGCCGGTGTCCCGTTTTGGAACACGTTTGGGGCGATGGGCGGAAATAACAGTATGGTGCGTTATGTCGAGAAAAATTGGGCAAGCAAGGACTATACGCATCTGGGTTTTGGCGGAGGACGTGAGTTATCACGTGTTTTAGTAGAAGCCATCTTGGCAGAAATGAAGTTTTATGAAGAGGTGGAGCAACAATAAAAAAATAAGACGCGGGTGCTGGGTCGCAATAGGCTTGTTGCTTCTTGTCTCTACATGGGCACAGACGGTGTGGCGTACGCATCAAGAACGAGAGCAGACTGCATTACAGTTTGACACCATCCCGCTTCCATTGCCTCTTCCGGGAATGTGGATAGAAGGACGAGATACCTTGTTGTTGCCCTCGGATAGCACCGGGATGCCTTTGACATATTTTTTTGCCGGACTGGATTCGTTGAAGTCTGGTAAAGATACCGTGATAACGGTGGTGCATTTGGGTGATTCGCATATTCAGGCCGGGCGTTACAGCGGCAAGGTGATGCGGTTGTTGCATCGGGAGTTCGGCAATGCCGGTCGCGGATGGATCGCTCCCTATAAACTGAACCGCACGAACGAGCCGGACGATTATTTTATCCGTTCGGCTATCCGGGATTGGACGGGCGGACGAATCACCCAACGACGCAAGAAAACAGCTATCGGGATGGGTGGAATAGGAGTGAGGAGCTTCTCGCCCTCCATTAATTTGAATGTCATTGTCACACCGAAGAATGGTGCCGGTTATGCTTTTAATCAGGCCATTCTGTATCGGAGAGACCAGGCGATGCCTATGCTCCCTACCGATAAAAGTAAGCCAATTGCCGAGGCATTCCTTGCTGATTCAGCTTATGCCGGAGTGAAGGCGGATACATTTCGTTTGAAATGCCTTACTGATACTTTATTGTTGCATAGTACACGTCGTAAGCAAGGAACAGACCAGCTCCTTCCGGCCTCTTCTTTCAACAATACGTATTATGGTTTCAGTCTTATGAATGGCCAGGCGGGTATTTTGTATCATTCAGTCGGGGTGAACGGGGCGATGTATGTCAACTATACGGACTCGGATTATGTGGCACGGTTGGCATTGCTGTGTCCGCAACTGCTGATAGTCTCATTGGGGACGAACGAAACGTTCGGTCGTCGTTTTTCAGGAATCGAATTTAGTGAGCAAGTGAAACGTTTTTTACGATTGGTGAAGCATGAAATGCCGCATGTGGAGATACTGTTGACTACACCACCTGAATGTTATAAGCGTACATACGTCAAGAAAAAACGGGTTTATGTCCGGAATGAAAATACAGAGAAGGCGGCGGCGGCTTTAAGGCAGATAGCTAAAGAAGAAGGGTTGGCGTGTTGGGATTTGTTTGCGGCTACAGGAGGAAAATTGTCTTGCCGTAAATGGCTTGACCAGCGGCTGATGGCACGTGACCGCATCCATTTCACACAAAAAGGATACGAGGACCAAGGGGTGCTGCTTTATCGTGCTTTGATGAATGCGTATAACCAACATGTGAAAGAGAAACAAAACAGGAATCAATCAAAAGAAAATAACGGAAAATGAATGAAATCGTCAATCAGATAGATATGCGACAAAGTGGAATAATGGAAGGTCTGTCGTTCGATAAACTGGGTGAACTGCTCTCTTATCACCCTGAAGCTCCGATGCTGTTCAGTAGCGGGTTGTTCTTTATTCTGTTTTGTCTTTTTTCTGTCTTTTATGTGGCTTTGCGCAAGCATACGCTGGCACGGATTATTTATGTAACCCTCTTTTCGCTTTATTTTTATTATAAGAGCAGCGGATTATGGTTCGGATTGCTTGTCTTTACGGCGACATCTGATTTCCTGATTGCACAGTTGATGAGTTATGCAAGAGGAACGGGCCGGAAAAAAGCTTTGGTTGTGCTGAGTTTGTGTGTGAATCTGGGGATGTTGGCTTATTTCAAGTATTTTAATTTCCTGCGTGATATCGGAGCTTCATTTCTTCGCGAAGCAGGCAATCTGTTCGGCTATTTTCCGTGGCAGACATTGGAAGTGGAGCGGTTGGATATTTTCTTGCCGGTTGGCATCTCGTTCTTTACCTTCCAGAGTATCAGCTATGTGATTGATGTGTATCGGGGGCGGATCCAGCCGTTGACCCGTTGGATTGATTATCTCTTTTATGTCTCGTTTTTCCCGCAATTGGTGGCGGGGCCGATTGTTCGTGCACGTGATTTCATCCCGCAGATTTATCGAAATGTAACGGTCTCAAGAGCGGAATTTGGCGAGGGAATCTATCTCATCCTTTGCGGATTGATAAAGAAATGTGTCATATCCGATTATATTAGCCTGAACTTTGTGGACCGTGTGTTTGATGCTCCTACGTTGTATACGGGATTGGAGAATCTGATGGGCGTTTATGGCTATGCACTTCAGATTTATTGTGACTTCTCCGGATATTCAGATATGGCTATCGGCATTGCCTTGTTGTTGGGATTCCGTTTTAATATCAACTTTGATTCGCCTTATCAGTCGGCTACGATAACCGAGTTTTGGAGGCGTTGGCATATCTCCTTGTCAAGCTGGTTGAAAGATTATCTCTATATTTCTTTGGGAGGAAACCGGAAAGGAAAGATACGTACTTATATCAATTTGATTTTGACTATGTTTCTGGGAGGATTGTGGCATGGAGCTTCGGTCCGTTTTATTATTTGGGGTATGCTGCATGGCATAGCGTTGGCAATCCATAAGGCGGTGATGTCTGCCTTCCCGAGTTTCAAGAAAGTAGGGGCAGAGATGACTCGTGGCCGAAGGATTATTGGGACATTGTTTACTTTCCATTTGGTTTGCTTTGGCTGGATATTCTTTCGTGCCGAATCCATGCAGAAAGTTGGGGAGATGTTAGCTCAAATAACTACAAATTTCCATCCGGAGATATTCGGACAGTTTGTCAGCGGGTATAAGACCGTTTTTCTTTTGATGGTGTTGGGGTATATTGCACATTTTATCCCGAAGCGTGTTGAATTGTATTGTCAAAGTTGGGTGACCCGCTCTCCCTTGGTCATGCAGGCCATGCTGTTGGCCTTGGCTGTTTTTGTCGTGGTACAGTTCAGGAGTGCCGGTGTGCAGCCTTTCATTTATTTCCAGTTTTGAATGTATAAGTTGACTTTATGGCTATAAATCAGAATGAAATAAAGCAATTTTTGCTGCATTAGGGTAGATAGAGTTTATTATTGGTGATTAGATGCGGACATCAGAAAGAGATATAAAAGCATTTGAGCATTTGTTCAAGCGAAATTATGTTCGTTTGTGCAAATTGGCTTATCATTACTTGGAAGATGACGAGGAGGCGAAGGATATAGTGAACGATGTGTTTGAATCTGCATGGAGACATTATGACTCTTTGGCAGATATTTCTGCGGATTCTTATCTGTGTACAGCCGTAAAAAACCGATGTCTGAATCATTTAGAACATAGAAAGGTAAGGCAGCTTTTTCATGATCAGCAACAAAGGCAAGAGATGTATGCGGAAGAAGAGAATATAGAAGATAAAGAGAGCCTGTTTCAACAAATAGAAAAAATTTGCGATCAGTTTCCGGAAAAGACACGATATATAGTAAGTCAATGCTATTTTTATCATAAAAAATACAAAGAAGTAGCCGAAGAATTGGCTATTACTCCGGATGCTGTCAAAAAGCATATCATGAAAGCTTTGAAATTGTTGCGACAATCCATTTCGATAAATAAAGAATAATTGCATTATGGATGAGAGAAAAGAAATATCAGATGATGAATTGCTCCGTTTAGCAGGGAAAGCCTGTTTTAAAGTGAGTGAGGAACCGCATTTTGATGCCGATGATGCCTGGAAGAGCTTTTTGCGTAAACATCAACGGAGAAATCTATATATAAAATGGGCATCAGCGGCAGCTGTCTTGTTGTTGGTATTGGTGAGTGTGTTTGCCATAATGAAGTACAATCCAAGGCCGATGACACTTTTTACTGCAATGAAAGATATTCCTCAAATAATATTGATAGGTGAAGATGATTTTAGTCAAGTAATCACTTCTACGGAATTGGACTTGACATCCCATCTTTATTCCCGACAGAGAACTTATACCATAATGACACCGGTGGGTAAGAGCCTGAAGGTGATTCTTCCAGATAGTAGTTTGGTTTGGATGAATGCCCAAAGCCGCGTGGATTATTCACGGACTGATTGCCGGGAGATATCTTTGGATGGTGAAGCTTATTTTCAGGTTAAGCGGGACGAGACATCGCCTTTTATTGTAAAAGTCGGAGAAATCAAAGCTAAGGTATTAGGAACTTCGTTCAATATCCGAGGATATTCCAAAGAACAGATGCATATTACATTACTGACCGGTAGCTTGGCTTTAGAGTCGGATGATGACATGAGTCGGATTATGGAGCAAGGTGAGGATCTTACTCTGCAGCAGGGGGATTTCCTAATCCGGAAAATAGATGAAGTGACAGAGCCTTTATGGACTACTGGTTATTTTGCTTTTGATGATGTTCCTCTTTATGATTTGTTATGTGAGCTGGGGCGTTGGTATAACATAAATGTAGTGGCATTGGATAAAGATGTGGTTCAGCGACGGATACACTTTAAGTGCAGTCGTTCGGAACGTATAGATTCGTTGGTGGAAATATTGAATTCCGTGGGTGGTTTCCGTATTGTGCATAAAGGAAATACATTGTTTATTCAATAAATTCTGATTGGGAAGAGTACCCTATTTTACTTTTGGCTGTACTATAAGAGTAAACAGAAAAGTTATGGACAGAAATTATTGTTTTTTATTCATTATTATTGGGTTGTGTTTCCCAGCTTGGGCACAAAATAATCAGGCTCTGATCCGTTATGAGGCAAAACAGGTCTTATTGTCGGATGCCTTAAAGGCTTTAGAAAACAAGTCGGGGACTACGGTGGTATTTACTTATGATGATGTTGCGTCTTATCGGGTAGATGCTTCTATTTATGAGAAAGATGTCCGAGATGCATTGGATATACTTTTGGAAGGTCTTCCTCTTCATTATACAATAAAAGATAAGTATGTGATAATCTCTAAAAATCGGGAGAAGTCTTTTGAAAAGAGATTGCCGGTACCCCCGGTAACCCCAATAACCAAGAAAGAGATTACAGGCCGAATACTTAATAGGCAGAATCAACCCGTAGAGGCGGCTTTTGTTTGTTTGGTCGATAAGGAAAGTAACCTGCCTGTAGCCCAAGCCATTTCTGATGCAGAGGGATATTTTCATATAGGTAAGGGAGAGGAAACAGATGGAGAGATGAAACTATTGGTTACTTGCTTAGGTTACAAGCCATATATTTCCGAAGAGCTGACTATTCAAGAATTTATTCTGGAAGATGAATCGCAAATTTTGGAAAATGTAGTGGTAATAGGCGAGAAATCAAGCCCTATTTTAGAACAAAAAGCCGGGAAGTTGGTATTTAATGTAGCGAATAGCATCAATGCCCAAGGGACGAATGCTTTTGAAGTATTAAAGCAATTGCCGGGTATCTCCATTCAAGAAGAAAGTAAAACTATCAGTCTTAACGGAAGAAACAGTATTTTAATTCTATTGAATGGCAAACCTACTTATATGCAACAGGCAGAAATCGTGGATTTGTTGAAATCTACTTCTTCATCCAGTATTCAATCAATTGAAATAATGTCTAACGCTACGGCGCAATATGATGCATCCGGATCCGGTGGCATTCTGAATATCGTCTTGAAAAAGGAAAATCGGGAGGGGTATAATGTTATGCTGAACTTAGGGGGAAGTTATTGGTTGAATCCGAAGCAAAATACGGAAATGGCTTTCAATTATACGAATAATCGTTTGAATCTGTATGGAAACTATAGTCATAACTTTGGTCATGTCGGCCTTTTTTATGGAAATGAACGCAAACAGAATGGCTGGCTTTTTGATAGCCGGTCGACCGATACCGACAAACGCAATACCGTTGCCGTAACTTTGGGTATGGATTATCGTTTGGCGGAGAATCATACCGTAGGCATACAAGGAAACGGGAATTTTGTATTTGGTCCCGGTGAGATATTGACGGATAATTATGTTTATGATTCCTATACGAAAGAGAATCTGCTTTACCATCTCTATTCGGAAACACAATATGAGCATCAAATGGCCGCACGTTATAATTTTAATTTGAATTACCGGTATGAGATGCCTGACGAACAGCTTTTTACATTTGATGCAGATTATGGTTTGTTTAAAGGAAATTCCAGATTGTACCAGCCAAATACCTATTATTCTCCGACTGGCAATTTGGATTCCATGCAGAATTATCGTTCGACCGGAGATAGAGATATTCGGATTTATGCCTTGTCCTCTCATTATAAACGAACATTAGGTATGGGGGATTTATTGTGTGGAATGAAATACTCCAGCGTGTCTTCTTCGAACGGATATCGGTATTATCAAATCTTAAAGAATCAGGATGTGATAGACGTTGATGCCTCGAACGACTTTACCTATTTGGAGTCAGTTCTTGCCGGCTATATGCTATATGACTTTTCTTTTGCGGAAAAATGGCAAGCCAATTTGGGGGTACGTGTGGAATACACACATTCCAATGGCCATTTGAAACCCTTGCCGGGGAGTGTCAGCACAGAGAGCCATGTGATACGGGATTATGTAGATGTGTTTCCTTCGGTCGGTGTTACTTTTCGGCCTGATGAAAAGCAAAGTATTTCGTTAAGTTATGGAAAACGGATTGACCGTCCGGTCTATTCGGATTTAAATCCTATAGAGCAGGCTTTGGACGGACTTTCGTATTGGAAAGGAAATCCTTTTCTGATTCCTCAAAGAACCCATCGCATCAGTATGCAATATCAATATGATAAGACGTCTGTTGAATTGTCTTATTCCCGGACTAAAAACTATAGCGTGCTGGTGACCGATACTATAGATACAGACAAAATCGTTATGGAGCCACGTAATTTAGGCACTCAGTCTTATTTCGGCTTTTCTCTTTCGCAAGGGCTTCGCTTTTTTCATGTGTGGGATTTGACGCTTTCGGGCAATGCCTACCATTTGGATAATCGCATGACCTTTGACGCGGAGCGGTATTACCATCGTAAGCGTTGGGCGGCTAATTTCTCTCTTCAAACTTCTTTCCCTTTGGTTTGGGGGATTCGTGGGGAACTTTTGGGTGTTTATCTGCCGAACCGTCCCGGCGGGACAACAGAGGTATTGGATCCT
>URGO01000110.1 GCA_900547435.1 uncultured Parabacteroides sp.
TACAACTTTTCAACAACAAAACATTTTTTACTTCTTTTTTTTCCCTATCTTTGCCCATAGGAACCAAATAATAGAAATGGAACATGGAGTCTCTAAATCTAATATAGAATGATCCGTGGCTGGAACCTTATAAAGCAGCCATTGAAGGACGTTATCAGTATGTCGTAGACAAAGAAAACAATTTAACCAACAAGGGTAAGATATCTTTGTCCGATTTTGCTTCCGGTTATTTATACTTCGGATTGCATAAAACCACAAAAGGCTGGATTTTCCGCGAATGGGCTCCCCACGCTACGGCCATTTATATGATAGGTACATTTAATAATTGGCAAAAATCAGAGGAATACCGATTAACCCGAATAGAAAATGGCATATGGGAAATCATTCTTCCGCTTGATAAAATGCACCACGAAGACCTATTTAAATTATGGATAGAATGGGAAGGCGGAGCTGGCGAACGCATTCCGGCATGGATCCGACGCGTTGTACAAGATAATGAAACAAAAATCTTCAGCGCACAGGTATGGGCGCCCGAAAAACCATACACCTTTAAAGTAAAGAAATTCAAACCGAACACTTCTCCGCTTATGATTTACGAATGCCATATCGGAATGGCTACCAATCAGGAGAAGGTCGGGACATATAATGAGTTCCGCGAGCAGGTTTTGCCACGAATCGTCCAGGAAGGCTATAACGCGATACAGATTATGGCCATACAAGAACATCCTTATTACGGTTCGTTCGGGTATCACGTGAGCAGCTTCTTTGCCGCATCTTCCCGGTTCGGTACTCCGGATGAGCTGAAGCAACTCATCGACGAAGCGCACAAATTGGGCTTAGCGGTCATCATGGACATCGTTCATAGCCATGCGGTAAAGAACGAAGTGGAAGGATTAGGGCGATTCGATGGCTCGTATGACCTGTATTTCCACGGAGATAGTCGACGTGAACATCCGGCTTGGGACTCTTTGTGCTTCGACTATGGCAAAAACGAAGTGCTTCACTTCCTGCTTTCCAATTGCAAATTCTGGATGGAAGAATACAAGTTTGACGGGTTCCGCTTCGATGGCGTTACTTCTATGTTATATTATAGTCATGGATTAGGAGAAGCCTTCTGTAATTACGGAGATTATTATAATGGTCATCAGGATGGAGATGCTATCACCTATCTGACTTTGGCCAACAAACTGATACATGAGGTGAACCCGAACGCTATCACCATTGCCGAAGAGGTTAGTGGAATGCCGGGATTGGCCGCAAAGATAGAAGATGGCGGTTATGGTTTCGACTATCGGATGGCCATGAATATTCCGGACTTCTGGATCAAGACCATCAAAGAAAAGAAAGACGAAGACTGGCATCCGTCGGCTATCTGGTGGGAAACGACCAATCGTCGCGCCGATGAAAAGACAATCAGCTACGCCGAGAGCCATGACCAGGCCTTGGTTGGAGACAAAACCATCATCTTCCGCCTGATTGACGCGGATATGTACTGGCACATGCAGAAGGATGACCATAACTTCATGGTAGAACGAGGCATGGCGCTCCACAAAATGATTCGCTTGGTTACGGCTTCGACCATAAACGGAGGTTATCTGAACTTTATGGGGAACGAATTCGGGCATCCGGAATGGATTGATTTCCCGCGTGAAGGCAACGGATGGTCTTACAAATACGCACGTCGCCAATGGGATTTGGTAGATAATATGGATTTGAAATACCATTTCTTAGGTGATTTCGACCGGGAAATGATTCATCTGCTCCGTAGTGTGAAAGATTTCCAGAACACTCCGCTCCAAAAGGTTTGGGACAATGACGGAGACCAGATTTTAGCTTATATGCGCAAAGACCTGGTATTTGTATTCAACTTCAGTCCGAACAAATCCTTCACCGATTACGGATTCCTGGTTCCGTTAGGCAAGTACGAAGTGGTATTGGATACAGATGCACCACGTTTCGGTGGCTTCGGGCTGAATGATGATACGGTTCAGCACCTGACGCAATTCGATCCTTTATATAAAAAGGAAAAGAAAGAGTGGCTGAAACTATACGTTCCTGCACGCTCCGCCTTAGTTTTGCGCAAGGTCAAAGAACCCAGAAAATGCAAAACCGCGGAAACTACAAAAGAAAAGAGCGTAGTCACCAAAGCGACAAAGGCCAAAAAAAGCACAAGTAAAACAACCAAAAAACTCAAAAATTAATAACATCAGAACTAATAAACTTAGATAATATGTTGTATCCATTGACATTTAAACCGATCCTGAAAAGCGTAATTTGGGGCGGTTCAGCAATTTGCCCGTTCAAGGGCATATCTCCGGTACAAGAAGGCATCGGGGAAAGTTGGGAATTATCGCATGTGGATGGCGATTATTCAATTGTTGCGGAAGGCGAATTGGCAAATAAATCGTTAGACGATCTTATCAAAGCATACGGAAAAGATTTGTTGGGCGCACACGTGATGGAGCGTTTCGGGACTCGCTTCCCATTATTGATTAAGTTCATTGATGCCCGCGACAATCTTTCTATCCAAGTACACCCGAACGATGAATTGGCCCAGAAGCGACATAACTCATTTGGCAAAACAGAGATGTGGTACGTTATCAAAGCCGATAAAGATGCCTCTCTCTATTCCGGCTTCTCACAACAGATTACTCCGGACGAATATGTAGAACGCGTGAAAAACAATACCATCATGGATGTACTCCAACGTTACGATGTCAATGCGGGTGACGTATTCTTCCTTCCGGCTGGTCGTGTTCATGCCATCGGAGCAGGATGCTTTATCGCTGAAATCCAACAAACAAGCAACATCACCTACCGCATTTACGATTATAACCGGAAAGATAAGAACGGTAATACACGCGAATTGCATACCGAATTGGCTAAAGATGCTATTGATTACACCTTATATCCGGACTATCGCACGCATTATAAGGCACATTCCAATGCAACGGTAAATCTGGCGGATTGCAACTATTTCACGACAAACCTGATTGACATGGACGCACAAATGACACGCGACTTTGCCGATCTGGATTCATTTGTAGTCTATATCTGTATGGAAGGAAACGCTACGATCTGTGATAATAACGGTTATGAAATAACGGTTCATCGAGGTCAGACCGTATTAATTCCGGCTACGATCCAATCGGTGCAATTGACCCCTGCTCCACGAGCTAAGTTCTTGGAGGCATACATTAAATAAGACTTTTTGAGTTCTTTAGTTTTTAGGTTTTTGAGTTTTAAGTCAAAATGCAATCAAACTTATAAACTAAAGGACTCAAAAAAACATTCTAATTTAAAAAGCATAAAATTAAACCTATTCATGGTAAGCATTTAAAAATAAATTAATACATTTGTCTACCTGAAAAACGGGTAACTTTAATCAAAAACTATGTAAAACACTTTTGTTATGGCAAAGTTTTCAAAAATACAAGTTCTGCAATCCATGCAACAGACCGGAATGATTCCGGTTTTCTATGACGAAAATACACAAACAGCACAATCTGTCCTAAAAGCCTGTTATGAAGGCGGAGTAAGAGCTTTCGAGTTTACCAACCGAGGTGATTTTGCTATCGAAGTATTCAAAGAATTAATAAAATATGCACGTCAGGAATGCCCCTATATGCGATTGGGCACAGGAACAATCATTGATGCCCCTACGGCAGCCCTATATATCCAATATGGCGCAGATTTTATCGTCGGTCCTTATCTGAATCCGGACATTGCCAAAGTATGCAATCGCCGGCTGATACCTTATATTCCCGGATGTGGCTCCGTTACAGAGATAGGTACTGCCCATGAATTAGGATGCGATATGGTAAAGATCTTCCCGGCGGGGAATGTCGGCGGTCCATCATTCGTAAAGAATATCAAAGCACCTCTTCCCTGGACTCTCATTATGGCCACCGGAGCAGTTGAACCAACAGAAGATAACCTCATGGGATGGATTAAGGCCGGAACGACATGCGTAGGAATGGGGTCGAAACTATTATCAAAAGAAAAAATCCGGGAAGGGAATTGGGAATCCATTACCGAATTGTGCGACAAATGTCTGGAAATTATCTGTAATGCAAGAGAATCTTGATATGGAACGAATGACGCACTATCGTTGGACTATTTGCATAATGATGTTTCTTGCCCTGACGATTAATTACCTCGACCGGCAAGTTTTATCCCTGACGTGGGACGAATTCATCAAACCGGAGTTCCATTGGAATGAAGCCCATTACGGACTTATAACAGCAACCTTTTCCATTGTCTATGCAATCGGAATGCTTTTTGCAGGAAATATCATAGACCGTTTAGGGACTAAGAAAGGCTATTTGTGGTCGATCGGAATCTGGTCGTTCGGAGCTTGCCTTCATGCTTTTTGCGGAATAGCTACCGAAGCCGGAGTAGGATTAGATAATAAAGCGGAACTAATCGCTGCAACCGGAAATCTGGCGGTTCTCATATCTACTATCAGTATGTATTTCTTCTTAGTGGCACGATGCATATTAGCCATAGGAGAAGCCGGCTATTTTCCTGTTGCCGTAAAAGTGACGGCCGAATATTTCCCGAAACGGGACCGCGCGTTCGCCACATCCATCTTCAATGCCGGAGCCTCTATCGGAGCTTTAATCTCCCCCCTCTCAATTCCTATCTTAGCCAAGCATTTCGGCTGGGAATTGGCATTCGTCATTATCGGTGCTTTAGGTTTTATCTGGATGGGATTCTGGGTCTTCATGTATGCACCTCCGGCACAAAGCCGCTTTGTCAATCAAGCAGAGCTCAACTACATCGAACAAGACAAACGATTGGAAGCCAACCTGACCCAAGGGAAACAACAAACCGAAAAGCAAATGCCTATCCGACAATGTTTCCGTTACCGGCAAACATGGGCATTCTTATTAGGCAAGTTCTGTACAGATGGAGTCTGGTGGTTCTTCCTCTTTTGGACTCCTTCCTACTTAAATACACAGTTCGGAATCAAGACATCCGAAGGCTTAGGCATTGCCTTGATATTCACTTTGTATGCTATCACCATGCTATCGCTTATCGGAGGGAAGCTCCCTACCTTATTTATAAATAAAACAGGAGAGAATCCCTATTCGGCACGGATGCGTGCGATGCTGATTTTCGCATTCATTCCGCTCGTTGTATTATTAGCTCAGCCCTTAGGCACCCTTTCACCTTGGTTCCCGGTCATACTGATTGGTATCGGTTGTGCGGCCCACCAGTCTTGGTCGGCTAACATTTTTACAACCGTAAGTGATATGTTCCCCAAGAAAGCTATTGCCACCGTAACGGGTATCGGAGGAATGGCCGGAGGAATCAGTTCGATGCTAATGCAGACATGTGCAGGAAATCTATTTGTTTATGCCGGCGAGACCCAATTGGAATTCATGGGATTCGTTGGGAAACCAGCCGGCTATTTCATTATATTCTGTATTTGTTCCGTAGCTTACCTTGTAGGCTGGATAATTATGAAGACATTAGTTCCTAAATATAAAATTATCATAGACTAATAGATATGAAGAATTTATTCGATGTAACTGGACGAGTTATTGTAATAACCGGAGCAACCGGCATATTAGGACGTGCTATGGTAAAACATTTTGCCGAGCAAGGCGCCCAAGTCGTTATCTTAGGACGAAATGAAAAAGTAGGGAATCAGCTTGCCGAAGAAGCCCAAGCAAAAGGAGAAGAGGCGGTATTCTATACCACAAATGTGCTGGATAAGACTTTATTGGAACAGAATTTCCAACAAATAATGGACCGTTACGGGCGCATTGATGTTTTAATCAACGGAGCCGGAGGGAACCAGCCCGGAGCAACAATCCCACCCGACAAAACCCTGTTCGATTTGGACATTGAAGCCGTACGTCAAGTTGTGGATCTGAATCTTTTCGGAACGATTCTTCCAACCTTGGTATTCGCACAAGCCATGGTCAAACAAAAAAAAGGATCGATTATCAACATTGCCTCTGAAGCAGCTTTACGACCTTTGACTCGAGTAGCCGGGTATGGAGCGGCCAAAGCGGCTGTAATCAACTTTCCACAATATCTGTGCTGAGAAATGTCAACCAAGCTCGGGCCCGGAATCCGCGTAAACGCTATTGCTCCCGGTTTCTTCCTGACAGAACAGAACAGGACTTTACTGACCAATCCGGACGGAAGCCTTACTCCGCGTTCTGAAACCATACTCGCACACACACCGTTTGGAAGATTCGGAGAACCGGAAGAATTACTCGGAACACTGCAATGGCTTGCCAGCGATGCCAGTCAATTCGTTTCCGGGACATTAACCGTCATTGACGGAGGTTTCAATGCATTCTCAATATAACTTCTAAATCCATAATTCGCAACTCAAAATGTATTTATGTAAACAATCTTGGCGCTGGTACGGCCCGAATGATCCGGTCAGTTTAGAAGATATCCGACAAGCAGGAGCTACTGACATCGTCCATGCGCTGCACCATATTCCCAATGGGGAAATCTGGTCAATCGATGAAATAAAGAAAAGACAAACACAAATAGCAGAAGCAGGACTAACCTGGAGTGTTGTGGAAAGTGTTCCGGTCCATGAGTACATAAAGACACAAACCGGAAATTTCCAAGTATACATTGACCACTACAAACAAACATTGCGGAATTTAGCGACATGCGGCATTTATTGTGTCACCTACAATTTCATGCCGGTATTGGATTGGACACGCACCGACTTGGGGTACGTGCTTCCTGACGGTTCGAAAGCTTTGCGCTTCGAAAGGGATGCCTTTATGGCCTTTGACCTTTACATTTTAAAACGACCGGATGCTCAAACCGAATATTCCGATACAGACAAGCAACGGGCCTACAAACGGTATGCACAGATGAACGAATCGGAAAAGGAAACCTTGACGCACAATATCCTTGCCGGGCTGCCCGGTGCCGAAGAGAGCTTTACGTTAGCTCAATTTCAGGAAGCGTTAGACCGATATAAAGATATCAATGCAGAGAAACTCCGTGATAATCTGGTCTATTTCCTTTCCGAAATAACCCCTGTTGCAGACGAAGTCGGCATTCATCTGGTTATTCATCCGGACGCTCCGCCTTATCCGATATTGGGATTACCGCGTATCCTGTCTACAGCCGAGGATTTCCGTCAATTGATAAAACGGGTTCCCAACCGCTCTAACGGATTGTGTCTCTGCACGGGTTCCTTAGGCGTGCGTGCTGATAATGATTTGGTTTCCATGATGTACGAGTTTGGAGACCGAATCCATTTTGTTCATTTAAGAAGCACCCAGCGCGATACCGAAGGAAACTTTTACGAGGCAAACCACTTGGAAGGCAATGTGGATATGTATGGCATGATGAAAGCTTTGTTGGAGGTAGAACAACGTAGGCAAGTCTCCATCCCGGTACGCCCCGACCACGGACATCAGATGGTAGACGACTTGCGCAAACAGACCAATCCGGGCTATTCGTGCATCGGCCGTCTTCGCGGATTAGCAGAACTTCGCGGATTGGAGTTGGGTATTGCAAAGTCTTTGTTCAAAGACTGATGTTTCTCAGGTTTTTAGTTTTTGAGTTTGTGAGTCTTTCTGCATATTAACTGATAAACTTACAAACTCAAAAACTAATAAACTCTTCCCCTCTATTCCAACCTATCTATCTCATTCAACCAAAGTGTTGCCATAGCATCACTCGGCATACGCCAATCACCGCGAGGAGACAGACTGACACTTCCCACTTTCGGTCCATCCGGCAAGCAACTCCGTTTGAATTGTTGCTGGAAGAAGCGATAAAAGAACGTTCGCAGCCATTTATGGATTACCTTTTTCTCGTAAATTCCATCAAAAGCGAGTTGTGCCAAATAATAAATCTTAGCCGGAGTTGCACCAAAGCGCAAGAAATGATACAAGAAGAAATCGTGCAATTCATAAGGCCCGACAAGATCTTCTGTCTTTTGCTGAATATTTCCGTGTTCATCCGCCGGAATCAGTTCCGGGCTAATGGGAGTATCAATAATATCAAACAAAGTAGCCCGCGACTCCTCGTCTACTCTATTCTCAGCTACCCATTCAACCAGATACCTCACCAATGTTTTCGGGATGCTGGCGTTCACACCATACATAGACATATGGTCGCCATTATACGTTGCCCAGCCCAATGCCAATTCGGACAAATCGCCCGTACCGATAACCAATCCGTTTTCCTTGTTTGCCACATCCATAAGCAATTGTGTCCGTTCACGTGCCTGACTGTTCTCATACGTGACATCATGCACTTGGGCATCATGATGGATATCGTTGAAATGCTGTAGGCAAGCCTCCTTTATGGAAATTTCCCGAAACGTTACACCTAACGAATGAATCAGGCTTACAGCATTCCGGTATGTACGACCGGTCGTCCCGAAACCCGGCATGGTTATTCCGATAATCCGGTTTCGCGGAATGCGCAACAAGTCAAAAGTCATAACCGTAACCAACAAAGCCAGCGTAGAGTCCAATCCTCCGGAAATGCCGACAACTGCCGTTTGGGCATGGGCATGAGCAATTCGCTTGGCCAAGCCGGAGGTCTGCATCTGAAATATCTCTTCGCAACGCTCGCGTAACGCTTTTCCACTCGGGGTAAATGGATGAGGATTAACAATACGTGTCAACTGATTGGCCTCTGATCGCCGGTATTCAGCCAATTGAAAATCCAACTGGAAACCGCGATCGGTATTCAATTGCCGGCACCCTTCCGTAAAGCAAGTAGACACCAGACGGTCATGCCGAAGATATTCCACATCAATTTCGGATATAACCAGTTGTTCATCCAACGAAAAGCGTTTTGATTCGGCAAGAACTACCCCGTTTTCCGCAATCAGGGCACTTCCGGAAAAGACCAGATCAGTAGTCGATTCGCCAAAGCCGCTCGAAGCATAGACATACCCGCAAAGACAACGGGCCGATTGTTGCGCCACCAGCTGCTTCCGGTAAGTCTGCTTCCCGATGGTTTCATTACTTGCCGATAAATTCACGATAATGTCAGCGCCCAACATGGCCAGTTCCGAACTGGGCGGAACCGGCATCCACAAATCTTCACAAATCTCCACCCCGACCGAAACGCCGGCAGCCACAAACAGCATCTGTTGCTGCATCGGATAGGGATTCCCGCCAATCACAATAAAGTCATCCTGCAAGTCTCTGGACGAAGTAAACCATCTTTTCTCTTGAAACTCGCGATAATTCGGAAGATAGGTCTTCGGAACAACTCCTATAATCTTCCCCTCCTGAATAGCTACCGCCGCATTGATCAGTTTATTATCTACCCGCAACGGAAGTCCGACAAATGCCAGCAACGGAAGGTCGGCTGTATTTTCTACCAATTGCAGCAATGCCACCTCTGCATTCCGAAGTAATATATCTTGTGAGAACAAATCCAAACAGGAATAGGCCGTAATCGACAATTCCGGAAATACAACAATCTGCACTCCGTTATCAGCCGCCCGACGCATCAGTTTTTCTATCTGCACACTATTATAGGAACAGTCGGCCACTTGAACATGCGGAACCGCGGCTGCTACTTTCACAAATCCATATTTCATACATCATTACATTTATTCAGTAGACAAAGATACTGATTTTTCGTTACCTTTGTACAATCAAACAAATGACATAGACAAATTATCATGAATAACAAAGAAATTGTAAAGTATCCCAAAGAACGGATCCGGTTGGTCGTTCTCTCTTTTTTCTTAGCGCAAGGTTTCTGTTTTTCCAGTTGGGCAAGCCGCATTCCGGATGTGAAAGCCCTGTTCGATGTTTATGACGTGTTTTACTGGGGATTGGTCTTATTCCTCATTCCCGTAGGGAAGTTCGTCGCTATCCCTCTGGCGGGCTATCTGGTATCCCGGTTGGGAAGCCGCATCATGGTACAAGTCAGCGTCTTAGGGTACGCATTGTCTCTCTTTGCCATCGGCATGGTTTCCTCCATCTATCTGTTGGGAGTTTGCTTGTTCAGCTTTGGTGTTTTCTGGAATTTATGCGACATCTCCCTCAACACGCAGGGCATCGTGATAGAACGTCTTTACGGACGTACCATCATGGCCTCGTTCCATGGAGGCTGGAGCTTGGCGGCCTGCTTAGGAGCTTTGCTGGGCTTTGCGATGATTGTCAGCGGAGTCGAGCCTTTCATCCATTTCTCCATTTCTGCGTTGATTATTCTCTGCATCGTCCTTTTAGGCCGTAAATACCTGCAAGAAGACAAGGTCCGGCAATTTGAGGAGGTGAAAACGGAAAACGAACAGAAAGAGGCTCCGGCTTTGCTCAGTTTTATCCGCAAACCGGAAATGATTTTGATTCAATTCGGATTGGCGGGATTATTCGGATTGGTTGTAGAGAGTGCCATGTTCGACTGGAGCGGATTGTACTTCGAATCGGTCCTGCAAGTGCCTAAATCACTCCAAATCGGCTTTCTGGTCTTTATGGTGATGATGACCGTCGGACGTTTTCTGGCAAACTGGGCCTACGGCAAATTAGGGAAGCAGCGTGTCCTTCAACTGGCCGGTGCTTTTATCTTCGTAGGATTCTTTACCTCTGCCCTGTTCGGAGGTCTGTTTGAGAACATGGCACTGAAAGTTATCGTCAATTCTCTGGGCTTCATGCTGGTAGGCTTAGGTATTTCCTGCGTGGTTCCTACCATATATAGTCTGGTAGGCGCCAAGTCCCACACTCCCGTAGGTATAGCGTTGAGTATTCTTTCCAGCATCAGTTTTATCGGTTCTTTAATCGCTCCTATCCTCATCGGAGCCATATCTCAGGCGTTCGACATGAAACAAGCTTATCTGGTGGTCGGTCTGTTGGGACTTTGCATCCTGTTAATGACCACCTTCTGTAAGGCATTCAAAGAAAAATAAGAAGAAAATAAGCAAAAACAAAGCCCCGTAGTTGCTTGGACTACGGGGCTTCCTTTTCATTAACCTTGCTTTCGCTCTTCACAAAGCTACTCGCAAGCAGAACTTTTTGTTACTCTATTTTATTTACTAACTAAATATCAT
>URGO01000111.1 GCA_900547435.1 uncultured Parabacteroides sp.
TCCTTAATGACCCGCGTAAAAAGCGTCCCGTCATACTCTCCGTTCTGCGCACGCGCAATGAATGTCTTCACATGATTCGGCACATCCTCATACAATTTCGCCTTCATGACACCGACATTAGTCGTAATAGTCACGACTTTTTCTTCTGCCTTCATCTCCTGGGCCACACAAAACAGCCCGAACAGGCCAAACATCCACCAATAAAGATACTTTTTCATTATGTTAACCATTATACTGCGAACCAAAGTTAGACTTTTGTTTTTACAGTACAAAAATAAGTATTACTTTTGCGGGTCAATTAAGAGAATTTAGTATATTAACTATTATTAAAATCAATGGATTGGATAAATGAACTAATATGGGGGCAAGGAATAGGGCACTCCATATTAATTTTGTCAGTGGTAATAGCCTTGGGAATCCAATTGGGAAAAATCAAAGTTTTCGGCATATCCTTAGGCATTACATTAGTATTATTTGTGGGTATCGTCTTAGGACATTTCGGCATCACCATCAATCCGGGGGTAATTCATTTCTTCCAAGAGTTCGGATTGATACTGTTTGTCTACTCGGTCGGAATGCAAGTCGGTCCGGGTTTCTTTTCCTCTTTCAAACAAGGAGGCGTTACGCTGAATATGCTGGCTTGCGGAATCATTCTGCTGGGTGTCGCTACGACGTTAATTATTCATTTTGTCACAAATATTCCGATACCTACTATGGTCGGTATCTTATCCGGTGCCGTAACCAATACACCAGGACTTGGCGCGGCGCAGCAAGCCTATTCGGATATGTATGGTGTGAGTGATAATACAATTCCAATGGGATATGCCGTTGCATATCCGTTAGGTGTAATCGGTATCATCCTGTCGACCATCATCATCCGGTATGTATTCCATGTTTCTTTCCAGAAAGAGAACGAGGATTTGGAAAAGACCGAAACTTCACACACCAACGAAGCCATGCCGATTTCGCTTATCGTAAAAAACCCGGCTATCTTCAACAAGTCAGTCGGCGAGCTTTCCGCTTTACTGGAACACCGTGATTTCGTTATCTCGCGTATTTGGAGAGATAGCGACAAGCAAATCGACATTGTTTCCGCTTCCACTATCCTGCATGAAAATGATAAAGTTTTCGTTATTACAACCGAACAAGATGTAGAAACCATCAAGACATTCATTGGTGAAGAAATTGATATGGAACGCAAACAGTGGATCCGTATGGAAAGCCAGTTTATCAACCGCCGTATCCTGATAACCAAACCGGAATTGAATGGCAAGCGTTTAGGAGACCTGAAGCTGCGTAAACTATATGGCATCAACATCACCCGTATCAACCGCGCCGGAATGGATTTGGTGGCTAAACCGAACCTGACATTGCAAGTAGGCGACCGTGTAAACGTAGTCGGTACGGAAACGGCTATCGCCAATGTGGAAAAAGTATTGGGTAACTCCATGAAGCGACTGAACGAGCCGAATCTGATTGCCATATTCATCGGTATCGCCTTAGGTATTATCTTAGGAAGCATTCCTATTGTATGTCCAGGTATTCCGCAACCCATCAAACTGGGATTGGCCGGAGGTCCGCTGATTGTCGCTATCTTAATCAGCCGTTTCGGCTACCATTACAAGCTGGTTACTTTCACGACACACAGTGCAAACCTGATGCTGCGCGAAGTCGGATTGGCTATGTTCCTGGCTTGCGTTGGACTGAATGCCGGTAACGGATTTGTCGATACGGTTATAAACGGAGGATATGCTTGGATTGGTTACGGATTCATCATCACTATGGTTCCTTTATTAATTATCGGTTTTATTGCCCGTTATTTCTACAAAGTGAACTACTTCACGCTGATGGGTCTGATTGCCGGAAGTACAACCGACCCGCCTGCATTGGCTTATGCAAACACAACAGCCGGAAACGACGCTCCATCTGTAGGATATGCTACGGTTTATCCGCTGTCAATGTTCCTGCGTGTGGTTACGGCTCAGCTATTAATCGTGTTCTTTGCTTAATTTTAAAAAGTCAATAAATTAACAAGGGAACAAGTTTACAAGGCACTTATATAGCATCCTTGTCTACTTGTTCCCTTGTTTTCTTATCAACTAAATCACTATAGTCTCTACAGGCTGCTGTTTTTCCTTATCTAACGGAACCGCCTGATAATTTACCTTAGAGAAATCAATCGTTTTCAAATCAATGCAACGAATCGCACTGTTATACATCGTGCGATAATAAATCACCCGATTCTGTATATCCGTAGAAGAGGTCCATTGCGTTGCGCTGGGAATATCCGCAGGAAGCACCTCTCCGGATTTGAATTCAATCCCTACCGGTATATCAAAGTTATTCAAAATCTGGAAACTCTGCAACACCGCATCTTTCCCGTTTTCCTGTTGAGGGGCAGAAGTCTGATAAAACGCAGCACGCACAAAACGCGATGGAGGCGTCACATCCCCCGGAATACCCAAGAACCCACTACCCGCGCCAAAAGGCTTCAACATCACATCACCCAAGGACTTCGCCTCTGCTCCACCCGAATACAAATTCACATAATTGTTCAAGTTTGTCATCTGCCATTCAAATCCGGGCGAATTGGTCAGTACCCCCAACTTATTCTCATAAAAACAAAGCTTCCCGTCAACAATCTCCAATACAACTTGCCGGCCGGAAGAATCCGCAATACGCCAATGTACCGTCGAAGCCCGCGGATCAATAGCTACAACATGAATCTCCGGAAGAGCTTGTTTTACCTCATCGATGGTTTGAAAATTACCCAATATCCAGGAAGCCAATTGCAAATCGGATAGGCTTGTTGTCTTTTGGGCTTCATCAAACGCTTCATATTCGCCATACTGAGGAAAATAAAAAAGCCCCGCAGAAAGTCCGGCTTCATTGATACCTTCCGCCACAAACTCCTTTTGCTCTACAGACAACCCCACATAACCATACCGGGCTGTTATCTTCATCCCGTCTGTCCGTCCTCCCGGAAGATAAGAATATTGCACATAACCACGTGGGACAACCACATACTGGCTGTTCAATTCGCTTCCTCCCCATTCTATCGTCCGAGCCACGACCGTCGTTCCATCTTTTGCCTTCAATGTAATGCCCGTGCAGGCATCTGTTTTTGCTATTGGCATAAAAGGCATAGCAGCAACCAACAGCATCACTAATTTCATTTTCATATTTTTCTATAATTTAAATTGGCATGTTTTTTAGTCTTTAAGTTTTTAAACCTTGACCGAAGTGGACAAGAACAACCTCAAAACTAAATAGCCAAATATTTAGGACTTTATAAAGGAACAACCCAGAAGCAGAATAAGTTTACCAAATTACTGTCTTTTTGAGAAAGAAAAACTCGCACCCCTTGGAAGAAAAGGCATAAATGAAGGCAAACTTCCGAAAAAGGTCGGCATAAAAAAACGTACCCCGTTTATTGATAAATCCATTCTATTTCCCTACTTTTGCAAATCACACTTTAATTTATAATACCTATGGACAGAAGAATAAAAGTGGGCATTATCGGCTTTGGGCGCATGGGTGGATTTTATCTGACCGAAATGCTGAAAAACCGGAAATGGGAGGTCGCTTACATTTGCGATGTTGACCCGGAAGCCAGAGCTTATGCCCGAAAATTTTCGCCACAATCACGCATCGTGGCTGATGAAAACATCGTGTTTAACGATCCGCAAGTAGAAGCTGTCGGACTTTTTACGCTTGCCAACAACCGACTGGAACAAATCCAAAAAGCAGTAGCAACCGGAAAACACATCATTTCGGAAAAACCTATTGCGGACACACCTGAACGGGAATGGGAAGCCGTCCACACCATCGAAGCTTCCAATCAGTTGGCAACCGTAAACCTCTACTTGCGCAACTCATGGTATCACAATACCATAAAACGTTTCGTGGAAAGTGGAGAAATCGGTGAATTGGCTATTATCCGTATCTGCCACATGACACCGGGCTTAGCGCCGGGCGAAGGACATGAATACGAAGGTCCGGCCTTTCACGACTGCGGAATGCATTATGTGGATATTATCCGCTGGTATGCCGGATGCGAGTTTAAAGCGTGGCACGCCCAAGCAATCCGGATGTGGGACTACAAAGACCCGTGGTGGCTGCAATGCCATGGAACATTCGAGAACGGTGTCGTGTTTGATATCACACAAGGGTTTGTCTATGGACAATTATCCAAAGACCAGACGCACAATTCGTATGTGGATATAATCGGCACGAAAGGAATTGCCCGCATGACGCATGACTTTAAGACGGCTGTAGTGGATTTACGCGGTGTAACACAAACCGAACGCATCGAAAAGCCATACGGCGGAAAAAACATTGATGTGCTATGCGATTTGTTTGCCGATTCCATCATAGCAAATCAATTGCATCCGCAATTAGCTATCGCACGCGATTCGGCTATCGCCTCCGACTATGCATGGAAATTCCTTGAGGATTCCCGTAAGCATGATTTGCCCTCGATAGGCAACTTAGAAACCTTAGAAGAAATTCGTGAAAGACGAAAAAACATGACCAATGGATATGGCCTTTTGCATAAGAGATAGTAAAAGCAGTCGAATAATAATCAATAGAAATTGAAAAACGCCATGAAAGGGACTGCTTGTTTTGTTTAGTGCTAAATGAGGGTCCCTTTTTTTATTGAAAATTGAAAGTTGAAAATTATAATGCACAAACGCTGTAACACACTCCCTTCCTAATTCATAATCCTACTTTATCAAGCAAGCTCTTGTGTTTATAAGTTTTTCAGTTTCTAAATCAAAGCCCTGGCATCAACTTATAAACTGAAAAACTTAAAAACTAAAGAACTTAACCTTATCTTCTTTTCGCCTTGCGCTGTTCATGCAGATTCTGGCGCTGCTCTTGCTGACGCTTCAACTGCTCCTGCTGCATCCGTTGAGCCTCTTCCAAACGTTTCATGAATCCGGACTTCTTTATCGGACGCTTCTTATTCTCCTCAAGCTTAGCGAGCAACTTCTCTTCGTCAATCGTATAACGGAAGAACAATGTCTGCGCAATCGTAATCAGCGTAGAAATGAAATAATAGTAAGTCAGACCTGAAGCGTAACTGTTGAAGATAAACATAAACATCAACGGCATCAGATACATCATCAGTTTCATTCCCGGCATCTGTTGTTGACCCGTATTTGTCAATTCCATATTATATTTGGTATAGACAATCTGGGTAATCGTCATCAACAGACAGAACAAACTAATATGATTGCCGAAATAGGTAGATATCAACGGTATCTGAACATTCCAGCTTACAATTGCATCATAGGTAGATAAATCCTCCGCCCAAAGGAAACTTTCGTGGCGAAGCTCAATAGCCGACGGGAAGAACATAAACAGAGCAATCAAAATCGGCATCTGCAACAACAAAGGCAAGCATCCGCTCATCGGACTGGCTCCTGCCCGATTGTACAGCTCCATGATTTTGGTCTGGCGTTCCATAGCCTGATCCTGATTCGGATATTGCGCATTAATCTCCTCCACCTGCGGACGCAATACACGCATCTTCGCCGATGACATGTAGGACTTATAGGTCAAAGGGAACAAAATCAGCTTCACAATAACCGTCATGATAAAAATCAGCCAGCCATAATTATCAATAAATCCACCTAAGAAGTCAAACAACGGAATGACAAAGAACTGGTTTACCCACCGGAAGATACCCCATCCCAACGGGACCAGTTTCTCCAAATGAGGTTTCTCCTCCCCTTCTGTCAAATTAGCATTATAATCTTTCAACAACGCATACTTATTCGGGATAAAGAAGTATTGGAAATCAGTAGACTCTGTACCGACCAAATCAAACGATACCGAAGCCTGCGCATGAAAAGTCTTCAAATATTCGCCATGCTCGTGCGAACGAGAATCCAACTTAGCTTCCTTGAAACCATCCTTTGCCACCAAGACCGTTGAGAAATACATGTCCTTGAAACCTATCCAATGCAAGTCCTTATCCATATTCCGGTTGGCATTTCCACTCGCGCTCAAGTAATCTACATCATCGCCCATCACCTTATAATGCAGCTCGACATAGCGGTTCTCGAACACACGCCCCTTCTCCTGCTGGCGGATATCTTGCGTCCACGAAAGGTTCAAAGCATCGGTAGAGGGTGAAAGAATACCATTCAATCCGGTTCCCTTCACCGAAAAATCCATCTTGTAATCATCCGCATTCAATGTATAGACAAAATCCAGATAACTACCTTCACCCATATCCAAGCGCATGATAGTCTGATTCGCTTCATTTCCCTTGACAGGTGTAAAATAAAGGTCGCGCGTATGGACCAATTGATTGGCCGATGTCACCAACGACAAATCAAAAACCGACTCGTTTCCATCAAACAGAGTCAACGGCTCCCCTTTGTAATTGTCATACTCTTTAAGCGTAGCAGAAAGCACACGCCCACCCTTCGTGCTTAACTTCACCGAAACCTTCTCGTTCTCTAAGGTAACGACCTCTTCTGTTCCGGTCATCTTAGAAGCAAATGAGCCGAAATTATTCTGCAAACGCGCCAAACGAACCGAGTCAGGCAATTCCGTCATACCGGCCACCGGGTCCGCATTTTGCTTTTCCAATTCAGCTTGCTTAGCCAATTCGATTTGCGCTATCGAATCCTGATAACGGCGCTGAGCCTCAATCTGCTCCGGCGTCGGACGATTCCACCAGCTAAAACCGAACAAGACTATACCAATAAGTATAAATCCAATGATTGTATTCTTATCCATCTATTCTTTTTATTGTTTTTTATTATCAATAGCCGCTTTGACAAAGCTCAGGAACAATGGATTCGGATTGACCACCGTACTGTTATATTCCGGATGATACTGCACACCGATAAACCATTTCAACGAAGGGATCTCAACAACCTCCACCAAATTGGTTTCCGGATTCTCCCCCGTACACATCATACCAGCTGCTTCAAAACGGGCCTTATATTCATTGTTGAACTCGAAACGATGGCGATGACGCTCTTGAATATGTTCCTGTCCGTAAGCTTCATATACCTTAGAGCCTTTCTTCAGCCCACAATCGTATGCCCCCAAACGCATCGAACCGCCCAGATTCGTCACACTCTTCTGCTCTTCCATCAGGTCAATCACCTTATGCGCCGTATTCGGTTCCATCTCCGTCGAGTTAGCATCCTTATATCCCAGCACATCACGGGCAAACTCTATCACCATACACTGCATTCCCAAACAGATACCCAAACTAGGGGGATCATGAGCACGGGCATATTTGAAGGCAGCAAATTAACCCTCTATGCCACGCTGGCCAAATCCCGGAGCTATCAGAATGCCATCCATATCTTTCAATTGCTCTTCTACGTTTGCATCATTGACCTTCTCCGAATGGAACAGATGCAACTCCAATTTATGATGGTTGTAAATAGCAGCCTGGAGCAACGATTCATCAATTGACTTGTAAGCATCCTGCAATTCCACATATTTGCCAACCAGACCGATCTTCACTACTTCGGTAGCCGTAGCTTTCTTATTGAGGAACTCACGCCAAGCCTTCAGTTCCGGAGTAGGTCCAACCTCCAGTCCTACCTTCTTCAGCACAATCTCGTCCATTTTCTGACGTTGCAATACCAAAGGAACTTCGTAAATCGTCGGTACATCAATAGATTGTATCACGGCATCCTCCGACACATTGCAGAACAACGCCACCTTACGGAGCAGATTCGTAGTCAATTCATGCTCGGTACGCAACACCAAGACATCCGGTTGGATACCCAATGATTGCAATTCCTTGACCGAATGCTGCGTTGGCTTCGTCTTATATTCTTTAGCCGCCGCAATATAAGGGACATACGTCAGATGCACGCACAAGCAATTCTTTCCCAATTCCCACTTCAACTGGCGGACACTCTCGATAAACGGAAGCGACTCGATATCACCTACCGTACCCCCAATTTCCGTGATTACGAAATCGAATTTGTATTTATTTCCCAACAACTTGACGTTACGTTTGATTTCGTCCGTGATGTGAGGAACCACCTGTACGGTACGTCCCAAATAATCGCCTCGACGCTCTTTATTGATAACGCTTTGATAGATACGCCCCGTTGTAATATTGTTCGCGCGCGTAGTAGGAACGTTCAGAAAGCGTTCGTAATGACCTAAGTCCAAATCCGCTTCATGCCCGTCAACTGTCACGTAGCATTCGCCATGTTCATACGGATTCAACGTGCCCGGATCGATGTTGATATACGGGTCAAACTTTTGGATAGTTACTTTATAACCACGTGCTTGCAGCAACTTACCCAAAGAGGCAGATATGATTCCTTTACCTAACGAAGAAACCACGCCGCCTGTAACAAAAATGTACTTTGTATCAGCCACGATAATAATATTTTAGTTTCTTTTTGATTGTTAATCCAATGAATTGGCAAAAGTAGTCATTTTCTCTCACCCTGCAAAGGATTTGAAAATCGAAAATAGAAAAGTCGCAAAAATTCATGCCTATGTTCGGAGAAATTCATGCCTATATTCGAAAACAAAGATAGGCATCTTTGACGGAAAAGATAGTTATCTTTCCGGAAGCTGTTTTGAATTTGAAATTTAATATGTATTTTTGCACCGGACAGACTTAATCAACAGAAGAAACGATGAAAAAAGAGTTTATAATCAGCCTGCTCCTGATATTGTGCTGCTTTCAGGCAATTCGGGCTCAGGACACTACAGCTATATTACCCCCAACCGATTTTGTTCCGCCCGTTCCGGAAGAAGAAACGAGCGATACCCTTTTTACGGTCAGCGAAAAAGAACTGCCCGACCTGCGCGTGCGTTTCAAAGAGCTGAACAAAGAATTTGTCAAGCCCTCAAATCCTACGGCACATCTGTTGCAGCTATTGACTAAAGACGTATTGCAGATGTGTCCGGAAGCACTTGCCTTGATTGCATCGGCCAAGGACACGACACACCTATTCGACGCATCGGTTACCTTCAGCGATACGATTATTGTCGACCCGATTTTCATGCCTTTGGTATTTCGAGGCAATCATTTGCCGGAAGATTTGTCATTCATACCCAAAGACCCGCTGGCTCCGCACTTTACACCCAAACCGCTATATACCCCCGACTCCATCTTCACCGAATATGTAAGGAGAAAAGAAACGACCGAACGGACTGCTGAATATATGGAAAGCCATTTTCCCGCTTATTTCCGTTACTCTTTGCGAAACATGCCGAAAGAGACCATAAAACCGAAGGTCATGAAAAAAGACCTGACGCATAACATCACGCTGGCCGTCAAAAACGACATGAATCTGGACGACATGGAAGCTCCGGCAAAATTTATTCCCGAACGGCGCTATTGGACTTCTCACTTTGAAAGTTCCATCCAATTCGCACAAAATTACATTTCCCCCAACTGGCATAAAGGAGGAAACAGTTCGCTGAACCTAAACAACCGTGAGTATCTGACCTATAATTACGAGAAAGACCGCGTGAAGATAGCGAACGAGCTGGAAATAAAGAATAATGTATATACCGCTCCCAACGACACGTTGCGCAATTACAAAGTAAGCGATGATGTATTCCGCATACATAGCAACATCGGTTATCAGGCTTTCTACAAGTGGTACTATACCTTTGATATGGAATTTAAGACACAGTTGTTGAGCAGTTTCGAGGAGAATCAAGATATAAAACAATCCGGATTCCTCGCGCCATTCAGCCTGAATATCGGTCTTGGTATGAAATATGACCTGAACAAGACCTTCGAGAAGAAACACAAATCGTTGACATTCAACATCAACATCGCACCGTTGGCTTATACATTCCGTAAAACGATAGACGGAGACATCAAGTTGGACAAACATTTCAAGGCCAAGGAAGACGGTACCTACCCGACTTCGGAAAACCTGTTCGGTTCGACCATCAACGCTACATTGAACTTCCAGTTTAACCGAAATGTCAGTTGGTACTCCCGTTTCTACTACAACACCAGCTATCAGCGTATAGAAGGTGAATGGGAAAACCGATTCACATTTACCTGGAGCCGTTTCTTCTCCACCAATATAACGTTGAACATGCGATATGATGACGGAGTAGCCAAGAATGAAGATTTTGACAGTTATCTTCAAATCAACGAATTGCTTAGCTTCGGATTTAATTATAAATGGTAAAGCTATGAGTTTTCGAATCAAAACATAACACAAACTTAAAAACAAAAGAACTCACGACCTACAACTCATATCTGTAGCCACATATCAAAAAAAGGTATCAAAAATATCGAAATATTCGATTTATTTTGTATTTTTGTCAAGAAGAAACAGGATAGAGAACGAGGTATGAGCAAAGGAAGCAAAAATCTGATTTTTTACGTGATAATGGTCGCCGTTCTCGGAGCGTTGATGTACCTGATTATCAAAGGAGGAGAAGCCCAGCAATTGGAAGGAGCAATTACTTTGGCGGCCGATGCTCCGCATAACCTGGCCGAAGGGTTTGGCGTATTCCAAACACTATTGATGCATCATATCCAATCCTCGTTAGGAATCTTACTATTTCTGATTATCGTCATCCTGCTGACCTGCCGGCTGTTCGGGTGGTTGTTTATGAAGATAGGGCAACCTACGGTCATTGGTGAGATTGTGGCCGGTATCGTACTTGGCCCATCCGTTTTAGGAAATCTGTTCCCGGACGCTTCCGCATTTCTTTTTCCAACAGAATCATTACAAAACATCAATATACTCAGTCAGTTTGGATT
>URGO01000112.1 GCA_900547435.1 uncultured Parabacteroides sp.
GTCAAAGAACGATATGATTCAAGTGAACCGAATTTATTTAATTTTTAACCTTGTCCATTTTTAGTGGACAGTAGTGAAACTTAGAAACAAATGAGGAAGATTTACTTTTTATTACTTTTTCTGATACTTTTGCCTTATGGGATGAAGGCGCAGGATGCCTACCCAAGCACAGTGACCGTGACCAAAGCGGAGCAGACGGCACCAACTGGTACATTTTTATCGACTAGTAGCACAGAAAATAGTATTACTGTTACTTTTACTGATGTGAGCCAAACAAAAAATGAAAACGGGATCGAAATCGCATATGCAGTAGAACCGGCTGTTAGTGAGCCGACCGGCGATTGGACTACGGCCGAAAAGATTAACACCAGCACATCATATAATGCCTATAATGCCACCATTGACGAATTGTCCCCCGGTACGCCTTACATCTTTTTCGCACGCTACAAAAGGGACGATACCCATGAACCGTCGCCCGCCATCGCCAGTAGCTCTGCATTCTATACAAAGCCGAAGATCACCACAAAGGGCCTGCCCAACGCTTATGTGGGCGTGGCATACTCCCAGAAATTAGAGGCGGAGGCAGGCAAGGGTGTTGCAGTGAGCTGGACGATCACCAGCGGCCCCTAGCCTGCCGGATTGACGCTGAACAGCAACGGCACCATCACCGGCACCCCCACAACTCCCACCACGCAGGCAGGGAGCATCACCGTGACCGCCACCGCTGGCGAGGGGTTTGCTGCCGCTAAATCCGAACAAGACTTGACCATCTCGGTGATCAAGTCGGATGCCGAGCTGGGAGGTCTGAACGTCAGCGGCAACACAGGCATCGCGGAGGGTGCATTCCAGTACGGTGATACAGTTAAAATAGTCTTCACTCCGGAACGGAAAACGGAGACCAATACAAATTCTCTGGCGGAGAACACCGCCACCCTGACCTATACGGATGCTGAGGGTGAGGCCGTCGAACTCGCCACGGCGACCGCACAGTCCGACGGCTCGTTCGAGCTGAGCTATGACACCAAGGAGAAGAAGCTTCCCATCGGGGAGAATCTGCCCCTCACCGTCTCCTACGGCGGCAGTGGTGCATTGAATCCAGTGGAGAAGGAGTTGACAGTCACCCTCGAACAGGCGATACTTAAGAACATGCCCACGGTCACAGGAAGCTTCGTGTATGGCGAAACCTTAACGGTGAATTATACCAAGCAGGACGATGAATCGGTGACCTATCAGTGGTACCGGGGTGGTGAGAAAATCTCCGATGCGACAGAGAACTCCTACACACTGACGGCGGAGGACATTAGCAAGAATATTTATGTAATTGTTTCCGCTACCGACGAATGGCACAGAGGAGCAATGCAAAGTAGACAGCAGGAGGTCGCCAAAGCCCCCTTGGATGAAGATGATTTTGAAATAACAACAAGTGAGAGTACTATCGAACTGGGCAGCGAGGGCACCATCCTAACCGCCACTATCACCGGGATAGAAGATGTGAATAAGGCGGAGAATTGGATATGGGAAAGCAGTAATAAGGACATCGTGGAAGTAAACAGACTCACACCGGAAGCTTCAACGACCCGCAGCGCGGATAACCCAATCGAAAGCACGGCACGGGTAACGCCTAAGGGAGTGGGCACGGCGACCATCACTGTTATCTACGATAGCCCGACATATCACGGTGAGAAAACTTATGAGATTACGGTTAAGGAAAAGGAGGAAGAAGAACCTGAAGAGCCGGTAACCCCCGACTATCCCGACTACTATAATATATATGTAGACGAATGCGAAGGCGTAACGGTAGAGACCAGCACGAATGTGGTACGCGAAGGCAATAGCATGAGCTTTACGGTAGAAGTAGCCGAGGGCTATACGGCAGAGAATATGACGGTGAAAGTAAAGCGCAGCCTGTTCGGTTATACGGATGTTATCGAGCCGAACGAGGAAGGCAAGTATGAAATCCGCAATTTGTACACCGATATCTACATCACCGTGGAAGGTGTAGAGAAAGAGACCCCGACCGGCATCGAAGAACTGCAAAGTACTAAGGTATATGCCCAGGATGGCAGCCTCTATGTGCAGACCTCGAAGCAAGAACAGGTAGTCATCATCTCCATCAGCGGAGCCGTCATAAAGAATGAAACGCAGATAGGGCTGAAACGGTATGACCTGCCACGCGGTATCTATATCGTTCGGGTAGGCGAGGAGACCTATAAGGTAAGGAATTAAATAGGAATCGGAATTAAACACGAGACACCGGGTCACAGAGTAATTAATAATTGACAATGAACAATTAAAAACTCTGAGACTCGGTGTCTCCGTGTTTATTTATGTTTGTATTTGCGTTTAAGTTCCTGTTTTCGCCCGTTTTTCCGAAAAACTCACTACTTTTGTGTCTTAAATGTTTATTTAGGATGAATACGCCAGATAGATAAGAAATGGAATCAGGAGAACAACAGATAACTTGTACGACGCATACACTGAAGAATGGATTGACCGTGTGGCTGAACGAAGACCACACGCAGCCCAAGGTGTTTGGCGCAGTGGTAGTGAAAGCGGGAGCGAAAGATTGTCCGAATACCGGAATAGCGCATTATTTTGAGCACATGATGTTTAAAGGCACCGACAAGATCGGTACGACAGATTATGTGCAGGAAAAGATTCTGCTGGACCGGATTGCCGCCAAGTATGACGAACTGGCGGAAACCAAGGACCATGCGGAGCGCCGTTCCTTGCAGAAACAGATTAACGAGTTGAGTGTAGAGGCTGCCAAGTATGTTATCCCCAACGAGTTTGACAGGCTGATTACCCAATATGGGGGAACGAAACTGAACGCGGGGACTTCGTTGGACTATACGGTCTACTTCAATATATTTTCCTCACAATACATGGAGCAATGGGCGGAGATTAATAGCGAACGGCTGATTAATCCGGTGTTCCGCTTGTTCCAGAATGAGCTGGAGACGGTTTACGAAGAGAAGAATATGTATGCGGATTATGTCGGGGGAATGTCGGTAGAGCGGTTGAAGGAACGCTTTTTCGCGCCGCATCCGTATGCCTATCCGGTGATTGGAAGCACGGAAAACCTGAAGAATCCGCGCCTTTCCGAGATGCGCCGTTTCTTTGAAACCTATTATGTGGCGTCCAACATGGGGCTGATTCTGTGCGGTGATTTTCGTACGGAAGAGGTGCTTCCTATTTTGGAGCGTACTTTCTCGCGGATTCGCGAAGGGGTGGCGCCGAAGGGTGAGTCAGTCCCGTTGCCTGAGTTCAAAGGGAAAGAAAAGATGAAGCTGAAGGTCCCCATGCCGTTTGTCAAGATGATGGCGTTAGGCTTCCGGGGCGTGCCGGCAAACCATGAGGATGAAGTGGCGCTGAAAGTGGCCATCGCTTTGCTGAACAATTCCAATGGCACGGGCTTTTTGGACAAACTGGCGGTAGAGCATAAGGTGGTGGCGTCGATGGCGGTCAATGAATGCATGAACGAAGCCGGGATTCTGGCGATATTCGTTATGCCCAAACTCTTTTTCCAATCTTATTCGGCCGCCGAGAAGCTGGTTTGGCGGGAGATAGAACGACTGAAAGCCGGGGAGTTCAGCGAAGAAATCTTTCAAGGTCTGAAGCTGGAGCAGAAACGGGATTATGTCTCGGCGTTGGAGGACGTGAGCAGCCGTGCCCAAATTATGATGCGCGTCTTCTCGCAAGGGAAGAGATGGGAGGATTATTTGGCAGAGCTGAAGCGGATAGACCGGATGACGCGGGATGACGTGATAGCGGTTGCCCGGAAATATTTTACTTCGAATTACCTGTATGTGACGAAGACCACAGGCCGCTATAAAAATGATAATTTGCCGAAGCCGGACTATGTGCCGGTCCGTCCGAATCCGAAGCAAAGCAAATCGCAGTATGCGCAAAGTCTGGAGAAACTTCCGGTGAGCCGTCAGGAGCCTCGTTTCGTGGATGAGAAATGCTATTCGATAGAAACTGTGCCGATTTCGGATAAGGTGAAAATGTATGCAACGAAGAATCCGGTGAATGACATATTCTCGTTGGATATCTATTATGGAGTCGGCATATTGGGGAAACCTTTGCTGGCGCAAGTGGCGAATTACCTGCATTTCATCGGAACCGAACGGGACAGCTTCGAGGTGTTCCGCAACAAATTGCAGACCATAGGCAGTATTCTGACTTTTGAGGCGAACAATACGAACTTCATCGTGCATATTACAGGCTTTGACGGGAATCTGCTGGAAACCATTGCCCTGGTGAGCGACTTTATGCAGCATCCGAAAGCGGATGAAAAACAGCTGCGTCAGGTGGTAGACGAAATGCGGGTGGTCGAAAAGGCTTTGCGCAATTCCAGCGATAGCCTGGCATCTGTATTGATAGAACATGTCATATTCGGAGAGGCCTCACGCTTTTTGCGCAAGCCGTCGTTGAAGGAGGTCCGGCAAATGAAGGGCGAGGACTTGCTGGCTTTGTTTAAGGAAGTACAGCAATATGCCTGCCAGATTCATTATTGCGGAAATGTTCCCGTGAAGCATGTGCAGAAGATGGCGGAACATTACTTCCGCTTGCAAGATATAGTTCATCCTTCCGGTTATCCCTGGACAAGACCTTTGGTGCATTATGATGAGCCGTGTGTATTCTTCTTGAATAAGGCGGACGTTTCGCAGAGTATAGTCTATGCCTACATAAAGGGAAATGCGGTGAATGATCCGGAGGCACGGTGTGCTTCGAAACTTTTTTCCGGATATTTCGGCGGAGATATGTCCTCGTTGATGTTTCAGGAGATTCGGGAATTCCGCTCATACGCTTATCGGGTGAACGGGCGGTACCATTTGCCCTCCATGTTAAGTAAGCATGAGCCGGGCTATTTTCAGGCGATGTTCTCTACACAAAGCGACAAGACGGTTGACGCGCTGACCATTTTCCATAATCTGATCCGGCAGATGCCGGAAAAACCGGAGCGTATTCCGGCTATAAGACAGAATATCCGGAATGAGGTGAACAATGCTTTCCCTCCTTTGCGCGATATTTCGGAACGGCTTGCCCGTATGCAAAAAGAGGGATTTGACAAAGACCCGAACCGGATGTTGCTGGAGTATATCGACCGTATGGACATGAAGGATGTCATGAATTTCTATCGGGAACAGATAGCCGGTGCCCCTGTGATTTATGCAATCGTCGGAAACGCGAAACAGATAGACCTGAAACAACTGGCGGCTTTCGGAAAGATTGTCAAGGTGAAGATTAATGATATTTATCGGTAGTCAATGTATAGTAAGGACGAATTAAAACAATTGAAGGTCGAGTTTTGGGAAAGCTTCGCTGCCTATTGTGCCGTACAACCCTATTTGCGCCATCGCCGGAAGATGTGGGTGCTCTACAATACGAAAGTGAAAGGCGTTGAATTGAAGTTTGAGGTGAACCGTTCCGGCGCGTATGTAATACTGGAAGTCAATCATCGCCAGGAAGCACAGCGATTGGAGATGCTTGAGAAACTGACTTGGTATAAGGAAAACCTGGAGGCCGGTTTCCCGGAGGGATTGATATGGGATATCTGCTATGTTCGTGAGACCGGCAATGAAGTAGCCCGAATTTATACGAAGAAAGAGGGTATTGACTTTCATCGTCGGGAAGATTGGGGCGAATTTTTTTCTTTTATGGCACGGCAAATGTATCTGCTGGAAGGCAATTTCATGAAAATTGCAGAATATTTGCGGGATTAAAACTTAAAAACAGAGCACGACAATGAAGATTTGGTGGAATTTATTGCTGATGATAGGATTAATGGCTTGTCGGCAAGAACCGGCGGAGTTAACGGAAATGATAGATCCCGGAGTAAGTCAGGAATTGGCGCAATTCCGGAAGAGTACCTATTGGGACGTAAAATATAATCTGTCGTTTGTGATTCCGGAGAATAAGCAAGAGGCGGTAACCGGCATGGCAGAGATAGCTTGGAAACAGGGACGGAAAGAACCGTTGATCGTGGATTTCCGGGCAGACTCTTCGCAAATAATATCGGTTGCGTTGAACGATAAGCCGGTAGCGTATCGCTTCGAAAACGAACATATCGTTATTTCTCACGCTGAAACTTGGGGAGGCGAGAATAAGGTGAAGATAGCTTTCCGGGCGGCAGACCAATCGTTGAACCGACGAGATGAATTCCTTTATACCTTGTTGGTGCCTGACAGGGCACGGACATTGTTCCCTTGTTTTGACCAGCCGGATATAAAGGCGCTCTATTCTTTAACGTTGGATATTCCGGAGGACTGGACGGCTGTGGCTAATGGAAAGATTCAGGAAGAGGATGTATTGAGCCGTCCGAACCGGCGGCTGATCCGTTTTCAAGAAACGGAACCTCTGCCTACTTATCTGTTTTCGTTTGTAGCCGGGAAACTGCAGCGCGAGATTTATCAACGGGACGAACGCTCCATTTCGATTTATCACCGGGAGACGGATCCGAAGCGGGTAGCCCAGTGCCCGGAGATTGCCGGACAGGTATTGGATGCTTTGGCTTGGATGGAAGATTATACCGGTATTCCTTATCCTTTTGCCAAGTACGATTTGATTATTATACCCGGATTCCAGTTTGGTGGTATGGAGCATACCGGAGCGACATTGTATAATGACGGGAGTATGTTTCTGAATGAACAACCGACCTTGGACGAACAACTGCGGCGGAGTTCGCTGATTGCCCACGAGACTGCGCATATGTGGTTTGGTGATTATGTGACCATGGCTTGGTTTGACGATGTCTGGACAAAAGAGGTGTTTGCCAATTATTTTGCGGTACAAATCACCGAGCCGCATTTCCCGGAGGTGAATCATCGGTTGAATTTTATGCGGGGGTATATTCCGGCATCGTATGCGGAAGACCGTACAGAGGGCGCTACTCCTGTCAAGCAGCCGTTGGATAATCTTCGGAACGCCGGTCTGATATATAGTAATATTGTCTACGACAAATCTCCGGTAGTAATGGAGATGCTGATTCGGCGGATGGGAAAAGAGGCTTATCGCAAGGGGCTGCATGATTACTTGGATACCTATCGTTACGGGAATGCTACATGGGAACAACTGATAGAGATCTTAAATAAATATTCCGAGAAAGACTTGGCCCGTTGGAGTGATGTTTGGATTAAAGAGAAAGGAATGCCGACAATCACGGCGCGGATAGAAGGTGATAGTTTGCTGATTCAGGAGCAGGATCCGCTGGACCGGGGGCGCGTTTGGCCACAGGTGTTGTGCTACCGTATCTGTTCGGCGGATAAGATAGAGGACGTTGAAATCGAAATCGGAGATTCTATCGGTCGGGCTGTAGTCCCTTTGACGTGCCGGTTTGATGATGGGGTGGCTATTCTTCCTAATATAGATGGATGCGGCTATGGCTTCTTTCGGATGAATCCGGATGATGTAAGGGCGGCATTTGCCTGTTTGGATTCCACAAAAGATGACTTGCTGAAAGGTTCACTGCTTATTTCGTTGCAGGAGAATTTGCAACATAAAACCCTTCATGCGGATACTTATCTGCATGGCATGATGAACTATTTGGCGAAAGAACCGAATGATTTTCTTTATTCTATGGCGTTGGGTTATTTAGGTTCGGCGGTGAGTTTTGCGCAGGATGACCTTTTGTGGTTGGAAAAGGCGTTATGGCAGCAAGTGACAGCAGGACGAAAAACGCAGTTCCGGATTCAGGCTTTCCGGCAATATCAATCGGTTGCCGATTCAAAAGAAGCTGTCAGTCGTTTGTATAAGATATGGAAAGAGCAGCAAGCTCCAGGCGGATGCGTGTTAAGCGAACGCGACTATATCAATCTGTCCTATCTTCTTGCCTTGCACTTGCCGGAACAAGCCGATGAGATTGTGGCAACACAGCTGAATCGTATAACCAATCCTGACCGGCAAGCGGAATATCGTTTTATATCTCCGGCTGTATCGGCCGACCGTGCCGTGCGTGACAGTGTGTTCCAATCTTTGCTGAAAGCGGAGAACCGGCGTGTTGAACCGTGGGTTTCCTCTTCGCTTTCGCTCTTGAATCATCGTCTGCGTGAGCAGGAGTCGCTTCCGTATATTCGTCCTGCATTGATGATCTTGCCTGAGGTCCAGCGGACGGGAGACATCTTTTTTCCGTCGGCTTGGTTGCGTGCGTTATTGGGAGGACATACATCGCCAGAAGCTTTGCAGGAGGTCGATTGTTTCCGTCAAGAGGAAATGCCGAGGTGGTCACCTTTGTTGCAAAGCAAATTCTTGCAACAGGCGCATCATTTATATGTAGTGAACGAGGCTTCAGAGACGAGGCTTGGGAAACCTTGTCAACTATAGCCTTGTCAACTGAAGCCTTGCCCCTTGTCAACTAAAAAAGAATATGATACAAGAAAATAAAATATTAGCGGAAAATTATCCGGAACTTATCCGGAAAGCTTTGCGGAAGTTGGGAATCGAAGCACTGAATCCCATGCAGCGAGAGGTACTTGCATCGGATGTACGGCGGGATTTATTGCTATTGAGCCCTACCGGTTCGGGAAAGACATTGGCTTTTCTGTTGCCTTTGTTGCCACAGCTCAGGCCGGAAGAGCGGGTACAGGTGCTGGTGATTGCCCCTTCGCGCGAGTTGGCTTTGCAAATCGAATCTGTGTTTCGTTCGTTAGGCAGCGGATTGAAAGTAACCTGTTGTTATGGCGGGCATCCTTTCCAGACAGAACATCGCAGTTTGGAACATGCCCCGGCGGTTTGGATCGGTACTCCCGGACGGATACTGGACCATTTGGAGAAGGGTAGTGTAGCTGTTGATGCGGTGCATACGGTTATTCTGGATGAGTTTGATAAATCCTTGGAACTGAAATTCGTCCCGGAGATGAAGAAGATATTGGCACGGTTGCCTCGGGTGCGGCGACGGGTGCTGACTTCGGCAACAGAGGCGGTGGAGGTTCCGCCGTTTGTTGGTCTGACAAATCCGTTACGGATTTCTTATCTGACCGCACAAAAGTCTTTGAAAGGATTGAGACTTTATCAGGTGAAGTCGCCGGAGCGGGATAAATTGGCATGCCTTTAAAGCTTATTAGGCGAACTGAACGGCGAGTCGACGTTGGTGTTTTGCAATCATCGTGAGTCGGTAGAACGCGTCAGTCAGTATTTGACCAAGATGCGGGTAGACAATGTATGCTTTCATGGCGGTTTGGAGCAGACCGAACGTGAGCAGCGGTTGGCTTTGTTGCGAAACGGGACGGCTACGGTGTTTGTTACCACCGATCTGGCGGCACGCGGATTAGACATACCGGAGGTGCGTCATGTAGTGCATTATCATTTGCCCCTGAGTGAGGAGGCGTTTGTGCATCGTAACGGACGGACAGCGCGAATGAATGCGGAAGGGGTGGCGTATGTTTTGCTGCACGATGCGGAAACATTGCCGGAGTACATCACACCTGAGCCGGAACAATTTTATCTGCCTTCAGAGCCTCGACGGCCGAAACATCCGGAGTGGGTTACGTTGCGTATCAACCGCGGAAAGCGAGACAAAATCAGCAAAGGCGATGTGGTCGGCTTCCTGATTCAAAAAGGCGGATTGGCAAAAGAGGAGCTTGGCGTGGTGGAGGTGTTCGATTCCTGCTCTCTTGCCGCGGTTAAGCGGAACCGAAAGCCGGAAGTGTTGGCGCGGATCCGATTGGAGAAAATAAAGAATAAAAGTGCGAAATACGAATAAATATGAGGTTATAAGGTTATAAGTTGGAATATGGCTCATAAACTTGCAAACTCATAAATTCACAAATTAAAAAAGTTATGCGAATCAACAAACTACTGATAAAGAATGTCCAATTGGAAGGGACTCCGGTGGATATTTATATTGAAGGAGATACTATCATGCAGGTTGCTCCGCAGATTGAGGCAGAAGCGAATACCTTAATAGACGGGACCGATAAGGCGGTGATTCCGGGATTGGTGAACGGGCATACCCATGCGGCGATGACTCTCTTTCGGGGATATGCGGATGATATGAAGCTGATGCCATGGCTGGAGCAGAAAATCTGGCCGAACGAGGCGAAGTTGACACGCGAGGATGTCTATTGGGGAGCGAAATTGGCTTGCTTGGAAATGATAAAATCCGGGACAACGACCTTCTTCGATATGTACCAGCGTCCGTATGTTACGGCGGATGCCGTAGAAGAAATGGGCTTGCGCGGATATATCGCGGCGGTCTGCTTTGATGGCTTTGATCCGCAAGAGGCGGATACTTGCAAGCGGGAATGCTGGAAGCTTTTTGATAAGAAAGACGAATATAGCCGGCGGGTACAATTCACGTTAGGTCCACACGCTATTTATACGGTGTCCGGCGAGTTCCTGCGTTGGATTCATGAATTTGCCAACGAACGTAATTCGTTGATTCATCTCCACCTGGCGGAAACAGAAGATGACACTCTTCTGGAGCAGGCCAATGAAGCGCTCTGCACCATGGCAAAGCAGGAGACGACCAAGACCCTGAATAAGGTTCTCCTGGCGGCCAGCCAGGGCATGAAGAACGGCTACAGCAGAGGTGATAACTGACCGGGGAGAAGCGGAACAAAAGCTGCAAGTGAAATAAGATGGAGCTGCAAAGCGATGTGCCTTGCAGCTCCTTTTTATAGCGGCTTATATCCGTTTCCCGTGGGTGGTCTGGTTCAGAACCGAGGTGGTGATGGAGACGAAATCCCGGATGTATTTCTTTGTGTTTTCGTCGTTGCGGTAGCTGGCGTAAAAG
>URGO01000113.1 GCA_900547435.1 uncultured Parabacteroides sp.
GGGGGGCTTACGATTTGGTTTCGGTGCTGGATGAGAGCGTAAGCGATGAACCCTATATCGTAAAAGGCAAGTTGATTGATTTGTTTGACCCCGAATTGCCAGTATTGGATGAAAAGGTGGTTAATCCGGATGAGCAGGCTTTCTTGTTGGATATCAATCGGGTGGAAAACCCGGAGAAACCGCAGGTATTGTGCGGGGCAGCCCGTGTGTATGATGAAGAGGTGAAAGGCTCTTCGTATACGTTTGTGGCGAAGAGTCCGATTAATACCACCAATGTGATGCGTGTCTTGCTTCCGAAAGCTCCGAAGTATGTTACTATAAAGGATGCTCAGGGCAAGGAACTTGCCGATGCGTCTAATTCATGGGACGAAGCCAGCAAGACCTGCTTGTTGAAGTTTGAGAACAATCCGGAGGGCGTTCAGGTGATGTATGAGTGGTAAATAAGAAATAATAGAATAAGTTTACAGGTTGGCAAGGACTAAAAAGACCTTGTCAACTTGTTTCGTGTTAATTAAAGACGTAAAAAAGAAATTATGAATATACGGAATTTGATAGGTGTTTTCTTATTGGGAGGTGTTTCTCTTGTTGCTCAAGCAGGAGATTGGGTAAATTATGTGAATACGTTGCAAGGAACGAACTCAAAGTTTGAGTTGACGCGTGGTAATACCTATGCAACGACGGCTTATCCGTGGGGAATGAATTTCTGGACGCCGCAGACCGGAGAGGTGGGTAGTGGCTGGATATATCAGCATTTTAAGGATTCGATAAGAGGATTTCGGCAGACGCATCAATGCAGTTCGTGGACGAATGATCATGGGGCATTTTCGGTTATGCCGGTAGTAGGCGAGTTGAAGGTAGATCAGTACGGTCGGGCTGCCCGTTTTAGTCATGATAAAGAAGCCGCCAAGCCGAACAATTTCAAGGTAGAGTTCGAAAACGGGCAGATAACGGAAATGTCCCCGACGGAACGTGGTGTCTATTTCCGTTTTACTTATCCCCAAGGAGAGAAGGCATATTTGGTGTTAGACGGACATCGTGGAGGTAATCAAGTGCGCATTTATCCGGAGGAGCGAAAGATTGTAGGTTTTACTCAGAACGGGAATCATTCCTGCCCGCAAGGTTTTGCGAATTATTTTGTGCTTTATTTCAATAAACCTTTCAAAAGTTATGGAACTTGGAAAGATGATGCAGGAATTGTTTCTCCTTCCAGCAAGGATGTGGTGAGCCGTCATACCGGTGCTTATGTACAGTTTGAGGCGGGTACAATCGTTGAGGCTAAAGTTATCTCTTCGTTTATCAGCATTGAACAGGCTGAAATGAATTATCGTCGCGAATTGGCCGGATTAAAGAGTTTAGAAGAGGCACGTAAGTTGGCGGGTGAAGCTTGGAATAAAGAATTGGGAAAGGTTGAAGTAGAGGGCGGAACTGAAGAGGAAAAGGCTACATTCTATTCTTGCTTCTTCCGTTCGATGCTTTTCCCGCGTAAATTCTATGAATATGATGCGAATGGCAATCCGATTTATTATAGTCCGTATGATGGCCGGTTACATGAAGGTTTTATGTATACAGATAATGGATTTTGGGATACCTTCAGAGCGCAGTTCCCGTTGAACGCATTGCTTCATCCGGAGATGCATCAACGGTATATTCAATCTTTATTGGATGCTTACGACCAGAGTGGCTGGTTGCCTTCCTGGTCTTTCCCCGGACATAGTTGTGGAATGGTTGGAAACCATGCGGCGTCTTTATTGGCGGATGCTTATGTAAAAGGGTTCCGATTCGATACAGAGAAAGCTTTGAAAGCAATGCTACATGAAGCAACTAACAAAGGCCCATATGGTCCATCGAATGGACGTGATTGTTGGCAGGATTATTATACCATCGGATATATTCCTTATCCGGAAACCCGTGAATCAGTAGCAAAGACTTTAGAGTTTTGTTATGATGATTTCTGTGCGATGCGAGTTGGTGAATTATCTGGAAACGAATATTATGCGGGATTGTTCCGTAAACAAGTATTGAATTATAAAAATGTATTTGATCCGGTTACTCGCTTTTTCCGGGGAAAAAACCGGAAAGGAGAATGGATGCCGAAAGAATTTGATCCGAAAGAATGGGGTGGTCCTTATACCGAAGGAGGAGCATGGCATTATCGCTGGTCTGTTTTCCATGATGTGCAGGGCTTAATCAATTTGATGGGAGGCGATACAAAGTTTGTAGCAGCATTGGACTCCGTCTTTTCTGAAGATAATACATTTAAAGTGGGAACTTACGGCTTTGCTATTCATGAAATGACGGAGATGGCCATGATTAATATGGGACAATATGCACACGGTAATCAGCCGATCCAGCATATGATTTACTTATATAATTATGCAGCTGCTCCTTGGAAAGCACAGTATTGGGCACGTCAAGTCATGAACCGTTTGTATAGTTCAGGTCCGAATGGTTATCCGGGAGATGAGGACCAAGGGCAAACTTCTTCGTGGTATGTGATTAGTGCAATGGGATTGTATTCTGTTTGTCCGGGAACTGACCAATATGTCATCGGTAGTCCGGTATTCCCAAAGATGAAGATTCATTTGGAGAATGGCAAAACCTTAGTGATTCAGGCAAAAAATAATAGCTTGGAGAACTGTTATATCCAATCTGCTAAGTTGAATGGAAAAGAATTTACGCGGACATGGCTCTCGTATGACGAACTGATGCAGGGCGGCGTAATTGAGTATCAGATGGGTAATCAACCGAATATGACGCGTGGCATTGCTCCGGCGGATAAACCCTATTCCTATACTTCGATTCATCAATAATTTATACTATATGAACAAAAAAATCTTACTTTCAATGTGTGCTGTTGCCCTATTGGGGAGCTGCACGATGGAAAACAAGGGTACAAGCGTGGAGTACAAGCCGGTGGCTGAGAATACCCTCCGGGCTCCTGCTTATCCGTTGGTAACGATAGACCCGTACACGAGTTTGTGGTCGTTTACCAATAATCTGAATGACGAGCCGACACGCCATTGGACGGGGCGTAATTTCCCCGTAGTGGGTGGCGTGCGTGTGGATGGCGTGACCTATCGTTTCATGGGGCGTGATCAAGTTAAGGTCAGTCCGGTGATTGGTACCGCAGAACAGGGCTTATGGGATGCGACCTATACGTTTACTCAACCGAAAGGCGGATGGTGGGAGTGCGATTATACTCCTCAAGGATGGATAGCTGGCAAGGCAGCTTTCGGAACACCGGAGAACCCGCACGCTACCGTGGCTTGGCAAGATGGGGATATCTGGGTGCGCCGTACGTTTGACTGGCCTCAGGATGTTGCAAAAGAGGATCTTTTCGTCCAATATTCGCATGACGATAATGTAGAGATTTATCTGAATGGTTTCAAAGTGGCCGTTACCGGCAATGGCTTGGATTATAATTTGTTGCAGGAGATTCCGTCAGAGGTGGCTGGCTTAATCAAACCTACGGGGAATCTCCTGGCGGCTCATTGCCGGAATAACGGTGGGGGTGCCTACTTGGATTTTGGTATTAGTAAGCAGGTAAAGGAAGGTAATACATTCGATTTGAAGGCCGAGCAAAAATCTGTTACGGTTATGCCTACACAGACTTTCTATACTTTTGAGTGTGGTGGCATTTCGCTGGATGTTATCTTTACTTCTCCGGCCGTACCGACCGATTTGGATTTGGTATCGGCTCCTTATAATTATGTAACTTATCAGGCGAAGTCCTTGGATGGCAAGGAGCATGAGGTGCAGGTTTATTTGGAGGCGACTCCTCTATTGGCGGTAAATACCATTGACCAGGCAGTGGACTTTAGTCTTGACCAGCAGAACGGGATGTATCTGTTGAAGACCGGAACCGTAGACCAACCGATGTTACAAAAGAAAGGGGATGACCTTCGTATTGACTGGGGGTATCTTTATCTTGCTGCCCGGCAGGTCCCCGGTGTGTCGGTTACTATCGATGAGCAGACATCGGCCAAGCAGAGCTTCATGGAGACCGGAAAACTCTCCGGTAAAGTAGGGGAGACTTCGCAAGATATGCAAAAGCAGATGACGGTATTGGCTTATGCCGATGATTTGGGAAAGGTTTCCGGAGAAGGTGTGAAGTCCGGACATTTGCTTTTGGGGTATGATGATAATTATTCTATCCAATATTTTGGAGATAACCGCATGGCTTATTGGAAGCACGACGGAGAGGTCTCTATTGAACAGGCATTGAAGAAGGGATTTGATACGTATAGCGAGACTATGCAACGTTGCGCAGACTTCGATCGTCAGTTGATGGACGAAACGAATGCGGTAGGCGGAAAGCAGTATGCCGAACTTTGCGCATTGGTTTACCGGCAGGTGATAGCGGCACATAAGCTGGTGACAGATAAGGAGGGCAATTCGCTTTATTTCTCGAAGGAGAATTTCAGTAACGGTTCTATCGGTACGGTGGATATTACCTATCCTTCTTCGCCGATGTATCTGTGTTATAATCCGGAATTGCTGAAAGGTATGATGAATCCGATTTTCTATTATAGCGAATCGGGCAAGTGGACCAAGCCTTTTGCTGCACATGATGTGGGTACTTATCCGCAAGCCAACGGACAAACCTACGGAGGGGATATGCCGGTTGAAGAAAGCGGAAATATGTTGATCCTGACCGCGGCTATTGCATCGGTAGAAGGAAATGCCGATTATGCCGCAAAGCATTGGGATGTGCTGACGACCTGGGCGGATTACTTGAAGAAAGAGGGGTTGGACCCCGCCAACCAGCTTTGTACGGATGACTTTGCCGGTCATTTCGCGCATAATACAAACCTTTCTATCAAGGCGATTATGGGTGTGGCAAGTTATGCGAAATTGGCCGAGATGTTAGGAAAGGCGGATATAGCCAAGACTTACATGGATGAAGCCCGTGATATGGCATCCAAGTGGGTGACGATGGCGAAAGATAAGGACCATTATCGCTTGACATTCGACCAGCCGGGAACGTGGAGCCAGAAATATAACTTGGTATGGGATCGTCTGCTGGGATATAATCTGTTCCCTGCTGAGGTGGCTACAGCTGAGATGGCTTTCTATAAGACGCATCAGAACATGTATGGTCTGCCTTTGGATTGCCGGGAGGATTATACCAAATCGGATTGGATTTTGTGGACGGCTTGCCTGACAGGGGTTGACGCTGATTTTCAAGAGTTGTTGGATCCGGTATGGAAATATGCGGATGAAACGACATCGCGTGTTCCTTTAAGTGATTGGCATTATACTTCTAATGGTGATCAGCGCGGATTTCAGGCGCGCTCTGTAGTGGCCGGTTATTACATGAAATTATTGCATGAGAAGCTAAAGAAGTAGCATACAGATGTATTGATAAAAATATGTGCCGATGGGAATGATTAGAACTCTCCCATTGGCACATTCTTTATTCCTTCTCCAAGATATGCCAGAAACGTTCCGGCAGATAAATGTTTTCTATTGGGATCGCCTCGGTGAAAAGCGGCGCGATTTCTTCCGGTGTAAAGCCGGCTATGCCACAACCGATTTCTGTTACCAGAAACTTTAGTTCGGGGTGTACTTGGGCAAACTTGATGAATTCATCTACATAAGGCCGGATAGCATCCGGTCCGCCATGCATGGTGGGAATGCCGTAAGTCTGTCCTTGAAGTCCTACACCTTGTCCCCAGATAGCTCCCCATTTGCGATAAGCCAAATAAGCCGCTCCTCCGCCATGCAAGCCTTCCAGGTTGCTACCGAATACAAAAATCTCATCCGGCTTTAATTCCGTTATTCGTGAACTCGATATGCGTTTCTGCTTCATAACTGCTCCTTTCTGTTTTTGTATGTCAAGAATAATGAAGGTTTGCGACAAATGTAACGATTAATTTGGGATAAAGGAAAACTATCCGGATGAAATGCTCCTTATTGGTCTGTGAAAAGCCAATAAAATGGTTTATTCCTATATAATATGTCGTTTTTTTGAAAAAATGTATAAATTTGCGTCATTAGAAAAACGGATAAATAGAGTTATATGGGAAATGTGAACATCAAAACAGCCCTGCTGGCTATGGGATTGCTGGCCGGAGCATCGCCCGTTTGCGGGCAATTCTTACGTACTTCTTATTTCATGGATGGAACAAGTGCCCGTGTGCAGATGAACCCGGCGCTACAACCTACGCGCGGGTATTTCAATGTTCCGGTAATCGGTTCGTTGAATGCTTCGATGGCATCTAATTCTCTTGGAATGAGTGACCTGATTGATATGGTGAGTGATGATGAGGCATTCTATATGAACCGCGGCTTGTTCGATAGCTTGAAAGAGAACAATAAGATGAATATGAGCTTTTATTCCGACATTCTTTCTTTCGGATGGATTCGTGGGGACGGGTTCTGGAGCGTCAATGTCGGAGTAAGGGGAGATGCCGGTATGACTATGCCGAAATCTATGCTCGAATATATGCGGGATGGGCACAATTATAATTATAATGACGCGCTCTCGATGAAATATGATATTTATGACCGGCAGATGCATGTCAATATTTATACCGAAATCGGTTTGGGGTATTCGCGTAAGATAACGGAACGATTGACCCTCGGAGGCCGTGTCAAAGTCTTGTTGGGTGTGGCGAATGTCGAGATGAAGATGGACCGGTATAGTGTGGATATTGATCTTCCGGATAGACCATACGATTATGCAGAGGGGACATCTCCTGATTATGGTTCGGTCATGTCTCAAGGTTCAATCGTTTCATCCATTAAGAATGTCGGCGTGGATTTTTATGATGATGATTTCGGGAATGAGGTGGCGGATAAGATTGACCTTGAAGGGTATAGTTTTGGTATTGCCGGTAAGGGATTCGGGATTGACCTGGGTGCGACCTATCAGTTATTGGATAATCTGACCCTTTCTGCATCGGTCCTTGATTTGGGCTTGATCTCTTGGGATAAGGGTTCGACCATAGCCGCAGAGTCGAAGGGTGAGTCGGTATCGATTAATCCGGATAATTATTATTTGTATACGACCTGTGGCTTTTTCGACTTAGGCATGTATAATTTGGAAAAAGCTGAGGCGAAGTCCCGTACAAAACGATTGGCATCTACTATTCTTTTAGCCGGCGAGTATGGCTTCTTGGATAATAAATTGAGCGTGGGCGCGCTTTATACGACACGTTTTGCGCTTCCTTCGGCGGTTAGCGAATTGACTTTTTCCGGTACGTATAAGCCGAAAGACTGGTTGAACGTAGCGTTAAGTTATTCGCCGATAATGGCTTCCGGCAAGTCTTTCGGTTTGGCACTGAAGGCCGGTCCGCTGTTTGTTGGTACGGATTATATGTTTTTCGGAAGTAATACGAAAACGGTCAATGCTTTCTTGGGCATTTCAATTCCGATAGGGCAAAAAAGGGATTGAGAAGCAGCTTTGAATTGTTGGTAAATTCTTCTCAAATTCATACCTATGTTTGCCGGAAAAGATAGGCATGAACGGGTGAAAAGATAGGCATCTTTTGAAGGAAAGATAGGCATGAATTTTTTTTTGAAAAAAGTGTAACCTTTCCGGGATGCTTGCGTCTATTTAACAAAGCCCTGAGGGAAGAATTAATTAACTTTAAAAAGAATATAGATTATGATGGATTTTATTATCGTTCCGACCGTTGTCGGAATCATTTGTGCCTCGATTTATGGTTTGTTCGAATTGGTTATCCGCCGGAAAGAGCGCATCCTGATGATTGAGAAGATGTGTGAGCGTATGGACCCGATTCAGATGGATGGGAAAATAAGCTTTAATCCGTTCCGAAAAAGAGATTTATCGTTTATGGCTTTGAAGGCAGGATGCTTGTTGGCCGGTCTGGGTTTAGGGTTGTTTTTGGGTTTCTTGCTGAATGCCCTTGTCTTTGTACAGTTTGAGAACGAATACCGTTTGATTTCGGCGGCTTATGGCTCATCGGTTTTGTTGTGCGGCGGCTTGGGACTAATCGTTGCATTCCTTATCGAAATGAAATATAAGAATAAAAAAGAACAATAATGGGTATTAAGTTTGTAAGTTTACGTTTTGGGGAGGAGTATAAGTCTTTATTAGACTTCGACTTAACAATTCAAAAACTCAAAACTTACAAAGTTACATAATTGCCCCTTTGCTTATTCCGTTTGCTTGTTATAAATTTGCGTCATTATGCAGAATCAGATTATTACTCCATTGGCCGATTTGCAACTTCAATATGATGCATTGCAAAAGGAATATGCGTATGAAAAGGAGATGTATCGCGAGCAGACCGAACGGATCGGCATCGGAAAGAAAATACAGCAAGGCGTATGCTGGTATCCGCTTGGTATCGAGCGGAGTTATTATAATTCGCTGAACCAGTTGGTCGTAGAGGTCGAGCGAAGGGAAGAAAAAGAGATAGAACATAGTTTTGAATATGGTCGTCCGGTTTGCTTTTTCAAGACAGATGGAATGGGCAAACCTTTTTATTTCAATTTTACGGGCGTTATTAGTTATGTACAAGATGATGTGATGGTCGTTACCCTGCCATCACCTTTAGCTTTGGCGGAGATACAAGGTGAGACCGATTTGGGAATCCAGCTCTACTTTGATGAAACGACATACAAGACGATGTTTGCGGCATTGAAGGAGGTCATGTCGGCAAAAAATAACCGGATTGCCGAGTTGAGAGACATCTGTTTGGGTATGCAACCGGCTACATGCAGGGACTTGTTCCCGATACGCTTCCCGTGGTTGAACCTATCCCAAGAGGAGGCGGTCAACAAGGTGCTGGCCGCTAAAGATGTAGCCATTGTGCATGGCCCTCCGGGAACCGGGAAGACCACGACTTTGGTTGAGGCCATTTATGAAACGCTCCATCGGGAGAATCAGGTGCTTGTATCAGCCCAGAGTAATGCGGCGGTAGATTGGATTGCCGAGAAGCTGGTAGACCGTGGCGTGAATGTGCTTCGCATAGGTAATCCGACTCGTGTCAATGATAAAATGTTGTCTTTTACCTATGAGCGCCGCTTTGAATCGCATCCCGATTATGCCGAACTTTGGAGTATCCGCAAAGCCATCCGTGAGATACAAACTAATTTGCGTCATAGAAGTGGAAGCGAGAGGGATACGGACCGGAACCGATTATCCCGCCTGAAGTATCGTGCGACAGAGCTGGAAGTGAAGATGGATGCAGAGCTATTTGATGAGGCTCGTGTGATAGCCTGTACATTGGTGGGAGCAGCTAACCGCCTGCTTACGAATCATCATTTCACCACGCTTTTTATCGATGAGGCGGCACAAGCCCTGGAAGCCGCTTGCTGGATTGCGATGAATAAGGCCGACCGGGTGATACTGGCGGGAGACCACCAGCAATTGCCTCCTACTATTAAGTGCATGGAAGCGGCGCGTGACGGATTAGACCGGACCTTGATGCAGAAAATCGCCTGTCGAAAACCGGATACGGTTTCTCTTCTGACTATGCAATATCGGATGAATGAGGCGATTATGACATTCCCGTCTCGTTATTTCTACCATAACCGATTGAAAGCGGCGCCGGAGGTCAGATACCGTGGTATTTTAGAATGGGACACCCCGATAGTCTGGACCGATACAGCCGGATGTGATTTTGAAGAAAACCAGCAGGCGGAGAGTTTGAGCCGTATCAATCGGCGTGAAGCTGAAGTATTGGTGCTGCAACTTCAGGTTTATATTGAGAATATCGGGAAAGAGCGGGTCTTGGAGGAACGGATTGATTTCGGGGTCATTTCGCCCTATAAAGCACAGGTCCATTATCTTCGGAGCTTGATTAAACGGAATGCGTTCTTCAGACCTTTGCGAAGCCTGATTACGGTGCATACGGTCGATGGATTTCAAGGGCAGGAGAGGGACGTGATATTAATCAGCTTGGTTCGTGCCAACGAAGTCGGACAAATCGGTTTTCTGAATGATTTGCGCCGGATGAATGTAGCCATTACCCGTGCCCGGATGAAATTAATCTTATTGGGTGATGCATCCACGTTGACCCAACATCCCTTTTACCGTAAGTTGTATAAGTATATAGAAGAAAACGGAAAAGTTATCCGGTTGGCGGAATAAAAAGTACAAATTATTATCCGATTTACTTTTTCGTATTAAAATTATACTTATTTTTGTCGTGCCCATAAAAGGGCAATGTATTGAGAAAGCGTTTAAAGGCATTATCCGTGTTCAGGAAATCCCCAATTTCATAACTACAATGGATAATACTTCATAAACGCTCCACGATACCTATATGTATGTGTGTGCTCTGAAAGAAAAGACATATATATAATATAGGCGTGGGGCTTTATATTACTTGTAGTGAGTATGGGGATACTTCTGAACGGTAATATAAAAGTTCCCACACTTTTATTTTATAAGGACTTCAGTTCTTTTGGGAACGGACTGAAAATAAAAAGCAAAAGAGCACATGAAAGACTTCTTATTATTGATGCAGGTGGAAAACTCCTCTACGCACCTCGTTTTATTCCTATCGACATTTGTATTCCGACAAATAGTGTGCCATAATGAAACTTGTGGAATGAATTATGACATTAGAAGAATATAAAAAATCATTTTGCAGAGTCCAACAGCAAATGCAACATTACGAAATATTTTTGAAAAAACACAATTTAGGAGTATCAAATTGTA
>URGO01000114.1 GCA_900547435.1 uncultured Parabacteroides sp.
ATGATATTTAGTTAGTAAATAAAATAGAGTAACAAAAAGTTCTGCTTGCGAGTAGCTTTGTGAAGAGCGAAAGCAAGTTTAAAAAGAAAGCCTCGCGGGCATCTTGTCCGGGAGGCTTTTTTTGAATAATAGACAATTGGGAATTGGCAATTCCGCTTTGTCCTAACCTATTTTGAGACACCTTTTTAAATTTTGTCCGGTCTTATTTTGAAGTATGATATTTATCCTTAATTTTGCCCCGATTTTTTAATTAAGTGATCCGAATATGAATATTACAGATCTCTATGAATTATTTGTGCATCATCGCACGGTAACGACTGATAGCCGGAATTGCCCGGCCGGTTCGTTGTTTTTTGCTTTGAAAGGCGAGCGTTTCGATGGCAATCAGTACGCAGAAGCGGCATTGGCCAAGGGGGCGGCATACGCCATTATTGATAATCCGAAATACCAGACCGGCGAAAGAACCATCTTGGTTGAGGATTCGTTGAAGGCTCTTCAGCAATTGGCGCATCGCCATCGCAAAGCCTTGGGAACTCCGGTCATCGGTGTTACGGGCACAAACGGGAAGACAACTACCAAGGAGTTGCTTGCCGCTGTACTTTCCACAAAATATAATGTGTTGGCCACGGAAGGCAACCTGAACAATCAGATTGGTGTGCCTCTTACGTTGCTCCGGCTTACTATCGACCATGAGATGGCGGTTGTCGAAATGGGTGCGAGTCATCCGGGAGATATCAAGGAGCTGGTCGAAATCGCTTCGCCCAACTATGGATTGATAACCAACGTAGGCCGTGCGCATTTGGAGGGCTTCGGCTCTTTCGAGAATGTCCTGAAGACCAAAGGTGAGTTGTTCGACTATCTGCGCCATACACACGGGAAAATCTTCATCAAGAAGGAGAACCGGGATTTGCAATCCATAGCCAAAGGACTAGAGCAAATCACTTACGGGCAACTTGAAGACAATTTTGCCGTAGGACACGTGGTCAGTTGCGACCCGTTCCTGACCTTCGACTGGAAACAACAAGGCAAGATTCATACCGTGGAGACGCTTCTTATCGGAGATTATAATATAGACAATGTATTGGCGGCGGTAGCCGTAGGACGTTATTTTAAGATTCCTGCGGAACGGATTAGCCGGGCTATCGCGGCTTACGAGCCGACCAACAACCGCTCCCAGCTGAAAGAGACCGGCAAGAACCGTCTGATTATCGATGCGTATAATGCCAATCCGAGCAGCATGAAGGCGGCTTTGGACAATTTCGCCCAATTGAAGGATTCCCCTAAAGCCCTTATCTTGGGCGATATGCGCGAGTTGGGAGAGACCAGCGACGCATTGCATCAGGAGGTCATCGGGCAAATTCAGAGATATGGATTTGATAAAGTGTTGCTTTGCGGGGAGCATTTCAGCCGGGTAGGGGGGATGTATGAAACATTTGCCTCGACCGATGCGCTCATGGAGCACCTGAAACAACACCCGCTGGAGGGCTATTGCCTCCTTTTGAAGGGTTCGCATAGCCTTTCTTTGGAGAAAGTTGTGGAGTTATTATGAAGAAATGCGGAAAAGAATGGATGAAAGAATCGTCTAACAGCTGTGCAACTTGCGTCTAACAGCTGTTAGACGCAACGTACACGGCCGTTAGACGAAAAGTACACAGTTGTTAGACGAAAAATACATCCTGTGCTTTTCCCTTTTTTTAGCCTGATATCCCCTGCAAGGTCAATAGTTCCTCTAAGAAAGTGCGGCTATTGGACAAGCGGGGAATTTTATGTTGTCCGCCCAACTTGCCTTTGCTCTGCAACCAGTCGTAGAAGAGTCCTTCGCGGGCTACGATAACCTCCAGTGGCTGGAGCGATATCTCTTTGTAACGCTTTGCCTCATAATCGGAGTTCAGGCTTTTCAACGCTTCGTCCAGGATACGGGCGAAATCAGGCAGGGAAGCCGGCTCTTTTTCAAACTCAATCAACCAATGATGCCTCCCTTTCGCCTTATCCAGCAGGAAAAGCGGAGCGGCGGTATATTCCTTTACGATGGCCCCGGTTTTCTGGCAAGCGATACGGATGCCTCTATCGGCGTTATTCACCATCAGTTCCTCGCCAAAGGCGTTGATGAAATGTTTGGTCCGGCCGGAGATGACAAACTTGTAAGGACGCAGGGAGGTAAAACAGACCGTGTCTCCTATCAGATAGCGCCACAATCCGCCGGAGGTGGTTATCACCATCGCGTAATTCTTCCCTAATTCTACCTCTTCCAAAGGAATGACCTGCGGATTGTCTGAATCCAATTCATTTACCGGGACAAACTCATAGAATATGTCGTAATCCAACATCAGCAACAGGGAATGGTCGTCCGGGTCGTTCTGAATGCCAAAAAATCCCTCCGAGGCGTTATACGTTTCCATGTAATGCATCCTGTCCGATGGAATCAATGTTTTGTATTGCTCCCGATAAGGCTCAAAACTGATACCTCCGTGAAAGAAAACCTCCAGGTTCGGCCAGACCTCCGTGAGGCATTCTTTCCCGGTTTTCCGTAAGACGGCTTTCAGGAGGACCAGCATCCACGAGGGAACCCCGGAGATGTTTCCTACATCTTCCCGGCAGGTCTGTTCGACGATAGCCTTGATTTTGCTTTCCCACTCGTCCATCAGGATGGTTTCTTTTTTAGGAACACGGATAAGGTTGACCAACGGATTCAGGTTTTGAAGCAAGACCGCCGACAGGTCTCCGCAATGCGTCTTCCCGTTCAACGGAGAAGGGCTATGGCTTCCGCCCAATATCAATCCTTTGTGGCGGAAGAACCGGCTTTCCGGATGGTTCCGCAAATAGAGCGAAACCGTATCAAAGCCCCCTTGGTAGTGGCAATGCTTCAGGATATCCGGCGTTACCGGGAGGAACTTGCTCTTGTCGCTCGTCGTGCCGCTGCTCTTGGCAAACCACTGGCACGCGCCGGGCCATAACACATCCCGATCTCCGTTAATCATGCGCTTCACATCCTCTTTTATCCGGTCGTAGTTTTGAACGGGAAACCGGTTTTTGAAGTCGGAATAGCTCTTGATGTCCCGGTATCCCTGTTTTTCGCCCCACGAGGTGCGCGCGGCCTTCCGCACCAGGCGCATCAATTGCCGGTTCTGAATCGTTCCGGCCTCTTCGGCATAACGGTCTATTTGCTTATGCCTGAGGCGGAAATATTGATAAATTATATGTGTCAGACTATCCATCTTTCTTTTTTATTAGGAAGCAAAGATAATTATTCTCTTTTTATTTATACCTTTGTAAAGTTAGAAATTAGGATTTGGAGGTTCCAATATAGAATACGAAAATTTCTAACAGTTAAAATCAATAAGAACTATTAAACAAAAGATACAATGAAGATTGGTATTCTCTCATCAGGCGGCGATTGTCCGGGAATCAATGCCACGATACGTGGCGTGGGAAAAACGGCTATAACCCAATATGGAATGGAAGTAGTCGGGATTCATGGCGGGTTCTCCGGCCTATTGAACAAGGACGTGGAGCCTTTGGACGAAAACAGCTTGTCCGGTATTCTGAATTTGGGCGGGACTATTTTGGGAACTTCGCGCGAAAAGGGGTTTCGGGAGATGTTGACTTCGCCGGACCTGGAACAATCGCAATTAATCACGCAAGCCTATCAGGAGCTGGGACTGGATTGCCTGGTCTGCATTGGCGGGAATGGCACGCAAAAGACTACCAACCTGCTTGCCGAGCATGGACTGCACGTGATAGGTCTGCCCAAGACGATTGATAACGATATTTGGGGAACGGAAATAACTTTCGGATTCGATACGGCCGTCAATATTGCAACCGAGGCCATCGACCGGTTGCATTCTACGGCAAGTTCCCACAAACGGGTTATGCTGGTCGAAGTGATGGGACATCGTGCCGGCTGGATAGCGTTGTTCGCGGGCATGGCCGGTGGTGCGGACGTCATCCTCTTGCCGGAATTGGGATTCGATATCCAGAAGATAAATGAGGCGATTCTCCGTAGGGCTCAAAAAGGAAAACCTCATTCTATCGTAGTGGTGGCCGAAGGACTCAAGATGCCGGACAAAAAGAAGGCGACCGACTTCCTGACGCATGAGATTGAAGCCGCTACCGGCATAGAAACCCGTAAAACGGTGCTGGGCTATATCCAGCGGGGCGGTAATCCCTCTCCATACGACCGGGTATTGGCAACCCGCTTGGGAGGCTATGCGACGGAACTGATTGTCAAGGGAATGTTCGGACGCATGGTATGTGTCAAGGATAACCGGATTGACTCGATTCCGCTGAGCGAGGTGGCCGGTAAGCTCAAGCTGGTCACGCCGGACCACGATTTGGTCATCCAGGGAAAGAGAATGGGAATTTCGTTTGGCGTATGATTTTTGAGTTTTTAAGTTTTTAAGTTTTAAGTTTTTAAGTTTTAAGTTTTTGAGTTTCTGAGTTTTTGAGTTTTTAGGTTGAACTTATAAACTTATAAACTTACAAACTTACAAACTTATAAACTTATAAACTTGTAAACTTACAAACTTACAAACTTACAAACTTACAAACTCAAAAGCTAAAGACTATAAGCAGGATGTTTGAAGGATATATTGGAATTCGTCTGTGGAGCGGGCAATTGATTGAGGATGCATTGTTCACGGTCTTGTTCGTGCTGTTTCTGTTTTTTGCGATCAATGCCCGTCTGCATGTGAAAACATTTTTGAAGATGTTCCGTTGTGTCGGTATGTTGGGCAAAACCGCTACGAACACGGAGATGTCTACCTATTATAATAAGGGTTTCAGTGGCTTCATGACCTTCCAGGCCTTGTTGCTGTGCGGGATAGCCCTTTTTCTATATGCCTACCACGAGGGCTTGCTGTATAATTTGAGCGAGAAGAAGCTGGTGGTATCTGTTCTGTCCTTTTCCCTGTTGATGCTGGTCTATTATCTGCTCCGGAGGCTTGTTTACCACATGCTGATTTTTACCTTCGCGGATGCCGAGTTCAACAAGCAATGGAAATTGTATTACAATTCCATTATCGGCGTCTGGGGAGTCACCCTGTATATCCCCGTAGTAGGGCAGACATTTGTTGGAAATTGCTATTATTTCGCTGTGTATCTGTTTGTTTTTCTCTACATTTTATGCCGTTTTGCAATAATTTATAAGTCGATACGTTTATTTTACACTAAAAAGTTCGATTTATTCTATTTAAGTTTGTACCTTTGCGCCCATGAAATTTTGCCCGTTTTTATAATGTATAAGGGCTTTATTTATTTGTGTAACTTTATCGAGAAGAGTGCTTTATGGCATTGACCATCAAAAAACTATTGGTATCGCAACCTAAGCCAACGTCCGAGAAATCGCCTTATTTTGATATTGCGCAGAAATATGGAGTAGAGATTGATTTCCGTCCGTTCATAAAGGTTGAACCCTTATCTTCAAAGGAATTCAGACAACAACGAATTTCGATCTTAGATTATTCTGCCGTTGTTTTTACCGCACGTACAGGTATTGACCATTTCTTCCGTTTGTGTGAGGATTTGAGAGTGACTATCCCGGAAACCATGAAGTATTTCTGCATGACAGAGGCTATTGCCGTCTATCTTCAGAAGTATATCGTGTACAGAAAACGCAAGATTTTCTTTTCCGCTACCGGTAAATTGGACGATCTGGTGACGATTATCAACAAACATGCGAAAGAAAAATATCTGATTCCGGTATCGGATGTACATAAGGATGATTTAAGACTGCAACTGGAAGCCAAGAAAATCAACTTTACTGAAGCGGTGATGTATAGGACCGTAAGTAATGATTTTACTCCTGACGAGAAGTTTGATTATGATATGCTGGTGTTCTTCAGTCCGGCGGGGATTTCTTCGTTGTTGAAGAACTTCCCGAACTTCGAGCAGAACGATATCCGTATCGGGTGCTTCGGACCGACTACCGCCAAGGCGGTAAAGGAGGCCGGATTGCGTCTGGACGTAGTGGCTCCTACGCCTGAAGCTCCGTCGATGACGGCTGCTTTGGAACAATATCTGAAGAAAGAGGTAGGAGAAGTACAATAATGGCAGAACGCGGGTACACTTTGTCTAAAGCCGAGCGCCTGTCGTGGAAACGCTATATTGATTTGTTGTTCCTCCGGGGGCAATCGTTTGTCGCGTATCCATTGCGGGTGGTTTATCTTCCGGTGGAGGAGACATTGAGTGTACCCGTTTCTTTTCTGGTCAGTGTCCCGAAGAAGAAGTTCAAGCGTGCTGTGAAACGGAATCTGGTCAAACGGCAGGTGCGTGAAGCGTACCGTGTCCGCAAACAGGGATTATACGATGCGTTGGCTCTTTCCGGCAAGCAGTTGCTGGTTGCATTCATTTATCTGGATAAAGAAATTGCTTCGTTTTCGGAAATGGAAAAGTCCATGACGAAAGTCCTCCGTATTCTACAGGAGAAAATCCAATGAGAAACCTGTTGACTTGGGTGCTCCTGCTTCCCGTTTACTTTTACAAATATTGCATTTCGCCTTTGAAACCGCCTTCGTGCCGTTTCACACCGACCTGTTCCGAATATGCTGTCCAGGCCTTGAAGAAGCATGGTCCCGTAAAAGGGTTGTATTTAGCCGTCAGACGGATTCTCCGATGTCATCCGTGGGGCGGAAGCGGATATGATCCGGTGCCATGACCCCACGGAATGTTATAGTGCTTAATTTAATGTCACACGTACTGTCTGTTTACCGGAGTTCAACGGATATTCTTTCCCTCCCCAGATAAAGGTCCCTTGGGTATGGGCGGGCAGTTCGATATCTGCTATCAGTTCCTTGCCTTTCTTCTGATAAGAAACCGAGATAAAGCCTTCCGGATGAGGCATTTTCCCGGAGACCTCCTTCAACTCGCCCAACGAAGGTGCGATGCGTACCTCTTTGAATCCCGGCGCCTGGCTTTCTATTCCTAAGATGGTGCGGAAGAACTCCACATTCGGGCTTGCGCTCCAAGCATGGCAATCCGAGCGGGAAGGCTCGGGTTTCTCGGCCCAAGTGGTCAGTCCCAAAGCCATCTGGTCGTGCCAGATCTGAAGATTGTCCAGCAACTGGTCGCCCATACCGGCTATCTTCAGAGCCTGATGTACATAATAGCGGAAATAGATGGTAGCCTGAATCAGCGCATCGTCTTTCAGCGTGCGGGTCATCACCTCCTCGGCCTCCTTTCCGGTTACAATCTTCGACAGGATAGCCAAGGTGTTTACATGCTGGGAAAAACTCCGGTGGTCTTGCGTGTCGGCAAAAAGTCCCCGTTTCTCGTCCCAATATTTGGGGATAATCGTAGCGCGGATATCCGAAGCCATTTGTTTATAATAATCGGCCATGGCCGGAATACCGAACGCGCGTTCCATCTCTTCGTTGGCCTCTAAAGCAATCAGATACAGCAAATCCTGGAAAGCCGAATTTCCCTCTTTTTCACGGATAGGTTCACCGTACATGAATCCGGATGCCCAATCGGCGAAGTACCAATGCGGGATGTAAGCCAGACTCTTGTCCGGTTTCAGCCATTGTTCGTACCAGGACAATATGTTTCGGAATGCCGGCAACAGCGTTTTCATATAAGCTTCGTCGCCTCTGTACATCCAATAATCATGTCCCATGCAAATCCACCATAAAGAGAAAGAGGGGATGAACTGGTGCAATTCGGAGGGATAACGGCTCATCGTGATTCCGTCCGCCACGATGGACTGCCGTCCTTGTTCGATAGCGTTCTTTACCATATACGGGTCGTGCGTATTATACAACGATATCATGGCCTGGATGCGGGTGTCACCCAAATATTGCAATTGCTCGTAATAGGGGCAATCCATATAGGTTTCGTGCGCGCAGAGCCGTGCTGTCCGCCAACCGATTTCCAGCATCTTGTTCAATTCCTCGTGTCCGGGTGCGGAGAACGTACTTTCCAGTTGGAATGGATAAGCGGAGAACGTCCCTTGCACATCCTCCAGCACAAGCGGTTCGGCTGCGGTCTCTATGTGTATATCCACATACCGCCAGGTTCTCCACCAGAGCGTGGTGAAGTTGCGGTTCTCTCCGCCATCGGCTATCACTTTGTCTTCGTATCCGATAAATTGTTTACCCGCTATTTCGTTTCGGTTCCCTTTCTGCAATTCGCGTTTCCCCTCTTCGATTTCATAGAGTGATTCCGCATAACCTATGGTTACCGCGGCTTCTTTCCCTTTGCTGAACTGAAGTGAGAAATAGCCGGTGGTCAGCTTCCCGTTATCCAGCAATAAATGAACCCGGCTGTGGGCAGGAATGGTCAGGGCTGTTTTCTTTTTCAGGAAATCTTTCGGTACCCGGATTCCCTCTTCCATACGTACCGACTCCAGGCGTTCGGGCTTCATTTCCATCGGTGGAATAGGAGTCGGAACGAGCAACCGGCCCGGATAGTCTCTTGCGCCTTTTATGCCTCCGTTCATTCCCGCCAATGCTTTTTCCCATGCGGTGTCCGCATATTCCGGTTGTTCCCATCCCCACGGGTATTTTTCCGCAGCCAGAAGTTCGCCCGGACCGGCCACGTAATACCCCGGAACAGGTTTGTTCCATGGCGAATAAGCTTCATTCTTCAGGCAAAGCCAGGAGTCGTCGGTGTTGACCATCGCCTCCGTGTCGGTATTCCCTTGCAGGAGGAAACCTGTCTGGTTGTAACTGACCTGCGCTACCGGCTTCTGATCGGCATAATTCCAGACCACCGCCGCAAGGACGTTCTTCCCGGGCTTGAGGTAAGATGCCAAGTCAACGGTTTCGAAGTTCCAGTTATAAATATCTCCCCGTGAAGGGCCCAGCGAGGCAAGTTCTCCGTTTACATACAGTTTGTACCGGTTGTCGGCTGTTACATGGACAATAAACCGTTCCGGAACCGCATCCAAGTCGAACGATTTCCGGAAATGATAGACTCCATACGTGTTGGCCGGTTCGTCCGGAACGGAGATCCAGCGTGCCGACCAGCGGTCTGCCAGCCATTGCGAAGCGATATCCGCCTGCTTGTATCCCTTCAAATGGATTTGCGAAGCAAGAGGCGAGCATCCCAAGGCAAGAATCAAGGTTAGTAATGTAGCTTTCATATTCTATTGGTTTTATGTGTTTGAGATAAATGGATGAAATTCCATTTTCGGCAAAGATAAGCATCCGTTTTGGCCCGTTACGTTTCTATTTTGATAAACAATGTTTTCATTTTGACAAATTTGCGTCCGAAAGTTCCTGAATCGGGGCATGATGGATTCCTTAATAAACTAAGAGGGTATATCCCAATGAACGATAGCTATCATTGGGATATACCCTCTAAAGGAAGATTGAAAAGTCTGATGCTTAGTTGTATTCCTTTCCGAATTTCATTTGTGCGTCTGCCATGAACTCTTTAATCCGTTGTTCGTCTTCTCTTTTACAGATTAATAATACATTGCCCGACTCAGCTACGATATAGTCTTGCAAGCCTTGGATAACGGCCAGCCGGTTGGGGTCGTTCAAGGCAATGACATTACCGCTGCTTTCATACAACAAAGCTTTTGTCTTCAACGGCGTATTGCCATTCGTGTCTTTATCCGCAATATCAAACAAGGAGCCCCATGTTCCCAAATCTGCCCAGCCCATATCGATACACAGCATATAGACATTCTCGGCCTTTTCCATGATTCCATAATCGATAGAAATATTCAGGCAATAAGGGAAATTCTGATGGATGAACGCATGTTCTTCCGGCGTATTGAATATCGGAGCGCCTAAATCGAAACGCACGGCTATTTCGGGCAGATATTTGTGGAACGCATCGATGATTGCATTGACATTCCACATGAAGATTCCGGAATTCCAGAAAAACTCGCCACTTTCATAAAATATTTTAGCCAATTCCAGATTAGGCTTTTCCGTAAACGTTTTCACTTGAGTAATGCCGTCGGTGGTCAGATCGCAGCTCTGAATATACCCGTACCCTGTTTCCGGGCGACTCGGACGGATTCCCATCGTTAGCAAAGCATCATTATCTCTGACAAAATCCAACCCTTTCCGTACTTCCTCCAAGAAAACATCTTCTTTCAGAATAAGATGGTCGGACGGAGCCACTACTATATTCGCATCCGGATTTATCGCCCGGATATGATATGCCGCATACGCCACACTTGGCGCCGTATTGCGGCGCGTAGGTTCCAAGAGTATCTGCCCATCCTTCAATTGGGGCAGTTGCTGGCGTACCAAGTCTGAATAAGACTCGTTCGTTGCGATATATATGTTTTCTTTCGGGATTATTTGGGTAAAGCGGTCATACGTTATTTGCAACAATGAGCGCCCTGTTCCAAAGAAATCAAGGAATTGCTTGGGATACGTTTCGCGACTGAACGGCCAGAATCTGCTACCGATACCGCCGGCTAAGATAACACAATAATTATTGGTCATATCGAAATAGACTTTAAAGTTATACAGCTACAAATCTAACGAAATAATCTTTGATTTTCTTCTTTTATAGCTCAAAATTATCGCCAAAATTATTTTCTTGTGAAGAATCCAAATAGAAACGCAACGATTCGTTAGCAAACAGGATAAAAACTCATCGGTCGGGGAACGCCGCGC
>URGO01000115.1 GCA_900547435.1 uncultured Parabacteroides sp.
GAAAAGTTTGGATTATCCGAGCTGGAAGTGACCGATGAGGTATTTGAGAGTGAGCGCTCCGTTGTCTTCGATGAAGCTGAGAACCGTATGCATTCCATCAAGGCGATCATGAAGGCAACGTTATCTGACTAAGAAAAAACGTTTACATATTTTTGTGAATGGAAAGTATGATTATGAAAGCAGAAATTTTAAGACTGCTCCGTGAGACGGATGGATATGTGTCCGGGCAGGAGCTGTGCAATCAGTTTGGCGTATCCCGGACCGCTGTCTGGAAGGCAATTAATCAGCTGAAAGAGGCCGGTTATGAACTGAACTTCTTTAGTTGCCCGACTTCGCATTACGAGCCAAAATGGGGTGATGAGTACAATGCTTTCTTAGTGAATAATGTACAATCGGTTACCTATTTTGTTACGGTAACGAAAGTGGGTACTCCTATTGATGTAGATGCCGAGCGGGCAAAGATGCCTACCAAAGGACTTTCGGAATTGCAGACCGATTATAATCGGTTGGGAGCTTCGATGAAAGCGTTGGAAAAGGAAACGGAAAGCTTTGCTGCCCAGCATTATGAGGCATTGGTCGAAGCGGATAAACTTGTTCAAGATGAATTCAATTATCAAAATGCTTGGGCACAGACCGACCGTGAGGCTGAGGATCGGTTGATGGTATTGGAAGGATTTGTTCCAACAGAGGAGGCTTCTTCCTTAGAGGCTGGGTTGGAACAGAAAGGATATTATTTCCGGCAATTGGCTATTGAGGAAGAAGAGAATGTTCCTATCAAATTACGGAACAATGCTTTCTCTCGCCTTTTCGAGCCGATTACGCGGATGTTCTCCCTCCCGAATTATACGGAGTTCGACCCGACACCTTTCTTTGCGCCTTTCTTTATGCTCTTCTTCGGACTTTGCTTCGGAGATGGAGGATATGGATTGCTGGTAATATTGGTTTGCGCTTACTTCAAACGAAAGGCAAGCCAGCAAGTCAAGGACTATTTGTCTTTGTTCCAGTACTTCGGATTGGCCGCTCTCATTGTGGGGACATGCACTGGTTCGTTTTTTGGTATAGCATTGGCTTCTGTACCGGCACTGGTGGCTGTGAAGGATTACTTTGTAAGTAGTGATAATTTGATGACTTTCTCCATCATTATCGGCTTGGTGCAAATTGTTTTTGGAAAAGCGGTTGCTGCTTTGAAGACGATGGAGCAAAAGGGAACCAAATATGGTATCGCCCCCATGGCATGGGTGTTTGTCATCGTTGCGCTCCTTTGTGCTTTAGGACTCCCGATGCTTAATGTCCAATTACCAGAGATGGTCAAGAGTATATGTTTCGGCATCGCCGGATTGGGATTGCTTATAGCGTTCTTCTACAATTCTCCGGGCAAGAATATCTTCCTTAATTTTGGAACGGGACTTTGGAATACCTATAACATGGCATCCGGATTGTTGGGTGATACGCTCTCCTATATTCGTCTGTTTGCTATCGGTCTGACAGGCTCTATCCTTGGAGGGGTATTCAACTCGTTAGCTATCGATATGACGGAAGGTATGAATATCTTCTTGCGCATTATCGTGATGCTGTTGATTCTTGTGGCGGGCCATGCCATCAACTTTGGCTTGTGTACTATCAGTTCGTTGGTTCACCCGTTACGTTTGATATTTGTAGAATATTATAAGAATGCTGAGTTTGAAGGAGGTGGTAAAGATTACCGCCCGTTTAAGAAAGCATAAATGCATTTTAAGTGATTGCAGGCTTAAAACGCAAGACAGGATAATTAACAAGAAATAATAATAAAAATAATAATTAAAAACATTCATCATTATGGAACCTATTTTATTAGCTTATTTAGGAGTTGCTCTTATGACAGGTTTAACCTTCATTGGTAGTAGTTATGGCGTGACGATTACAGGTAATGCAGTAGTTGGCGCAATGAAAAAGAATCCGGATGCGCTGGGTTCGTACATCGGTTTAAGTGCGTTGCCATCTTCACAAGGTCTGTATGGATTTGTGGGATATTTCATGATGCAACCCTTCTTGACACCTGATATTTCCTTCTTGACCGCTACAGCTGTATTTGCCGCTGGTTTGGTATTGGGATTTTCCGGTTTGATTTCAGCAATTCGCCAAGGTGAAGTATGTGCGAATGGTATTGCTGCTATCGGTGCCGGTCATAATGCTTTCGGTTCGACTATGGTCATGGCGGTATTTCCGGAATTGTATGCCATCTTAGGTTTATTGGTGACAATTTTGATCAGTACAAGTTTACCGGCATAATTGATTTTTTATTCAAATATTCATGCCTATCTTTGGTGGAAAAGATAACTATCTTTCTTTCCGAAGATAGGCATCTTTTCTTTGAAAGGTCGGCATGAATTTCTTTGTTGATAGGTAAGCAGAAGCAATAAATGTGTTAAATTTGCGGGGTGAAAAAAATATGATATTTAAATATATTGATATATGAAGAAGAAATGGATAATAGGGTTGGTCTGTGCGACTCTTTCGGTGCAGACCTTGATGGCGGAAACTCCGGAAAGGCTTCCGGGGTATGTGCAGGCTGAAAAGTTCACGAAAGAGAAATTAAACACGATGCTTTTCTCTACAACGGTCGACCCGCATTGGTTTCAACAGGGAAATCGGTTCTGGTATGAGTATAAAACAAGCAACGGACGGGTATGGTATGTCGTTGACCCTGTAATGAAAAAGAAAACTCCGCTTTTTAATCTGGACAAATTGGCATCTGAAATTACGGAAATTGTAAAAGACCCATTTACCGCCCAGCAATTACCGATTGAGAAACTGGAAGCTCAACCGGACGGGAAGACCTTTACTTTTCAAATAACTTCCTCGAAAGAGGCGCCTAAGGATTCAATCCATAATAAGGATGGAAAGAAGAAGCAGGTATTTTATTTCTCCTATAATTATCCGGAGCAGAAGCTTACCTGGCTGGAAGAACAGAAGGAGGATGTAAAATATCCGGACTGGGCATCGTTCTCACCTGATGGAAAAACGGTAGTCTATGCCAAGGATTTGAATCTTTATCGGATGACACGGGCCGATTATGAAAAGCTAAAAAAGGATGAGAACGATAGTACGGTAGTTGATATTCAACTGACTACATTCGGTGTGAAGGATTTCGGATTTGGCCAGCCTTATAGTTTGTTGAACACCGACACGCTCTGCAACGGTAAACGCAAACGGGTTTGGGGAATCGTTTGGTCTCCTGATTCGAAATATTTCGCGGTTACGACTTCGGATGAACGGAAGGTTAAAGATTTATGGGTTATCAACTCGATGGCTTCGCCCCGTCCTACGTTGGAATCTTACAAATATCAGATGCCGGGAGAGATGGATGCGCCTATCGAACACCTCTATTTGTTCAATATGGAGGACAATTCCTATAAAGAAATCAAGACAGATGCCTTTAAGAATCAGACAATCAATCTTGCACGCAAGCCTCGCCTTCAGAAGCAACGCGATGCGCATGAGGTATCGACCGAGTGGCTGGGCGATACGAATCATTTTTATCTGACACGCTCAAGCCGGGATTTGCATCGGATAGATATCTGTTCGTATACCTTAGGCGAAGATTCCATCCGTCCGCTTATCGAAGAGCGCATGAATACCTACCAGGAGGTACGTCCTTTGGCTATCTTGGACGGAGGCAAAGAGATGATTCATTGGAGCGAACGGGACGGATGGGCGCATCTGTACCTGTATGATGGAGAGGGGAACCTGAAGAATCGCATTACGCAAGGCCCCTGGCATGTAGACCAGATTGTAAAAGTGGATGAAAAGAACCGTGTGGTTTATTTCTTGGCCAACGGACGGGAAAAAGGCGAGAACCCTTATTACGAGCATCTGTATCGGGTGAATCTGAATGGTTCCGGTCTGCAACTCGTGACAAAAGGAAATTATTTCCATGCGCCTTCGGTGGATGATAATGCGCAATTTATTGTCAATAATTATTCACGGGTGAATACGGTTCCGAAGACGGAATTATTGGATAATACCGGGCGTAAGGTGATGGATTTGGAAGAGAGCGACTTTTCTCAATTATTAGCAGCCGGGTATCAATTCCCTGAGCCTTTTACGGTAAAGGCTGCCGATGGTGTGACGGACTTGTATGGTGTAATGTATAAACCTTTCAATTTTGATTCGACGAAGGTGTATCCGGTAATTGATTATGTCTATCCGGGCCCGCAAGTCGAGGCTACGGTTTATCCCTTCACCCGAATGAGTGTACGTACCGACCGATTGGCCCAAGCGGGCTTTGTGGTTATTACGGTTGGTAATCGCGGAGGACATCCCAGCCGTTCGAAATGGTATCATAATTATGGGTATGGAAATTTGCGTGATTATGGATTGGCTGACCAAAAGGCCGCTATCGAACAATTGGCTAACCGGTATGCGTTTATGGATATCAATCGTGTCGGAATCCATGGGCATTCCGGTGGAGGATTTATGTCTACGGCCGCAATACTTCAATATCCTGATTTCTTCAAGACAGCGGTATCTAGTGCGGGAAATCACGATAACCGAATCTATAATCGTTGGTGGAGCGAAACACATCATGGTGTGAAAGAGCAGGTATCCGAGAAGGGCGATACTACTTTCCTGTATAGTATCAAGACCAACGAAGAGATAGCCAAACAATTGAAAGGTCATTTGCTTCTGGTGCATGGAGATATTGACAATAACGTGCATCCGGGCAATACGCTTCGTGTGGTTGATGCGTTGATTCGTGCGGGTAAACGTTTCGATATGTTGATTTTGCCTCAGCAAAGACATGGCTTTGGGGATATGGATGAATACTTTTACTGGCGGATGGTGGATTACTTCTCTAAAAATCTGTTAGGGAAGCAGGAGGAATCGGTAGATATCCCACGTCGCTAAGAAGTTGTTTTGAATTTATTTCAGAAAAAATATCGGTTGTTTTTCCGGGAATAACCGATATTTTTTTGAAGATAACCGATGTTCTTTTGGAGATGTTTTTCCTAATTTTGCAAAGTGTTATAAGGTCATATTGAAAGAATGGCAGAAACGGTTTTACATATCAAGAATATGGTTTGTCCGCGTTGCGTCATGGCGGTAAAAGAACTATTGAATCAATTGGATTTTCCGGTGATATCTGTCGAATTAGGTAAAGCGATTGTAGGCCGGACTCCGGACGGATGGGAGATGACCCAGTTGCGGGAAAGATTACAAGTCATTGGATTCGAGTTGATAGACGACAAACGTCTGCAGGTGGTAGAACAGATAAAAGATAGCATCATCGAGTTGGTGCATTACCGGGATAATGATTTGAAAGTTAATCTTTCTGATTATCTTGCGAATAAATGCCATTCCGATTACAGTCATCTGAGTAAACTCTTTTCTGAAGTATGTGGCGTTACTATTGAAAAATACTTTATTGCTCAGAAGATAGAACGTGTCAAGGAATTGTTGCTCTATGACGAGCTCTCGTTGAATGAAATTGCCCTATTGATGAACTATTCCAGTACGGCGCACCTGAGCAGCCAATTCAAGCGGGTAACGGGATATACACCCAGCCAATTCAAACAACAGCGTGGTCCGGAGCGTAGACCATTAGACAAAATCCTGTAAATCCTTTCCATAATTCTATAATAGGAATAACATTCCCGGATATTACTTTTGCTCCCGTAAAAAGGTGATACTGACATGGAAAAGAGCAAGACTATCAAACAGACATTTCCTGTATTGGATATGAGTTGTGCGGCATGCGCCACGCGCGTGGATAAAACGTTGAACCAGCAGGAAGGCGTTTCTCGGGCAAGTGTGAATTATGCGTCGGCTATGGCTACGGTAGAATATGATCCTTTGATATGTTCACCGGAGTCTTTGAAGGCGGCTATCCAAGAAGCCGGCTATGATTTGGTAATAGAGAAAGGCGAAGAGGCGGATAGGGAGGTAGAAGATGCTCATACGGTAAAATACAAGAAATTAAAAATCCGTACCACATGGGCTATTCTTTTATCTCTTCCGGTAGCCATTATCGGGATGTTTTTTATGGATATGCCTTATGCGAATTATGTGATGTGGCTACTTTCTACGCCGGTTGTTTTCGGGTTGGGTAAGGACTTCTTTCTTAATGCCTGGAAGCAACTGAAGCATAAATCGGCCAATATGGATACTTTGGTGGCTAATAGTACGGGAATAGCTTATTTGTTCAGTCTTTTTAATCTTTTCTACCCTGATTTCTGGTTGAGCCGGGGCGTAGAGCCGCATGTTTATTTTGAGGCTTCAAGTGTGATTGTCGCCTTTATCCTTTTAGGTCGGTTATTGGAGGAGCGGGCTAAAGGAAATACCTCTACGGCTATCCGGAAACTGATAGGACTGCAACCCAAAACAGTTACAATAGTTCGGGAGGATGGTCAATTGCAGGAAATTCCCATCGGTGAGATTCGGATGGATGATGTTGTATTGGTGAAGCCGGGAGAGAAGATTGCCGTAGACGGAACGGTTACGGATGGGAGTTCTTTCGTAGATGAGAGTATGTTGAGTGGAGAATCTCTTCCGGTAGAAAAGCGGGTAGGGGCTCATGTGTTTGCCGGGACTATCAATCAGAAGGGTAGTTTTCGTTTCCGGGCGGAAAAAGTCGGCAAAGATACGCTCCTGGCGCATATAATCCGAATGGTACAGGATGCACAAGGAAGTAAAGCTCCGGTGCAGAAATTGGTGGATAAGATAGCAGCCGTGTTCGTCCCCGCCATTATGAGCATTGCCTTGTTGGCGTTTCTTGTCTGGATATTCCTTGACCCGACAGACGGATTTACCCGTGGATTGTTATCGGCTGTTACGGTATTGATTATCGCTTGTCCTTGTGCATTGGGACTGGCTACACCTACGGCTATCATGGTAGGCATCGGAAAAGGAGCGGAGCTGGGTATTCTGATAAAAGATGCCGAGAGTCTTGAAATAGCCCGGAAAGTAGACACGATAGTCTTGGATAAAACCGGAACTATTACGGAAGGGAAACCCAAGGTTACGGATTTGATAGGACCGGTAGATTCTTCATTGACCAATATATTCTGTAGCTTGGAAAAGCTGTCCGAGCATCCCTTGGCGGAAGCAGTGGTCAATTATTTCCCCAATGGAAGCGTTCTCATTGAACAATTTGAGAGTATCACGGGGCGGGGTGTTCAAGGTCGGGTCGGAGGCAAACTGTATATGGCCGGTAATCGTTCTCTTTTGGAAGAGAAGCGGGTGAGGATAGATGAAGGTTTATCGAAAGAAGCCAATCGGCTGACTTCGGATGCCAAAACGGTTATATGGTTTGCCGATGAAAAACAGGCCTTGTGCCTTGTCGCGATAGCCGACCGGATAAAAGAGACCTCTGAAGTGGCAATTCGTGAATTGCAACAGATGGGTATAGAGGTTTATATGCTGACCGGGGATAATGAAGCGACAGCCCGGGCCATTGCCGGAAAGATGGGTATCCGGCATTTCAGAGCGGGAGTCCTTCCGCAAGATAAAGCTGCGTTTGTGCGGGAACTCCAGCGAACGGGTAAGCATGTGGCAATGGTAGGAGACGGCATCAATGATAGCGCGGCACTTGCCCAGGCGGATTTAAGCATCGCTATGGGGCAGGGGAGCGATATTGCGATGGATGTAGCCAAGATGACTATTATATCATCAGACTTGACCAAAATTGCATCGGCAATCCGGCTATCGGCATTGACTGTGCGGACTATCCGGCAAAACCTTTTCTGGGCATTTATCTACAATACGATTGGTGTGCCCATAGCGGCCGGAGTTTTGTATCCGATCAATGGTTTTTTATTGAATCCGATGATTGCAGGGGCGGCTATGGCCATGAGCAGTGTGAGTGTCGTTATCAATAGCTTGCGCCTGAAAGGAAAGAAAATCTATACAGATATTTATAAGTCAAACAAAATAAATTCTACAACAATGAAAAAGGAGTACACGATTGAGGGCATGATGTGTAATCATTGCCGTATGCATGCCGAAAAGGCATTAAATCAACTTGAAGGCGTACAGGCAACTGTAACATTGGATCCTCCTATGGCGGTAATTGAGTTTGCCGATGGTGAAAAAACGCTTGCTGAGTTGCAAGCTGCTTTAGATGCTGAAGGGTTCACGATAAAACCTAAAAACTTGTAAGTCTTTGGGTTTGTAGGTTATGGGTTTATGAGTTTGCGAGTTGCATTTTTGAATTTAAAACTTAAAAACTTATAAACTCATAAACTTATTTCAATTATACCTTTATCTTTGTCCGCAGGTAATCATTTTAAATAGGATGAATATGAATGCACAGAGTTTATACAAGTTGTTGGTGGTGGGGTGTTGCTGCTATTGCCTGATGGCATGTGGGGAAGATAACGGCCCGCTTTCTTTAATTAATACAGAGGGTAATGAGACGTTGATTGACATAACCGGCAATACCTTGCAACTTTCGCCTTTTAGTAAAGGAGAATCTTTTTATATTGACGGAGGGGATGGAGCCTACACGATAGATAATAATAATGATGAAGTAGTTACTTTTTCTTATGATGGACGTATACTCACACTTTGTCCTGTGGCACAAGGAAGCGCTGTCATTACAATACAAGACCATGATAATCATATCTACCAATTGCAGGTAGAGGTGGCTTATCCGAAGCAAACATTCGAGGTAACAGCCGTGGATGCCAAAGCAATCGGAGATGATTTGACGCAGATGGAAACAGAACTGCTCCAAGAGCAGATTCAATCAGATATCTATGTGGGCGTCGGTGGCAAGTTTGCCTTTACCTATATGGTGCCGGATAGTACGGAGGGCGAAGTCGAGATGATACCTGTCGGTAGTCGGCTTTCGCGCAAAGGGGTATTCCAAAGCGGAGTCAAATATGCTGAAGATGGAACACCTTATGAGGCTATGACTATCCATCTGACATCGGGCGAAGAGGTGATTTACTCCTGGTATCAGGTTCCTTCTGATTCCTCTTATGTGTTGACGCAAGACGTTACCGAATACTATCGTCTGGAGTATTCCAAAGTACAAGAAGCGTATGCGGTTTCTATTCTTTTTCCTTTGAACTCCATTCGGTAATGTGTGTGCAATGGTTAATGTAATAAAGTTCTTCAGGGGAAAGGGCCGATGAATTGTTATACCAAGGGAGGTGTTCTGCCTGGTAAGGGTATGCTGTGCGGTAAGCCTCCACGAATCGGCTTCGGCTCAATCCTACCCTTGGACGGTAAAGGGCGAAAGTCGTATCAATAGGTGCTCTATACAATCCGTTTCCGACAGGTCGGGTATAATATTTACTTTCCAATTGAATGACTTTTTCTTTTTGAGCGTAGTAGTCGGGGATATTGTCTATCCGTAAAGAAAAACCAATTTTCCGGGCGAATGGGTGTTTCTTTAATTCCGCCAGAAAATAATCAACAAAATCAGCAGGACATTCATCTACCGGAACCACATCTGAATCCGTGTATATATAATAGTCTTGGCAAAAACGTTTTCGGAAAGGCGATTTCCATAACGCTTTGAATCCTAAATTCTGCGGAAGAGATAATACCGTAAAAGGACAAGATTGGTAATACTCTAATAAAGGCGGATAGGTTGAAGCATTGTCAAGGATATAGATATTCGTATATCCACGTGAAGTTAAAGCTTCTGTAAGACGCAGTAGTGTGCTTAACCTGTTGAAATTATTGATGATGATAGGAATATCTTTTCCTTCCTTGATTTTGGAAGGGGATAGTTTTTCCCGAAGGAAATAGTAGCAGGAAACTATGCGGGAGGTTATTCGCTTGGCAATTTTCATAAAATAACTGTTTAATGGATTTATTGAAATGGAATGAATTTAGACCAGAACCGTTTCATCTTACGCTTATACCATGCATGGCAACCGAATGGCAACTGTTTTTCATTCAGCTGGTAGCAATAGCCTGGATATTTGTCGAAAGAGAATTTGAGGGCTTCCGTTGGTGTGGGATAGGTAAATCCTTTTGCTTCGGTAGCCCAGAAAACATCTTCGTTATAAAGATGGTGTCTTTTTTGCGTTAAATAAAGCAAACAAACGTTCGTAAAATTAAAAATCGATCAAAAAAGTTTTGAATTTTGAGAATTATTTGGAGAAAAGTGGTTGACAGTGGTCAAAAGTGGTGATATAATGAGCACATCACAAGGCAAGGAAGGCGGGCATGTATTCTTTCAACGGAAGGTTCAACAATCGGTTGGACGACAAAAACAGAATACGGATCCCTGCGAAGTTCAAAGCGGAACTTGGCGCGGATTACAAGCTCGCATTCGGGCCGGGCGAAAGCATTTATGTGATGCCGCAGCGCGAGTATCAAAAGATATTGGACGGATTCGGGGAAGCGTCGTTTTTCGACGAAGAAGCGCAGAACGCCATCGCGATGTTTACCGGAATGGTATACGATGTTTCGGAAGA
>URGO01000116.1 GCA_900547435.1 uncultured Parabacteroides sp.
TAAATTTCTGTTCCTGTTCATATGCCTCTCCCAGAGTATCTGTGTGAATCATTGCATTTTGGGAATCCTTTATAAAATCACACAGATTACTGGAAAGAATATATTTGCCATTCTTTTCCTGCAGATCGATCCAGACCTGATCAGAAGTATTGACAATAGCATCAGCACTGGTATTAAGTACCGGTGCTGCTTTTTCTCAAGGTTTGACGGATGCTTATCGCTATGCGCAAACAGGAGATTTGAGCGGTACGGCCCGTAGTATGAGTATGGGCGGAGCATTTGGCGCTTTGGGAGGTGATATATCCGTGATAAATACCAATCCAGCCGGATTAGCGGTTTACCGGAGTTCGGAGGTGGTCGCTACGTTGGACGTTTCGGGCGTATCGGCTAAGACGGATTGGCAAGGTACGTCCGAGTCGAAAAACAAGACAAAGTTCAATTTTGATAACTTTGCTTATGTGGGGTATTTCCCTACCGGAAAGGATGCCGGGGTGGTAAGCTGGAATGTAGGTATCTCTTATAATCGGTTAAAGAATTATTCGCGTAGTTACCGGATGAGTATGACCGGTTCGACGGGTTCTTCGATGGCGGATTATATCGCGGCTCGTGCCAATCTGGGCGGACTTACACCGGATTTGATTAATGAGGAAACGGATGGGAATGGCAATATTGTTTATGACCCTTATAATAAGGTAGGTGACTGGCTTTCCGTTATAGGTGGAAACACAGGTTTTATGAATTACCGGAACGGGCAATACCAATCGGCTTTTCCGGCATCTTCTTACCAACATTCCCTTACGGAGATGCTGGTGAGCGAGAGTGGGGCGATCGATCAGTATGCTCTTGCTTTCGGGATGAATATCTCGGAGTTCCTGCTCTTGGGCGCTACGGTGTCAATTACAGACCTGAATTATGATTTGTCTTCTTATTATGCGGAGGATTATAACAAGCATACTGATTTTACAAGTTACATGGAGTTGATGAACGGACTGAGTACGGATGGTACGGGGTATAACGTGAATGTCGGTGCGATTCTTCGTCCGGTCGATTTCTTGCGTATAGGTGTGGCTTATAATTCGCCTACATGGTATAAGATGACGGATTCTTATTATGCGGAAAGTGCTTCAGATATACAGGATAATCCGGAAGCGCTTTCTTATTCTTCACCCCGGGATGCCGTTACCGATTATAAATTCCGCACACCGGATAAATGGATTTTCAGTGCTGCGGCGATATTTGGACAAACCGCTTTGCTGAGCGTCGATTACGAGGTGATGAATTATCGCCGGATGCGTATGTATGATTATAATGGGAATGAGAACGTGGATACGAATACGTCTATCGAGCAATTGTTAGGTGTTTCGAATACCTTACGTGTAGGTGCCGAGGTGAAAGTTACCCCTCAATTTGCCGTTCGTGCCGGAGCTTCTTGGACCGGAAGCGGTATGAATGATGATTTGAAGAATGGAAATGTAGAAGTGGTTACGGTCGGGACATTACCTCATTATACGATTGATAGAGGTATAACCAATTATACGGTAGGATTCGGTTATCGTTTCACGCCCCAGTTCTATGTGGATGTGGCTTGTGTCCTTAAAACATTGAAAGAAGACGCTTATGCATTCTCTTCTATCTATTCGAATGAAGGAGAACCATTGGCTACAGCTATTCCCGCTTCGATGAAAACAAAAACTACACGGGTCGCTTTGACTCTTGGATATAAATTTTAAGTAGACAAGTTAACGAGTTGACAAGGATATAAGGTATAAAACATCTTGTTCCTTGCCAACTCGTTAATGGCTTACTTTTCTTTTTCGTCCTTAAAACACCCCTGTTTGTACAAGAAAACCAAGACTTGGAACTTTTTTATAGAGAAAAGCCCGAAATTATTTGGATATTTCAAATACATTATGTTTTTTTGTAGTCAGATAATAAATGTTTAACTCCTAAAAACGATTGCCTATTGCATAACATTACTCTTTAGAAACTATAAATAATAGCAGTAATGAACAAATTGGATTTGATGACAGACGAAGATCTGGTTGTCCTTTATGCGGAGGGTAATAACACTGCATTCGATGTCTTGTTGAATCGGTATAAAAGCAGTATTTATTCCTACATATATTTTATTGTTCACAACAAAGAGCTGGCTGAAGATATTTTTCAGGAGACCTTTGTGAAGGTTATTATGACGATAAAGCAACGTCGCTATACGGACACGGGTAAGTTTAAAGCGTGGATTACGCGGATTGCCCATAATCTGATTATAGACAATTATCGTCAGGAAAGGTGTGAGAATACCATTTCGAATGATGAAAGCGAGGTGGACTTGTTCAATAATATTAAATTGTGCGATGGGACGGTTGAAGATCGTATCGTGCGCCATCAAGTGCTTTCGGATGTTCGCAAATTGGTAAAATACCTTCCGGATAATCAGCGTGAAGTGTTGGAGCTGCGTTATTATCAAGATCTCAGCTTTAAGGAGATTGCGGATATAACAGGGGTTAGCATCAATACGGCGTTGGGACGTATGCGATATGCGATTTTGAATCTTCGTCGTATGGCCGAAGAATATCATATTGAATTGTCAATGGCATAAAATGTGAAAAAAAATAGTAGGATTTACAATAAAATCCATAGCCGTTCGTTTTATAATTGTATTGTTAAAATGAATGCCTATGAAGAAAAACTCTACTATTTGTATATTAAAAATAACAGAAAAAGGACATACTAATTTGTCGGTTGACAAAGAGATTGGTCCAAAGTCGCAAACACTTGATTTTTTGCGGAATTTTGCCCGTTCATATCATGTGGAACCAGAATTGGGTACAGCGTTGGGCGGCTATGTTTTAAATTGATTTGTAGTTTAAAGTGTTGGGAATGTGCAGATAAAGGATATTCTTTTGTCTGCTCATTCTTTTTTTATCATATTCTTCAGGGTGCGGGCGAATGTTATGATTGCTTACTTAGGTTGCTCTCGTTTGGTTGTATCTTGTTGCAAAGGAACAGACCAAAGCGGGCGTTTACGCTGGAAAAGGTCAGAGAATTTTGTGAAATCTTTCTTGAAAATAATACCTACGCCTTGTGTGGTAAGTGATTGTTTTAGATATTGGTACATATCATTAGCGTGATTGTAGGCTTTCAGACGTATATCTCCGTTACGTGTTAGTTTATATTCCAAATCGAACTCCCCGATAAATACTTGCTTTTGTGTTGCATTGTTTTTGTATCCGAAGTTTCCGTTCAACAAAAGCCTATTATTGAGCAATTGGCTGGAGAGGAGCATTTCGACCTCTGTATCTTGGATTCCCCAATCCTGACCTGCACGGATGTTTGTTCCGATTTGTACTTTGTCGGTAATAGAATTGAGCAAGCTGGATAATTGAGCCGAAAGGGTAGAGGAGGCTACAGCTGTAAACTCGTTCGAGGTTGATCCGGATGCGTAATATTCCGGTGTATAGAACTTGTTTAATACCAACAGATAAATAATCTGACGAGTCATCATATCATCGGTATCAATCAAACTCTTCATTTGTTGTTCAAGTTCTTCATTCGATCCCGGCAATTCCAAGTCGAAGCTGATATTGGGCTGACGTAGCATTCCGTTCAAGAGCAATACACAATTCACCGGAACACTTGTTCGTGGACTTTCCAGTGCCAGGCTTTGGTCCAGATCGCTTAAATTAGCCGTTAGATTATAGATGGCATTAATATCCATATTGGCATTGAATGGGTCTCCGTTGAATGAAATCATACTTCCGTCTCGGATTGTAAATTCCTTGCGGATTAGTTGCTGCAAGCTGAAGTTATAACTTCCCTCTTGGATGGTAAAGTTCCCATACATCCGTAAATCCGATTTGTTCCCATATTGGATTTGCAAACTTCCATTTCCGCTTCCTTTTATCCTATCTCCGGCATTGGGGTCCATAATCAATTCGATGTTTGCATCGGGCGTGATATCCAATAGGAAATTCATGCGCATTTCCACCCCCTCATTCTCTGTATCCAGAATCTCATTGGCGATGGAATCCCTTATTGCCTCATTATGCTTTTGCGTAATCTCTTCTTCTACTTTCTTTTTATCTATAAATGTGATGAAATCATATTCCGCGGCGGTGGAATTCTTCATAAAATCCAGGAACACGTGGGTGTTCGGTTGGCTTTGCATATTGATGTCAAAATTGATGAGTTGACTATTTCCGTTGATTGCGGCCGTTCCACTTCCGTAAACCGTTCCGTAGATAACCGGATTGTGTTTTTCCGGTGCGTCAAACATCAGCATATCATTCGCCTGGATATTCACGTGATAGTCGAAATTCTTGAAATGAGAATGATTGACCGTCAGGTCCACTTTCCCGGAATTATTAAACTTGTCATAAAGCGTCAGGTTCCGGATTCGGATGCTATTCTTATCTAAATGGACGGAATCAGAGAAGGTGTAATAGGTATTTAAGAAGTCAATGCCTAAACCTCCGTTCTTGATAAATGCCTCTCCTTCTACATTCAATGCTTTAAAAGCCCCATACAGATGTATATATCCGAACCCTTGTCCTTGGACATTCTTTGCGATTTTCTCCATGAACGGGTGTAAGAATGAGATATCAATATCATTGGCATTAAAGTGTAGGGACAATCCGGGCTCACGTTCGGGCGAGCGGACCGGATAGATGTATCCGTCTACTTTTGTCTTTGTCGAATCATTCTTATAAATATCTCCTCGCATGAGGATTCCTTGTTGTTCATCATCCCATGCGCTGAAAAGATCCAATTTACCCAATGCGACATTATTGAATGAAAAATGCTTTACCTCCAGATCTGTATTGAGCATCCGGCTTCCTTGCAGATCACAAATATTGAACTTACCTGTAGCTTTCCCCGCAAACCGGACATTCTCTACATTCAGTATGTCGAAGATATATCCTAATTCGATATTATTCAATTGCAGGTTTAGCGTGTCGGAAATATCTTTTGAGACGGTACCGTTTATGGTCAGGAATTCCGAATCACGAGCAACCCGGAAATGGTCGATATCCACTTTGCCATTATGGATAGTTATCTTTGAGGGCATGATTTTCCATATCGTGTCATTGATGACCAATGGAGTTTCATGTAAAGCGATTTCGGTCCGCAGGGTCATAGGATTACCCTCTTCATGGGGTTCTTCTATGAAACAGGTCGATGCTGACAAATCCGCCCGGAAAGTCTGGGTCTTGTTGTTTGCCCATTGTATAAAAGATTGAATGCAATTATCTTTGGCATCCGAATGGAGGTCGATATAATTGCGCATTCCTTTCATATTGAATTGAGTTGCTTTCAGATTCAGGCTTATTTTATCATCCGGATTACTGCAACTCAGATACCCTCCTTCGAAGTTTGATTTCCCGATACAAAATTGCGGTAAATAGGCTTCGAAACGGAACTTATTGTAATTATTATTGTAAGACCCCGTGATTCGTGTCTGTTGCTTTATCGTGAAAGGCAATTTCAGGGTAGAAGACAGATCTTCCGTATTCTCAAGGGTAAGCAGGAGCGAGAAATTATTTTCCTCGAATTTCCGCGTCTTTTGGGTTACATTGATTAACGTCGGAATATAGGCTTTGAATGTATTCATAAAACTTGGAACAATCGTGGCAAAAGAGTAAGCCCCTTTTATCTCGCCGTTAATGATATCTGAGGAAATTTGCAGATTCCGGTCGGAGATGTGCCCGGAAGCCTTGACCACCAGTTGGTTCAAGAAGAAACGATGAGGCTTTGTCCGGAAATCCAAGCTATCTACTTGGATGTTTCCCTCTACGTTATCAATCGTATTCCCGGTAAAATCAGCTTTTAAAGACAAGGAAATATCCGGTTCCTCATATTTCTGGGAAAGATTCAGCCTATCCGGACGGAAATGGTCTATATCCGCCACGAAATTGAATACGGAATGTTGCCCTAAATGTTCGAACATCCCCTTGGCGTGTAAAGAACCGTTCGGATCGTTTATCTGAATAGTCCCGTCGAATGCCTTTCTTCGGAAATTCCCCGCCAATCGGATATCCTGATAAGTATATTCTTTGAAATCAAACCGGCTGATGTTGGCCTGGATATTTCCGGCAAAATGTCCGCCGGTCGGGCGTTTCGCATCAATCTCGATAGCACATTTCGCTTTTCCTAAAAGTTCACTTTTCCCTAAGAGCTTTCCTAAATCCAATTCGTTGGTACGCACACGCCCTTTTAGAAAAGCGGCAATATTCTCTTTCTTGTTATTTCCGAATACCAGGTCGGTCTGCACAGAGCCGATAGCCGTAGATAGCTTTCCGTAAGCAATCAGGTGATCAAAGAATCCGGAAATTTCTCCGGTGAAGTTGATTGTACCTAATTGTACCAAAGGCGCAGGCAACTTGACTTTATCTTTGCTGAAATTATTAATCAGACTTTCCCAGCCGGGTGTTGTTATGTACATCTTGCTGACTTGTCCGTTGATAAAAGCTTCAGACGGATGGGTGATACCCTTTAGATTCATGTTTCCGACCAGTAGCATTTTTGTGCTGTATTTGAGGGTCAGGTTCTCCAGATTGATCTGATTGACGTATCCGTTGGCCCTTGCTGATAGCTCAATGGAGTCCGTAAAGTTTTTCAAAGCCGGAACAAAAGGCGAGATGTCTTTCAGGCAGATGTGGGATGGAGCAATCTTCAGGGCCAATGCCGCGCTATCCAGGAAGTTGGAGTAAAGGCTATCCACTTGGGTGAAGTTTACCCGGGCTTCGGAAATGCGCAGGTTGGTTTGCGGTAAACTTATCGCAAAGTTCTGGATATGCGCGCTATCCGGATTCCCGACAATAGATAAAGACAACTTCTCTAAAGAAAAACCGGAGGCTTCTTTCAGGCTGAGTTTCTTGATTTGGGCATTTATGCTATCATTCCGTAATACCTTTAGCGATATTTTCGCGCTCAAATCGCGTATATCAATATGCTTGGCGTTAAACTTGTCCGGTGTTTCCGGCATATCTTCTATGTCGAAACGAAAATTCCCTTGGCGAATCAATATTGTGTTGAAACGGAGGTCGATATCGGGCTTGGGTTTAGGTGCTGTGTCTTGGCGGGCAAAAGCGTCAATGACGAATTGCAGGTTTAACGGGTCTGAGGTGCTTTTCTTGCTTAAATGGATGGTTGGACCGAACAAACGTACTGTGTTGAACACAAGACGCCCCTCCAGTAAAGGCAATATGTCGAATCCGGCGGCTACGTGATTGGCCTTAAATAACACCTTCCCCTCCTGATCTTCCAGATATAACCCTTCCACTACCAAACGGTTGAACCATTCGATATCCACCTGCTCGATTTTTACCGGTACTTTCAGCTTCTTGGTCAGTTCCGTTGTAACAGACTTGGCGATTTTGTCCTGTACGAACGGGATGTTTACGAACAGACTCGGTAAAATATAAAGAATCCAAGCTAATGAAAGCAGGAAAACGACTATGTATTTTAAACCTTTGATAGTATATTCAATTAATTAGGTACAAATGTAAACATTATTTCTTATATGTCAAATGCCCCAATCCTTGTTCGGATTCGGACCCATTTCCAATTCCAGCACTCCGCCTTTCATAATATCCTGATAGTCTAAATAACACTTCGTATATTCTTTCCCGTTTAATTTTGCGGATTGAATATAGCGATTCTCCGGATTGTTATGATGAGCCTGTATGCGGAAAGTCTTATATCCTGCCGGGGATTCGTGCAGGAAATAGCCCCTATACCTATTATATAGAGCATTATCTTGGGAATATGAATGGATATCATAATACAATCTTGTTTAATCCTCTACAAATATATAACAAATTCTGTTCTGTATCTCATGGAAAATCTATAATTATTGTTGCTTGTGCAGATTTTGTGACGTAATTTCTGTTTTATATCCTATGGTTTATTGGTATTGACGGAATATATTGTTTGCATCACAACTGTGATTTAATTGCATCACAGTTGTGATTTAATTGATTCACCATTGTGAATTAATTGCATCACCTGGGTGATGCAAACAATATTGACCATATCTCATCTTAGATTATAGTACAGGTTGACCCGGATTGGGCGTATTCATAAAAAGGCTTTTCTTCTGTTTTAAGAAATATTTTTGCAGATTTTATTTACGCAAATGCTCTTTAACTCAAACATTTGGTGGAATGAGTTGTAAAAGTATGTTGTAAAACATGTTTTTTACTGATGCTAATCTGAAAGAAGAAGTATAAATTTACCGACAATTTAATAAAAACGCGATACGCATGGAAAACAGAATGACAAAATCTGGTTTATCTTTTAAAGACTTTAATAAAGAAGTAGAGGGAAAACTTGTTTCCCTATGTGTACTGACTAATGAGGCTGGCGCGGAGGTTGTGGTGACCAACTATGGTGCAAAGATAGTCTCTTTATTGGTTCCGGACAAACAAGGAAAGCTGACGGATGTCGTGTTGGGGCATGCCTCAATTGACGATTATTTGGCTTCGGGCGAACCGACTTTCGGTGCGACGTGCGGGCGGTATGCCAACCGTATAGCGAAAGGGCGTTTCGTTTTGGATGGTGTGGTGTATGACCAGTTGGCTATCAATAACGGGCCGAATAGTTTGCACGGAGGTTTGCGCGGATTCCATTTCCGGGTTTGGGATATGGAGCAGTTGAATGCGCATACCGTCTTGTTACGTTATGTGGCGGCCGATGGGGAAGAGGGCTATCCGGGCGAATAGTCGGTCGAATTGACTTATGAGCTGACGGAGTCGAACGAGGTGGTTATCTCTTATCATGCCGAGACGACAAAACCTACGGTGTTGAATCTGACGAACCATTCTTATTTCAATCTTTCCGGTGAGGGAGATCGTTATATAGGTGATCATGTCTTGACGATTTGTGCGGACGCTTATCTGCCTACAGACGAGACGGCAATTCCTTATGGACCGAAAGAACAGGTGGAGGGAACGCCGATGGACTTCCGTACGCCGCATGAAATTGGTGAACGTATTGACGGGGATTTCCAACAATTAATATATGGTAAGGGGTACGACCATTGCTATGTGTTGAATAAGGAAGGGAAAGAACTGACCTTGGCGGCGCGTTGCTGTTCTCCTAAGACAGGAATTGTTATGGAGACCTATACGACCGAGCCGGGTGTTCAGCTTTATACGGCCAACTGGCTGAACGAGTCGATTATCGGAAAGAACGGGCATCCGTATCCGGAGCGTTGTTCGTTTTGCTTGGAAACGCAGCATTTCCCCGATAGTCCGAATAAGCCGGAATATCCGACAACGGTATTGCGTCCGGGCGAAGCGTTCGATAGCCGGACGATATATAAGTTTTTAGCAGAATAATCAAACAAAAAATTAATAACTTAAAAGACTAAAAAACATGAGTTCTACAGATCAGAAAAATTATGCATTGCCAATAGCGATGATGATTATCTTGTTTGCGATGATTGCATTCGTTACAAACTTGGCAGCTCCTATGGGAATTGTATTGAAGAATCAGTTCGGAGCATCTAACTTCGAGGGAATGTTGGGTAACTTTGCCAACTTTGCCGCTTATTTGTTTATGGGTATTCCGGCCGGAAAATTAATCCAGAAAATCGGCTATAAGAAAACAGCTTTGCTGGGTGTTGCCATTGGTTTTATCGGCGTAACTATCCAGTTGCTTTCCGGTCATGCAGGTAGCTTCGGCGTATATGTGCTGGGTGCCTTCATTTCAGGTTTCTGCGTATGTATCCTGAATACGGTAGTAAACCCGATGTTGAATACATTAGGTGGCGGCGGAAATAAGGGTAATCAGTTAATCCAGACCGGTGGTACGTTGAATTCTTTGTGCGCAACGATTGTCCCGATGCTTGTCGGTGCTTTGGTGGGTGATGTGTCCAAAGCCAATATCTCTAACGTCTATCCGGTGATGTATATCGCAATGGGTATCTTTGCGGTTATCTTCGTTGTATTGTATTTCGTTAGCATTACTGAGCCTTATGTAGCTAAGGAGGGTGTAAAATATGAACATTCGCCATGGGCTTTCCGTCATTTCGTTTTGGGAGCTATCGCTATCGGTATTTATGTAGGTATCGAAGTGGGTATTCCGGGTACAATGATTCTGTTCTTGTCAGACCCGAATGCCGGAAATGTGGGAGCTGCAACGGCTGGATTTGTTGCGGGAACTTATTGGTTCTTGATGTTGATTGGACGTTTTGTTGGTGCTTCTATCGGAGCTAAGGTGTCCAGTAAGACGATGTTGACCGGTGCTTCGGCAATAGGTTGTGTTTTGGTATTGCTGGCTATTTTCTCGCCGACCACTTCTACGGGTTCCATGCCGGT
>URGO01000117.1 GCA_900547435.1 uncultured Parabacteroides sp.
CGGAAGCTATGGTACAGATTGCATTCATACAAATCATGCTTAACAAATTTATCGAATGAAATCAAAACAGCTTCTTAGTGTATGGGAGGTCAGTCCAATCAAAACGAAATAAAAACGCAGGACCAACACCCCAAACGACTAAAAGACCAAAACACTTAAGCTATCAAGCTATTCTGTACCATATAAACTACCGCCCCTGCCAAATATCCCAATAGGGCCAGTAGAGATATCCGTTTTAAATACCAAATAAAATTAATTCCTTCCAATCCCATTACCACCACACCGGCCGCCGATCCGATAATCAACATACTTCCTCCTACTCCGGCGCAATAAGCCAGGAATTGCCAGAAGGTTCCGTCTTGCATAAAGTTCATCATATAAGCGGCTGACGCGCTATTGGCCACCATAGCCTCCGTGGCTACCGGATACATACCGATAGCACCTGCCACCAAAGGCACATTATCCACTACGGCTGATAATGTCCCGATAATCAGATTCACCACATATACATTACCCACCGTCACATCCAGCCATTCCGCAAATCCATGCAGAATACCGGTATAACGCAACACATCTACCGCCAGCAAGATACCCAGGAAGAACAACAAAGTGTTCCCGTCTATCCGATGTACCACCTTGCTCAAACGCAATTTCCGACTCTCGTCTATATGCTCTTTCCGGCCATACATGATTTCGGTAAAAATCCAAAGGATACCTACGCCCAACAATACGCCCATGAACGGAGGCAGATGGGTCAATACCTTGAAAACGGGGACGAACAACAAGCACAATACACCTATAATAAATATAGCAAACCGTTCGCCGGTCGATAATCTCTCTGAAGTTTCATCCGAAGAAGTTTTCGATACCTGAAGCGGAGCCTTGACCTCGCCATCCAAAAGGCGAAGCATCAATAACATCGGGACTATAGCCGACACGATACTGGGCAAAATCAGGTTCGGAATCGTCTCGCCGGTCGAGATATTCCCGTTCACCCAAAGCATGATAGTCGTTACATCCCCGATAGGAGACCATGCCCCTCCGCTATTTGCCGCAATCACAATCATGCTCCCGAATATCCACCGAGTGGCCTGGTCGTCTATAATCTTGCGTACCAGCATAATCATCACGATAGCCGTGGTCAGATTATCCAGAACCGCCGACATGAAGAAGGTCAGCAGGGTTATCAACACAAACAGGCGTTTCGTCCGGCGCGTCTTGATATAATTGGTGATAAATTCAAATCCGCCATGCACATCTATCAACTCCACAATCATCATCGCCCCGACAAGGAAAATCAGCGTTTGGCATATCTCGCCCACACTTTCTATGATTTGGTGGGAAATGATGTATTCCCGCGTCTGATCCGCCAAGCTCAATGTTGCGACCGAGGGATCTTGTACAAATTCCTTGAAGGACTCGCCGGAGACAAGAAAGCTCAACTCCGGGGCACAACTTACATACAAGACCCAAAGCACAATTCCTGTCAACAAAGCCGTTCCGGCCTTATTCACCTTTAGCGGATGTTCAAGGGCTATCATCAGATAGCCTACGAAAAATATAAGTAAGATAGCAGTCAGCATGGCGCTTTTGATTTATATAAATTGAACATTGAGCGACAAATATAAAGGTTATTTCACCAAATAACAAATAAATCTTTTCGCTTTTTTTAAACATTATGCATGTCCTCGGAATTGTTAGGCATAAACAAAAGGAAACATAGGCATAAACGCCGGCAAACATAGGCATAAACGAAAACGAAGTTAGGCATGAATTTCCGGCATTTTCCATAGAAGCTAACGGACTCTTTATGAAAGAAATAAGACTATCCAGGGAAAACTTACCGGCTATTCGTGCACAAAATCCGGAAAAAGTCTGTACCTTTAGGCGAAATAAAGAACTGGAGAAACTATGTCATCAATTCTGGGAATTTTATTCGGCAGCCTCTTTATCCTGCTGTATTCCATTACGATAATCGGCTTGATTATTGTGATAATAGCCGAGAATCGGAACCCGCTGAAGACCATTCCGTGGGTAATCGTCCTATTGTTGGTCCCCGGCATCGGACTGATATTTTATTTCTTCTTCGGACAGGACAACCGGAAAAAGCGCATTATCTCCCGAAAAACCTATAAGCGAATCATCAACCGGCCGAAAATGGAGCAGATAGAAGACCACCGGGCCGTTGCACCGGAAAGCTACAAGAAACTGGTCACCCTCTTGAACCGAAGCAAAACCGCTCCGCTATTATATGCCGAGAATATCCGAATCTATACCAACGGGAAGGAAAAATTCAATGACTTGCTGGAGGATATCCGTCAGGCCAAACACCATATCCACCTACAATATTATATATTCTGTGATGATGGGATAGGACACGAATTGCAACAACTCCTGATAAAAAAGGCGCACGAGGGAGTGCTGGTGCGGGTGATTTACGATGATGTGGGGTGCTGGAACGTGAAAGACAAGTTTTTCCATGAAATGAAACAGAACGGAATCGAGATTTATCCCTTCCTGAAAGTGGCGTTCCCGATATTCACCAGCAAAGTGAACTACCGGAACCACCGGAAAGTGGTGGTTATAGACGGGAAAGTCGGTTATATGGGCGGAATGAACGTGGCAGACCGTTACCTGAAAGGCGTAAGCTGGGGCGTATGGCGTGATTTACATTTCCGGATTACGGGAAAAGCCGTATATGGATTGCAAACGGCTTTCTTGATTGATTGGTATGTGGTAAGCAAACAGGTCTTGACCAGCAAGATTTATTACCCGACCTTGCCGATACATACCGACCTGCTGATGCAGATACTCACCAGCGGACCGGTCAGTCCGTGGCGCACTTTGACGCAAGCCTATATCTATATCATCACCAATGCCAAGAAATATGTCTACATTCAGACTCCCTATTTCCTCCCTACCGAAGGACTGAACCAGGCTCTCTTGGTGGCCGCCCGCGGAGGCATTGATGTGCGTATCATGATACCGGAACATTCAGACACTCAAATGGCCAATCTGGCATCCCGATCGTTCCTGGCGGAGATGATTCGGGCCGGCGTGAAGATTTATTTCTATCAAGAGGGATTTTTGCACTCCAAACTCTTGCTTAGCGATGATTATATCACCTGCATGGGCTCAGCAAATATGGATTTCCGTAGCTTAGAGCACAATTTCGAAATCAACGCTTTTGTCTATCAAAAGGATTTTGCCATCCAAATGAAAAAGATATTCATGCACGATAGCGAGCAAAGTCGACGCATCACGCCCCGCATCTGGTTGAAACGCCCGCTCCGCAAGCGATTCTCAGAATCTTTCATGCGCTTGTTCTCGCCTTTATTGTAAACTTTTTATCCGAGATTTTCAGATTCACTTTAAACATTGTATCTTTGGCACGTGTTATAAGTTTGTGCGTCTTTAAGGGGAAAAGAAGGCAAGTTGACGGGTCAACTATATCCTGAAGCCTCGTTCCCCGGTCAACTTATAAACGTGTCAACTTAAAAAAGAGGAATAAGAGATATGTTAGATATTCAAGCAATTCGAGATGATTTTCCGATTCTATCCCATAAAGTCTATGGCAAACCATTGGTTTATCTGGATAATGCGGCGACAACCCAAAAACCGCGTTGTGTAGTCGAAAAGATAGAAAACGGTTATTATAATGTCAATGCCAATATCCACCGGGGAGTTCATTTCCTGAGCCAGGAAGCTACGGAAGCCCATGAAGAGGCACGCAAGACGGTTCAGCATTTCCTCAACGCCCGTTCGTCCAACGAGATTGTCTTCACCCGGGGAACCACCGAGTCCATCAATCTGGTGGCTTCCAGCTTCACCGACGAATGTATGTCGGCGGGCGATGAAGTGATTATATCCGTCATGGAGCACCATTCCAACATCGTTCCCTGGCAAATCCAGGCCGCTAAGAAAGGCATCTCCCTGCGCGTCATTCCGATGAATGAGAAAGGAGAGTTGTTGATAGACGAATACAAGAAACTCTTCACAGACAAGACCCGGCTAGTAGCCGTAACGCACGTATCCAATGTTTTGGGAACCATCAATCCGGTCAAAGAAATTATCTCTATCGCCCACACGCATGGCGTCCCGGTATTGATAGACGGAGCGCAATCGACCCCTCATCAGAAAGTAGATGTACAGGATTTGGACGCCGAGTTTTATGTTTTTTCCGGTCACAAGATTTACGGGCCTACCGGCATTGGTGTCCTTTATGGGAAAGAAGAATGGTTAGACAAACTCCCCCCCTACCAAGGAGGCGGAGAAATGATTGCAACCGTTACTTTCGAAAAGACCGTATTCAACGAGCTTCCCTTCAAGTTCGAGGCCGGAACGCCGGACTATATCGGAAGCACGGCCTTAGCCGAAGCACTGAATTATGTGGAACGTATCGGGATGGACCGGATTTCCAACTATGAACAGGAACTTTTACGCTATGCCACCGAGAAACTGAGCGCCATCGAAGGGATGCGGATATTCGGACAGGCGGCTGATAAAGGAGCGGTATTATCATTCCTCGTCGGGAATATCCATCATTATGACATGGGAATGCTACTCGACCATTTAGGCATAGCCGTACGCACGGGGCACCATTGCGCCCAACCCTTGATGCAGGCCTTGGGAATCGAAGGAACGGTCCGTGCCTCTTTCTCTTTCTACAACACAAAAGAAGAGATAGACACGTTGGCCGCAGGAATAGAGCGTGTGCGCAAGATGTTCTAATGCCCTATAGTCGGCACATCGAATGTCTCTTCATACGTATCTTGCCGGTTCCCTGTTTCCAAACGGATGGTATAACGAGCTTCTCCGGATTTGAGTTTCGGAGAAGCAATCAAGTTCACCCGATAACGGATAACCTCCCCCGGCTTTACATTCCGTATAGGGATTGGTTCCGAGCAACGGATTCCCTTTGCCTGTTTCTTTCCCTTTAGCTCCGGAATAATTTCCTTCAACGTCTGGTTCCCTTCATTACACAAAATAAAGGTAAACCGGCAACGCTCACCTGCATCAATAGCCCGGTTCCCGTTCTCATCTTCCAGAATGATATCCCGGATATATAAGGTAGGTACGCTGCGTTCCTCATAGATTTCCGCACGTCTTTGTTGTGTGTAAGGACTTGTAGCTGCAGCCCCCAGTGCACTTCCGGCCACTCCGCCTACCACCGAACCGACCAACGAGCCACCCCAACCTCCGAGCCGGTCCCCAATCAAAGAGCCGGATACGCTTCCAATCATTCCCCCGGTCTGCATTCCAAACAATTGTTTGTTTTGCGGAGTCATGGTGCTGCATCCGCCCAACATCATGACACTGGCAATAAATAATAGGATACAATTCCACGTTTTCATCTTTGATTCGCTTTTTGTAAGTTTGTAAGTTCTTATATAACAATTATACCGGGCGAAGGGTTCACCCCATCAGATACAAATACTCCAAACAGATAATAATATAAAATGAAACCACACCCTTAAATACAAGAAACGTCCTCCCCGATTGAGAGAAGGACGTTTCTTTATTTATATAGGGTTCGCTCAATTCCGCACCTTATAACGCTCCTCGCCTATACATATTATATATACGCCCTTCGGCAACGGATAGAACCGCAGTCCCTCCTGCCGTTCACGCTTGAGGATGGTACCATTCATCGTGATAATCATCACCTCTTGCGGTTGTGAAGTATAGACATATAAACTACCGTTTTGCGTGTAGACCTTGGTGCCTTCGATATCGGACATGCCCGTCGGCTCCTCTTCTATTTCTATCTTCTCCACGCCTTCTACTTTGACATAGATATCGGTATAGACATTATAGATGATATACTCACCGGGTTGTACACCTTCTTCAACCTCTTCCCAATAACCATAGAGGCTGCGCTTGCACATCACTTTGAGGTTCTCTGCATCGTAACCCTCTTCTACTTCCACATAGACGCTTACTTGGTTCCCTTCTTTCACTATGCTTTTGCTTAAGGAGGCATCTACCCCTTCGCAGATATCCTCGAATTGGATGTTATAGTAGATGGGCGTGGGTTCGGGTTCCGGCTCCGGTTCGGGAGCGGGTTCGGGCTCCGGTTCTTCCTTCGCCTCCACGGTAATCGTCACTTCTTGTGTTATCGTGTTATAATTCTTCGTATCAGTTGGCGTGAAGATGGCTGTGAATGTATTATTATCCCCGACATCACCAACTGATTGCTCCGGATCTTGCCAGCTCCATGTTCCATTCTCCTCTTCCGGCAATTCCACTTCCGCCAGCGTTTGACCATAAGTGGCGGTCAAATTGGTCAGGACGGTATGTTCCGGGTTCGCCCTCTCGATGGGAAAGCTCTTCGTCACCTCGCCATACAATTTGCCCGTTTTGGTCGGTTTAATGGTGATGGTCGCCGTCCCCGCGTTAATGTTATCGGCATAATCTACCGTGTAATCCTCGCCTTCATCATATCCTTCTATCTTTACCTCCGGCTTTATCGCCTCCCCCGTGTAGATATAGATTCCCGTTATCTCATCAACCATCTCTTTCGTCAATTCATGTTGCACCGTCCCGCTTATGTTTCCGTTTCCCGTAATCGAGCCGCCCGTCTCCACGCGGATGGCGCCGTTAACCGTCAGCGTCACGCCTTCCGGCACGGTGAGCGAGGTGCCTGCGGGAACGTTCAGCTTGTCCTCCCCCCGAATCGTCAGGTCGACCGGCAGCTCGGGGTTGCCCTTTACCGATGCCTCTCCGTCCTTGAAGACGAAACCCGCACCATAAGCGCTCTCCGGAACATTTCCCATAACCCTTACCTCCGGTCCGATGATAAGAGTGCCATCGTTCATTAGGATATTCCCGGTCAGGCTGATTCTCCCGCCGGTGATTGCCACAGTGGAGGAATTAACCCCCGAGATGGCAGGCCCCCCTGAGGGCCCTCCTATTATGTTTTCTATTGCCAGCCCGCCCTCTCCGGAAATAAAAAGGGAAGAGTTATCAAGCTTGATTCCCTCCATACCCCCCCGTAAGTGATGGTGTTTTGACCTTCCAATTTCAAGTTAAGGGTAGTATTCTCCAAATTCATGGCTTTGCTGTTTGTTTTTGACATTGTAATCCTCACATCGCTGAATGTCATCTCGTGTGCACCGCCTTGTATACTGATAGCAAAGTCGCCGGGGCCTCCTCCTCCGTCATTGAAGCTTCCGATGACTCTGTAGTTGGTGTTTCCTTGGTTAATAATAAGGGGGTAATTACCCCCACCATTAAATGGCCAGATTTTTTGCTCTAGCGACGCGAGCCGGAGGCAAAGCAGGAAAAGTAACAGGGTAAAAAAAGCCCGCGCGTAGTGTCGGTTCTCGACACCCCGCCCGGGCTTCTCGTTATACCTTATTATATTATATAGCGCTTGCTTGCTTGCTTGCTTGCTTGCTAAGAAATTATTCTCTTTCGCCAAAGGATTTAGCATAAAAGACGTTAACATGTTGTTGATTTTACAAGTATTCATCATTTCTTCGTTTTTAATGAGCCAAAGGTAAATATTTTGAAGTAAAGATGAAAACTTTTTTCAAAGTTTCTTTTCTCAGCGAGCCACCCACGCGTTACCTTTATTCATCAGATGCCCAGCTTGTTCATGATAACCACAAAAAAGCCTCACTTCCCAGCGAGGCTCTTTTTGTATATCGGAAATAACCAATAAAAACTTTCCAATATTTATCATCTTATATGCTTACATAAAATTAGCAGAAGGCTTTGGTTTGCGATATACTAATAGTGTTACATTCTTTTTGACATTGCAAAGATACGTCGGCCTATAAGGGTGCGCAATACCTATATATATGTAAAAAAGGAGAGTTCGTACCTATTAATTGCTATATTCTTCTTCATGGCCAGTGAAATATGGCGTAAAAAAGGCGTGAAACCAAGTGGAATCACGCCTAAATCTATCTATGCCTTTATTTTTAATGGGCAAGCTTCAACTGATTCTCCAAAGCCTGTTTTATATACCCGTTAATCGTAGTTCCCGCCTCTTGCGCCAATGCTGCGATTCGGCTATGTATTTCTGGTGAAATACGGATATTTAACGTGCCACTATAAGGTTTACGAGGTTCCACGCCATCAGCCAAACAGCCGGCAAGATAGCTTTCTACTCCGGCTTCAAAATCCGCACGAAGTTCATCGATAGTATTACCTTCATAAAGAATTAAATCTTTACTCATACCAAGTACCTTTCCGCAAAGACAGTTATCAGCCTTACTGTACTCAACAGAACCTTTATAACCTTTGTATTCCAAATAGTCCATATTGAATCATTTCATTTAATTAAACCATTACTTTTTAAATGCTGATATATCGCTTTCATCATCCACTCCTTCATAATACTACCCGGATGCGGTTTATGAATATCAATATATTGTCCCGTCTGTTCATTTTTAAATCTCACGCGAGAACCTGACGTTGCACCTTTATTATGCTCGTTATAGCCATAAGAAGAAAGCAATTTTAAAGTTTCCTCGTAGGTGAAATCTTTAGGTAGTTTACAAAAACGCTCGATCAACATTTCTTTAGAACCCATATCCTTGTTCTTTCTGCAAATGTAACTAATATTAGTTGCAAAACAAAAGAATATGGAGGAAAACTTCCCGACACTACAGTGTTAATCATTTAATGATCTTTTCGCTTGTAATAACTAACGCTTACCTCTGAAATAATACAAAACCGTATTTTCCAAAATTAACTATCAAGTTGTCTTGCGGGTCAATAATGGGGCCTATTGGGTGTGACGTCTTGAAAATATTCTTCCGGGATACCTATGAGTAGGTAATTAGGGTCTTATTTTACCTACTTCGGGCGATTGTAGCAAATTCTCAGCCCCTGTAATTTTGCCAAAAATTATAAAACGCAATGAGAACGTTAACAAATTTATTAGCGATTGGATTACTTTCCTTTACCGCTCTACATGCTCAAGAGAGAAATATGAGCTCTACCGTAAAGGCATCGGAGATGTATGCCGACGGTTTTTCTAAATTCCGTTTTGGAGGATATGGTGAGATGGCTGCCAGTTATATGGATTATGATTGGAATTGGGTGACACCTCAAGGTACATCACATATGAATCGGGCTACTGTCTCTATCCCTCGTTTTATTTTAGCTTTTGATTATAAGTTCTCTCCCAAATGGGTACTGAGTTCCGAGATTGAGTTTGAGTATGGAGGAACAGGCGCCGCACGGGAAGTGGAGTGGTACGAGGAGAATGGAGAATATGAGACCGAGATCGAGAAAGGTGGCGAGGTCGCCTTGGAGCAGTTCCATATCTCTTATCTGATGAACAAGCATTTAAACTTCCGTTTTGGACATATGATCGTACCGGTAGGCTTGACCAACGCACATCATGAACCCTTGAACTTTTTCGGTGTATATCGTCCGGAAGGAGAGACTACCATATTACCTTCTACTTGGCATGAGACGGGTGTGGCTCTATTTGGTGATTTAGGAAATTTCGATTACGAGTTACAAGTCGTTTCCGGTCTGGACCCACAAGGTTTCCGTATGGAGAACTGGGTTGGCAAAGGTACGCAAGGCGCTTTCGAGGAAACTCAATTTACGCATCCTGCCTTTGTGGCTCGTGTCAACTATAATGGAGTGAAGAAATTTAAAGGCTTACGTGTGGGCGCTTCTTTTTATTATAACCAACCCTCTAAGAATAGTAGCAAACCGCTGCGTAACCAAGGTGAGAAATATCCGCTTACCATCGTGACGGCGGACGCTCAATATAAAAGTCCGAACAATAATTTGATCGCCAGAGGTAATATCGTTTACGGCCATCTGGGCAACAGCAACGCTTTGACAAAGGTAAACAATAACTCATCTTCAGCTTCCGGATATCCTAATTCAACCGTGGCGGAGACCGCTGTAAGTTATGCGGCTGAGGTTGGCTATAATGTAGGTTCCTTCTTTAGTCGGAAAGCCCCTAGAATTTATCCTTTCGTTCGCTACGAATATTATAATCCGATGCAATCCGTGGAGAAAGGCAGTAATAAACTGGCGGATAGACGTCTTCAAAA
>URGO01000118.1 GCA_900547435.1 uncultured Parabacteroides sp.
ACCACTCGAACGATTACTCCGATAAGAGGATGACGGAGTGGAATAAGTACGTGTATTACTACGGGACGGAACCGCGAAACTTTTCCGATTATTCAATGAATTGCTACGCCCGGTCGAATAAGTGCTCCGTCCGGAAGAACGCCCGGACGAATAAGAGGATGTACCACTACTGATACGAGTCCTTGAAGAGCCTGAGGTTATGCTGCTCCGTCCGCTCCCGCGTCCCGTAGAGCTTTCCGAACTCAGACTATTTCCCCGCAAGGAAGTGCCCCGTCCGCTATACGTACTCGTCGAACGTCCGGAACCCCGTCCGCTATTCAAACTTTCGCTACGCAAAGAGGTCGCGTTTCTTGAAGAATAACGCCCAGCATCACGCCCCGACCCCCGTACTGCTCCGGCATTGCGTCCGGAAGAATAAGAGCCGTTACTCCGTAAATTGCTGGCATATCCGGATGTACGTCCCGTACCTCTGGTATATCCGGTACGTCCGTTCCGATAATGCGTCGGAGCATAGGCATAATGATGATGCGGATACCAACCGCCCCAATAATGAGGATAATGATAATGCCAGCCGGCATACCAGCCACCCCATCCCCAAGACGGGCCCCACCAGGGGTCATACCATGGATCGTACCAACCGGCATACAAACCGCCCCAACCCCAATGATAAGGACGATACCACCACGAGGAATAATAGCCGCCCCAAGGATAATACCACGGGTCATACCAGCCCCATGAATACCAGGGCGAACCGAAATTCAGGTTCACTGATACATTCGTGATGCCACCCGAATAATCAGTTGCATAATCATACGCATAATACCCGTCATCTACATACAAGTCCACTTGATCCGCTCCGACAATAGATATTTTACTGGGCGAATGATAACGGATGATGCGTTCGCTATATTCCAAATCAGAACGGCGTTCCGGTTCAACAGACACCTTTGTCTTCACCGGATCTGTATCTTGTTCGACCTCTTCCCATTCATCTTCCGGATAATCGGAATAACGACGATTGTATTCATCCACGTCCCGTTCTTCCTCCAACGAAGCACCCGAGCGCGTATAAGTACTCGTCAAATCATATTCGTCCGAAGTCATATCCGTAGCAATCTCTTCTTCCTCCTGCACCTCTTCCACGGGCTTTTCGACCTCTTCTTTCTCCTTATCCTCCGATTTTGAAGAATAATAGATATCATCGAAGAATTGCCCCTGGGCCGAAACGCCCCACGAGAGCAGAAGCATCATCATGATGGATGTCAATTTCATAGGCTTCATATCTGTTTCTCCTCTGTTTTATCGTTATTATATTTAGACATTCCCCAACCCCGTTCGTTTAATCGGATATTGGAAATACGGACCCTTCCATCCTAATCTATCTACAAATATAACACTTTGTATGCTTACGTGTTATGGTTTATATAGACTTTAACATTCATTTTAGAGTCCTTCGCTATATAAAGGATGTTCCAACAAAGGAAAACGCTGCAAAGGGACAAGAAAATTCATGCCTATCTTCACGTGGAAAGATAGGCATGAACGAAAACAAATATAGGCATCAACGCCGACGAATATAGGCATGAACCGGCGATGTTCCTCCATCACCAGACATTGACACGTTCGGAAGGATTCATATACATGGCGTCACCCTCCTGAATACCGAACGCCTGATAGAAGGTATCGATATTCTTCAAAGCGGCATTCACACGCCATTTACCCAACGAGTGCGGGTCCATCTTTGTGCGGCGGATAATCTCTTCCGGACGGATATTCTGGGCCCACAACGTAGCATATCCCAAATAGAAACGTTGCTCATCGGTCAATCCGTCGATAGGCTCCGGAGTTTGTCCCTGCAAGCTATTTCGATAGGCCTGATGAGCCACCAGCAAACCTCCCTGGTCGGCAATATTCTCGCCCAACGTGAACCGCCCGTTGGCATGTACCGTATCAATTACAATTATATTATTGTATTGTTCCGCCAATTTATCGGCACGCTCCGTAAAACGGGCGGCATCTTCCGGAGTCCACCAATCGGTCAGATTCCCCTCTTTATCGTAATTACGTCCCTGGTCATCAAACCCGTGCGTCATTTCATGCCCAATAACTACTCCTATCGCGCCATAATTTACCGCATCATCCGCTTCAGGATTAAAGAACGGAGGTTGCAAGATACCTGCCGGGAAGCAGATTTCGTTCGTGGTCGGATTATAATAAGCGTTGACCGTTTGCGGAGTCATAAACCAACGCGCCTTGTCGACCGGCTTACCGGCATCCGCCAACATATATTCCATCTCGAAGATAGCCGACCGGCGGACGTTAGCCCAATAAGAATCCTGGCGGATTTCGAGCGCGCTATAATCCCTCCAGGTATCGGGATAACCAATCTTGACCGTAAAGGCCGCCAGTTTCTCCTGAGCCTTCATCTTGGTCGAATCGCCCATCCAAGCCAGATTATTGATTCTCTCGGACAAAGCCTTCTGAAGATTACCGACCAGCGTCAACATCTTCTCTTTTGAAGAAGCCGGGAAATATTTAGCCACATACATTTGTCCTACGGCTTCGCCCAACGAACGATTCACCGTATTCAAGGCACGCTTCCAACGAGGTTCCATCTCCTGCTTGCCGGACATCACCTTACCATAAAAATCAAAATTGGCCAGGGCGAAATCATCGCTCAGATAAGGTGCAGCCGCATCCAGCAGATTGAACGCCAGATAATATTTCTGGTCATCGATGGAAATATCCTTCAAAGCCTTTGCCAACTCCTGATAGTACATCAATTGCTTGGCATCCAGCTCCTTGATTGCATTCAAGCCCATCGCCTCGAAATAAACCGCCCAGTCAAAGGCATCATTCGACTGGATGAAATCCGCATACGCCATCTTATTGTAATTCTTTTGCGAATCGCGCAACTCCTCGCGGGACAAAGAAACCCGGGCAATGCAGCTTTCCACCTTCATCACCCCATTCATAGCCGCATCGGCTTGCTCCGGAGAACTACCCGCCAACAAGAACAAACGATTGATATAATTCTTATAAGCCTCGCGGATAGCAGAGAAAGTCTCATCCTCTTGCAGGTAATAGTCACGGTCTCCCATACCCAATCCTGCCTGATAAAGCTGGACGATATTTATCGAGCTGTTCTTCTCATCGGCCGATACATACAAAGCAAAGAAAGGCGACATGCCCTCTTTCTGCAATCGGGCAATCATCTTGGAAAGTTCAGACTTCGTACCCAGATTACGGATAGCCTCCAGCTCCTCTTTGATAGGCATTGCCCCTTCTTCATTCGTCTTGATGCTATCCAAGGCCAGTTTGTACAACATACCGATCTTCTGCCCTACACTTCCCTCTTGTTGAGGTGCAGCGCCCAGCTCTTCCACCAAAGCCTTCAATTGCTTGTTGTTGTTTTCCATCAATTGTTCGAAGATGCCATAACGGGAATATTCGGGCGTTAACGGATTGCTCTTCATCCAGCCTCCACAAGCATATTGATAGAAATCCTCACCGGCCGTTACCGTGCTGTCCAGATTGGCCAAGTTGATTGCAGGATTCGTTACAGGCACCTCCTGCGGTTTGTTGTTGCATCCCGCCAAGGCCAGTAAACCAACGGCCACAAGCGGGAACATTTTTTTCACTTTCATCTTTTTGTCACTTCTTATTGTTTAAACGATTTCAATTTTTCATACTCACTTTCAAAGTTCGGTGTAAACACCCCTTTTCCCAAATGAGCTTCTATTTCCGGGATGCTCCAGAAACGAGCCTCCTCAATCTCGTCCGCATCCGGAAGGAACGGCCCTTCGTAAACCGTCCGGAACGTATTCACCAGCTCTTTCTCAAGAGCCGATTCAAACACATAACGCATCAGGAACTCCGGGATGAAGTCCGTGATACCCAATTCCTCCCTGACTTCGCGTCGCAGGGCCACCTCAATAGTCTCTCCCAAGTCCACGTGCCCACCTACGGCCGTGTCCCACTTTCCCGGTTGGATATCCTTCCGCACCGAACGCTTCTGCAAGTATAAATCTCCGGCCCTATTATATATATGTAGATGCACCACCGGATGCAATAACTTGCTACCATTATGACACGTGCGTCGTGTTGCTTTACCAACCGTCTCACCCGCCTCGTTCACCAACGGGAACCATTCTTCTGCTCTATTCATCTTTCTCATTCATACGATTTGGCGATGCAAACTTACACATTATTTCTGAATGGAGAAAATAGCATGAGACCTTTTCCGAAAAAGGGTACGTGCTTTTCCTGAAAAGGGTGCGTGCTTTTTTGGAAAAGGATGGGAGCTTTTTCCAGACATTTCCCATCTGTTTCCCTCTAAAAAAACTTATAATCCCAAAACTCGCTTCGTTTTCGCTATCCGACTATCGCTTTTTTTTGTATGTTTGCATTTCATTATGAATATCTTTAAATACGGATACAATGAAAAAAGTTTGTACATTCAAAGCTCTGTTATTATTGCTTGCGACCGGATTTTACTTCAGCGCATGTGATATGACGCCCAAAAGCGGGAAACAAAACAAGATAGCGTTCGACTCTACATTGGTAGACAAGACCTGTTATTTATTAGACAATCCGGAAAACCCGCATTGCAATTTGCAGATTAAATTTATCTATCCGACCCAAATAGACAATGCTCTTTTGCCGGAAATACAGAAGCAATTTGTCAACGCTTATTTTGGCGAGGCATACGATACGCTTGCTCCGCAAAAAGCGGTAAAGAAATATACAGACGATTACATCGAAGCCTATAAGGAACTGGAGGAAGATTTCAAGGTCGAACTGGCCCGTTCGGAAAAGGATGGCAATCCGGTGGGCGCATGGTTCTCTTATTACGAGATGTCGTCTAACACCATCCGCTTCAATCAGGACGGTTTGCTTTGCTTCTCGGTAAATTTCGAGAACTACACCGGCGGGGCGCATGGAGCGCACTCGTACAACCATTTTGTTCTTGATGTCAATACCGGCAAGCGGATTACGGAAGAGGATATCTTCGTAGATAGCTATCAAGATAGCTTGGCGGAGATACTGGTGGCGCAAATCACGAAACAAAATGAACTCAGTGACCCGAAAGAGCTGGAGAACATTGGATTTTTCAGCGTAGACGAGATTTATCCGAACAATAATTTCTTCGTAGACGAAACGGGAATCACCTATACGTTCAATGAATATGAAATAGCGGCTTACGTGGTAGGGCCGGTACATGTACATCTTTCGTTTGATGAAGTACAGTATTTGCTCAAACCGGAAACGCCTATAACACAATTAATAAATTGAAAATTGAAAGTTGAAAATTATTCTATAGGTTTTCAATTTTCAATGAAATAAGATTATGGAACAAAACGATATAATAATACGGCCGGAAATAGCCGACCGGCAATTGGAAGTATTGAACAGGTACTTTCCGGAACTGGACGAGAACCAAAAGAAGCAATTCGATGCGCTCTACGCGCTTTATGCCGATTGGAACGCAAAAATCAATGTCATATCCCGAAAAGACATTGAGAACCTCTACCTGCATCATGTCCTGCATTCGTTGGGGATTACCCAGATGTTGAAATTCAAGGCAGGTTCGTCCGTCATGGACATAGGTACCGGAGGGGGATTTCCGGGCATCCCGTTGGCGATTCTGTTTCCGGAGGTGCAATTCCATCTGGTAGATAGTATCGGAAAAAAGATAAAGGTGGCCCAATCCATAGCCGAAGCCATCGGATTGAAGAACGTGACTTTCCGTCATGCACGCGGGGAAGAGGAGAAACGGCTATTTGATTTTGTGGTGAGCCGGGCCGTTATGCCCTTGGCGGATTTGGTGAAAATCGTGCGCAAGAATATCCGGAAAGAACAAATCAACGCCTTACCCAACGGACTGATTTGCCTGAAAGGAGGCGAATTGGAGCACGAAATCCAACCCTTCCGCAACCAGGCTTTGGTCATCAACCTGTCCAACTCTTTTCAAGAAGAGTATTTTGAAACCAAGAAAGTAGTTTACGTACCGTTATGATAGAGATACAAGCCTTTGTGGTCAATTATTTTCAGGAGAACACCTACCTCTTGTCTGACGAGACGAAAGAGGCTATCCTGATTGATTGCGGATGTATGAACGCACAAGAGTGGCGCAAGGTGGAGGAATATATCACCTTGCATCAGTTAGACCTGAAACACCATCTCTGCACGCACGTTCATGTAGACCATCTGATGGGAGCCGGATTTGTCTATGCCCGATACGGATTACGACCCGAATCGGCTCCGGAGGACATCAAACTCCTTCCGGGAATCGGTGAACAAGCCCGCCAACTCGGATTGCCCGTCCATGTGCAGGACATCGAGATACAGGCCCATCTGAACGCCGGGGCGGAAATAACCTTCGGCAATACCCGCTTGCAGGTAAAGGCCATCCCCGGTCATTCACCCGGAAGCATAGCCTTCTACGATGCCGGGAGCCAATCGGTATTCGTAGGTGACGCACTTTTTGCCGGGAGCATTGGACGTACTGATTTGTGGGGCGGCAATTATGGCCAGCTGATTCACTCCATCGAGACGGAGCTTCTGACCTTGCCTGACGATACCCGGATCTATCCGGGACACGGATTGCCAACTACCGTTTCATTCGAGAAATTGAATAATCCTTATATTTAGGGGACAAGATGACAAGGGAACAAGAGAACAAGGCAAAAGGCAAACATGACTAACTTAAAGCCTGGTCTTCTATCGCCTAGTCAACTTGTCAACTAAAAAAAACTTATAAACTAAAAAAATATGGATACAACTAAATTTGTTAATCGCCATGTAGGCATATCTCCGGATGAACTTCCGGAGATGCTGGAAGCCATCGGTGTGCAATCGTTGGATGAACTGATTGACCAGACCATCCCGGCCAATATCCGCTTGCAGCATCCTTTGAACCTGCCGGAACCCATGACCGAACGTGAGTTCGCCGAGCATATCCACGAACTGGCTTCGAAAAACGAAGTGTTCACCTCGTATATCGGAATGGGCTGGTATGATACCGTTTGCCCCGCTCCTATCCAGCGGAATGTATTTGAGAATCCGGTGTGGTACACCTCATATACCCCTTATCAGGCCGAAGTATCGCAAGGACGATTGGAAGCTTTGCTCAATTTCCAGACGATGGTATGCGATTTGACCGGACTCCCGCTGGCCAATTGCTCTTTGCTGGACGAAGCCACATCGGCGGCCGAAGCCATGACCATGTTCCACGGAGCCCGGAGTCGCGCCCAGGTAAAGGCCGGAGCCAATACGCTATTTGTTGACGAGCAGGTATTTGCCTCTACGCTGGCCGTTATCCATACACGCGCCATTCCGCAAGGCATCCATATTGTCACCGGAAATTATGAGACCTTCGAGTTCACTCCGGACGTGTTTGGTGCCATCGTGCAATACCCGAACGCTAACGGTTCTATCGAGGATTATCGGGAATTTATTGCCCGGGCAAATGCCAACGGGACGAAGGTGGCCGTAGCCGCCGACCTGATGAGCCTGGTACTTCTCACTCCTCCGGGCGAATGGGGCGCGGATGTCGTATTCGGAAGCAGCCAACGTTTCGGTATTCCGATGTTCTACGGAGGCCCGTCTGCGGCATATTTCGCCACAAAAGAAGAATACAAACGTGCCATCCCCGGACGTATCATCGGTATTTCCAAGGATGCTTACGGACACCCGGCCTACCGCCTGGCATTACAGACCCGCGAACAACATATCAAACGTGAGAAAGCTACGTCCAATATCTGTACCGCACAAGCTCTACTGGCCACAATGGCGGGATTCTATGCCGTTTACCATGGGGCAGAAGGCTTGAAAGATATTGCAGGACGTATCCATGCTACGGCCGGATTCCTGGCGGGCGAATTGGAGAAATTGGGATATACCCAACTGAACACGAATTATTTCGACACACTCCGCATCCAGCTTCCGGAAAACGTATCGGTTGCGGCTTTGCGCGAGATAGCTTTGGAATGCAAGGTGAACCTGCGCTATTTCGATTGCGGACAGGTGGGCATCAGTGTGGATGAAACAACGCAAACTACCGACGTAGGCGTATTGCTCTATATCTTCTCCGGAGCTATCGGTAAAGAATATATGCTCAAAGAATCTATCCCGGAAAAGACCTACTTCAACGCGAAATTCGCGCGTACCTCATCTTTCTTACAACAGGAGGCATTTAAGAAATACCATACGGAAACGGAACTGATGCGCTACATCACCCGCCTGGGACGTAAGGATGTTTCGCTGGCCCAATCGATGATTTCGTTAGGCTCATGCACCATGAAGCTGAATCCGGCCTCATCCATGTTGCCCCTCAGTCTGCCGCAATTCCAGAATATCCATCCGTATGCTCCGGAAGAGCAGGTCGAAGGATATACCGAGCTGATTGAGAATCTCTCTTCTTACTTGTGCGAGATTACCGGATTCAAGGGATGCACCCTGCAACCTAACTCCGGAGCGGCCGGCGAATATACCGGATTGCGCATCATCCGCTCTTATCTGGAAAGCATCGGACAGGGACATCGCAACATTGTGCTCCTTCCGGCTTCGGCACACGGAACCAATCCGGCCAGCGCCGTACAATGCGGATTCACCACGGTTACGGTGAAATGTGACGAACGGGGAAACATCGACCTGGAAGATTTCCGGAGCAAAGCAGAGGCCAACAAGGACAATCTTGCGGCAAGCATGATTACTTATCCTTCTACGCATGGTATCTTCGAGGCAGATATCAAGGAGATGTGCGATATTGTCCATGCTTGTGGCGGACAGCTTTACATGGACGGTGCCAACATGAACGCGCAAGTTGGACTGACCAATCCGGGAACTATCGGTGCCGATGTATGCCACCTGAACCTGCATAAGACATTCGCTTCACCTCATGGCGGAGGCGGACCGGGCGTAGGTCCTATCTGCGTGGCCGAACATCTGGTTCCTTTCTTGCCACAACATCCTGTGCGTTGGGGAAGCGACCTGAATACGGTTTCCGCCGCTCCTTACGGAAGTGCGGGCATCCTGCCTATCACTTACGCTTATATCCGTATGCTGGGAGCAGAGGGATTGAAACGGGCTACACAAATAGCTATCCTGAACGCCAACTACCTGGCGGCTAAACTGAAAGATACCTACGGAATCGTCTATACCGGAACGACCGGACGCGTAGGCCACGAACTGATTCTGGAATGCCGCAAGGTGAAAGAGCAATCGGGCATTGACGAGAATGATATTGCCAAGCGTCTGATGGACTTCGGTTATCACGCTCCTACCCTTTCCTTCCCGGTACACGGCACCTTGATGGTCGAGCCGACCGAAAGCGAGAGCAAAGCGGAATTAGACCGTTTCGTGGAGGTTCTGGAGTGTGTCTGGAACGAAATCAAAGAGGTCGAAAACGGCTATGCAGACCGCACAGACAACGTGCTGAAGAATGCGCCGCACCCCGAATATGAGGTAACCGCCAATGAATGGGAGCATTCCTATTCACGAAGCAAAGCCGCCTTCCCGTTGGACTGGTTGCATGACTCCAAATTCTGGATCAATGTAGCCCGTGTGGACAACGCGTATGGCGACCGTAATCTGGTCCCGACCATCAGCTAACTTTTAAAAATGAAGAATGAAGAATAGCTCCTTTGGAGCAGAATGAAGAATTTTTATCCCAAAGTAATTCTTCATTCTTAATTCTTCATTCTTCTTAATTTTCGAACAACCTCTCATCGACTTACACGCCCGCAAATGTAGATACAATCTTTGACTGGAGAAAGAGAAAATCAGCGACCGGAAATCTTAAAAAAAATACAATTCATAGCTAACTACATGTATAGTAACAATATATAGTGC
>URGO01000119.1 GCA_900547435.1 uncultured Parabacteroides sp.
TACAATTTGATACTCCTAAATTGTGTTTTTTCAAAAATATTTCGTAATGTTGCATTTGCTGTTGGACTCTGCACCTAAAGAATATTGATCTCCCCAATTCTTTTTTTCTTCTGCGGATAACAGAGGTGTAGGTGATTCTTGCGCATCGTATTGAAATTTGACTTTTTGGATAAAGAGTTCCTTTTCTTTTAAGATGGCCTGTGTGAAGGCCCTATGGCTCTCACTGATGATATATTTTCTCCGTTCAAAGCAACCTATTGCTTCAATAATACATAGCAGGAACAATACTGTGACCATAATGCCTACTTCTTTTTTGTCAAATGCCATCTCTTTTCCTCCTTTTGTTTCTGAAATCTTCCTGAAATTTGACCGTGTAATGTGTTGAAATACAAGATAAAGACTGCATTTCAGGGAAATTTCAGGAAACAAATTCACCTACTTATGTTTATTTTTGTGCCGTAAAATTAAACAAAGATACGGGTATGAATGGAAAAAAGACCAAAAAGAAAGTAGTAAAAATTATCGGGCTAGCGATTTTTATGGTAGGAATGGGGGGATATTATTACTCCCTCACCAGTCACAGAGCCATATCGGATGACTTGGCTTTGGCTAACATGGAGGCGTTGGCCAGTGGGGAAAACGGCAATTACTATTGCGCGCTTTCCGGAGATGTGGATTGTCATGGTATGAAAGTAAAGGTAAAGATTGACAATCTCAGTCTGGATTGGGAATGAGTAAAAAGGGAAAAAAGGGAGCCGCGGCTTCGTCCGTCTTGTAAGCAAAGCGGCTCCCCCAAATACCTTTTCTATATGTCTAATCTATAGCAAAGGAGGTATCTGCAAGCAAAGGTAAACATTTTTTCGGGAAAAGGGCGAATCCCCCTTACGCTGGCTTTCCGATAGGAAGGTTGATTGCGGAAGAGATTCAAGAAACTTTATATTTTTTATTCAACAAAATATTTTTAAGACATGAAAAAGAAAATAATGTATGCAGTTGCTTGTGTGGCATTAGCAGCTGTAACTGGGTGGAACTACCAGCAAAGTAAGCAAAATGTTGAACTTTCGGACTTGGCTCTCGAAAATGTGGAAGCGTTGGCTTCAGGAGAGGGTGGAAGTGTACGTTGTTGTCCCGATCCCGGAGATGAATGTAAATTATCATCTGGAGACATTTTAAAAGATCAGGACGAATGCTAAACTTTATTATATCTGCACTTAGTTCAAGTGCAGATATTGTCAATGTTAGTTTGAACATAAAGGTATTATCAAATTTTACACCTAAGTTGCGAATTTCTAATTTTTAAAATATGAAAAAAAAGAATATTATATGCGCTTTGATTTGCTTTTTATTCATTTCTTGTAATGAAACTCATACAGAATGGGTAGACATCAAGTCATGCACATATTTCAACGATAATTCTTTTGATAAAACGTGTCATTTACAATCAATGCTATTTGATAGCTTAATTATACAAAATCCGGTTAGAATCGCATTAAATGATACAATTCTGTTTTCAGTGAATCCAAGCTATGGATCGGATTCTTTAGTCCATTGCTTTTCAACGCAAGATCATAACTATTTGGGGGCAATGGCAATACGTGGTAATGGACCTGAAGAATTTCTTTCTGTATCAAATATAAGTTTTTCTTCAGATTCTAATGACTTTTGGATTTATGATGTAACAAAACAAACTTGGTCCGGGAAGCCTATGCATTCATTAAGAGACGATGCCTCAAATAAAGAAAGATACAAAACTTTAAATTTGAGAAATACACAAATCAAAGGACTAACAAATCCTTTTTGGATTGGAGATACGTTTGTTGCAAATAGCTTATTTAAATACAAAGAACGTTTTTTTATTTTTGATTCGACCGGGATTCAAGTAAAGGCAATTATAAATCCGAATCTGGATTTCACTCAAACAGGAAATGAAGGTGTTTTAGCAGATATTTTCTCAACTCATTTAGCTATAACCCCCAATCAAAAAGACATCGTATTAGCAGGACGTTATTTGGATCTTCTTGAAATATATGATTTAAATGGTAATTTGCAGATTATGTTAAAAGGACCAGAAAAGGGATTCGATTTACGATTTGACAAGAAACGTTCGGATGAGAATTCTACATTAGTAAAATCTCCTGATACAAAAAGAAGTTATTTAGCCGTAAAAGCAACGGATGATAAAATTTATGCTTTATATTCAGGAAAAACCAAGAAAGATAAGGAACATTATTCTTATTCAAAAGTGATTTATACATTTACGAATGCAGGGAAACCTTTAACTAAATACATCTTGGATACCCCTATTAGTGATTTTGTGATAAATAAACAGCAAAACAAAATTTATGCAATTTCGATTGATTCTGAAATCGTATTTTTTGATTTAAAAAATACTAGCGATAATGTTGATATATAGAATTTATTATTTGTTATATTCGACAGCTGCCATCTTACTCCTCTCCTGCCAAAATTCACCCCAAGAGCACATCACGCAATTGGTGGAAGAATGGCAGGGGAAGGAGGACGGCAATTAGGCGATACGGTGGATTACCGGATTCCGGAGGCGGAATATAAGGTGCTGGTGTATGTCGATTCCGTCGGGTGTACCAGTTGCAAGCTGCAATTGCCAAAATGGAAGGAGTTCATCGCCTATGTCGATTCGGTCAGTGGCGGACAGGTTCCTTTCCTGTTTTTCTTCCAATCGAAAGACAATAAGGAATTGCGTTATATTTTGAAGCGGGACAACTTCCGGCTTCCCGTATGCGTGGATTCGCAAAACGAGTTCGGAAAACTGAACCGGTTCCCGAGTGAACAGATGTTCCAGACCTTCCTCTTGGACAAGGACAACCGGGTCAAGGTAATCGGCAATCCCATCCATAATCTCTCCGTCAAGGAGCTTTACCTGAAAGAGATAGCAGGAATAAAAGAAACGGACACACTTGCTTTGACCCAACTTGTTCCCGACCGGGAAGAATATGATATGGGCATCGTAGCCGAGAATGAGACGAAAAAGCAGAAAGTACTATTGAAGAATACGGGCGATGTGCCGTTCGTCATCAAAGGCATCACCACCTCCTGCGATTGCACCACGGCGGAATATGACTGGAAAGAGATTGCCCCGGAGGAACAAAAAGAGATAGTTGTGTCTTATAAAGGGGAAGAGCCCGGCGACTTCTGGCGTACGGTTACGGTTTATGGGAATATCCCTGACCAGTCGTTGGCCCTTTCGTTTGTGGGAAAGGTGGAATGAATGGAAAATTGAAAATGAAGAGAAGAATGGATTAGATAATTTTTTATAATGAAACGGTTCTATACATACATCACGCTATGCCTCTTATTCCTGTCCTGTTCAGACAAGAATAACGAACTGGAGTTAGCCCTGCACTATGCCGGCGCTAACCGGGCGGAATTGGAAAAGGTATTGCGGCATTATGAGGGGGACAGCCTGAAACACCGGGCGGCGGTGTTCCTGATTGAGAACATGCCGTATCATTACGGGTATGAAGGGAAGGAGTTGGAGGAGTACAAAAAGTTTTATCGGGCGTTGGCCTCCAGCAAGCTCTCGCCTACGGAGGTAACCGATTCGTTGAACCGGGCGGGCGTTTATTTCCACCCCTCATCCCTGCACGTGAAGCAGGACATCGAGACGGTTGATTCCGCCTTTCTGGTACATCATATCGATTGGGCGTTCCGGGTCTGGCGTGAACAACCTTGGGGGAAACAGGTTAATTTCCCGGATTTCTGCGAATACATCCTGCCTTACCGGGTGGGGAACGAACCGCTTTCGGAGTGGAGGGAGACGTTATATCGTAAATTCAATCCTTTATTGGACAGCCTGCGCCAATTGCCCGAAGCCGAAGATCCCCGCATGGCGGCACAGGTACTGATTGACTCCTTGACGAAAGACGGATCGATGAAGTTCACCGGTCTGCTCCCGACCGGCCCCAGCGTAGGTCCGGAAATCGTGGAATGGAAAGCCGGGAGTTGCCGGGAGATGGCGGATGTCCTGACTTACGTCGGACGGGCGTTGGGCATCCCTTGCGGAACGGATTACGTGACGCTTCGCGGAATCGGAAACGAACCGCACTCGTGGAGCTTTATCTTAGACCGGAACGGAGATACCTATATGGCGGAACTTCCGGACGCCCCGGTGAGACGTGCCGTAGACTATACCAGCTCACGCATCAAAGTATGGCGCGCGACGTTCAGCCTGAACCGGGCCATGTGGAAAGGGCTGGAAAAGAAAGAACCGCTCTATCCGAAGTTCCGCTATCCGCTCATGCAAGATGTGACACCGGTTTATGCCGATAGCTTGCTTATCCAACTGGCGGTTTCCAAAAAGGAATTGAAGAAGAACATAAAGTCCGGAGAAACCCTATACCTGTGCATGACCAACCGGGACAGCTGGATTCCGGTGGATTATCCGGACCGGGAAACGGCCGATTCCCTCTATTTTGACAATGTGGACGGGGATGTAGTTGTTGCCTTGGGAACCTGGGACGGGGAGCGGACGGAGATAGTCAGTGATGCGTTCCTGATAGACCGGCGTGACGGGTCGCTTTTCTTTTACCGTCCGGAAACGGAGCGCGAAGTGGTCCGGCTCTACTACAAATACCCCCTGTTCCACGAATATTACTTGGGACGGATGGTAGGAGGCGTCATAGAAGGAAGCCATCGTCCCGATTTCGCCTCTCCGGACACGCTCTACCGGATTGGAACGGCTCCTCAGCGTTTGTGTAACCGGATTTTTCTATCCGGAGACAAGGCCTATCGGTATGTACGGTATCGGGGTGCGGACGGGAGCTATTCGGATATCTCGGAACTGATGCTTTATGCCGGGACAGATGATACCGTTCCCTTGAAAGGAACCGTCATAGGTACACCGGGATGTTTCCAGCAGGACGGTTCGCATGAATATACCAACGTATTTGACGGGAATCCTTATACTTCGTTCACCTACAAAGAGCCGGATGGAGGCTGGGCGGGATTGGATTTGGGAAAACCGACCTTAATCCGGAAACTTGTCTATGTTCCCCGGAATCGGGATAATTTTATCCGGAAAGGAGACCGGTATGAATTGCTTTATTGGAACAACCTGCAATGGCATTCATTGGGTGAACAGACCGCCACTTCAGATTCATTGGTGTATACCGTTCCCCGAAATGCCCTGCTGATCCTGCAAAACCACACGCGCGGGCGGGACGAACGCATTTTCGAATATACCCGCGGACAGACCCAATGGTTCAGATGACAGGGGGAGTAAGTTCTTACAGATACGTTATCCGGAAATAATCCAGTAACGCTTTGTAGTGGTCTTGCGCAGTGAGGCAGGTATCCGTCAGATAACCGTTCGTATGCCCCCATTGGCTCAGTCCGCGGTAATAAAACAGCTTCAGTTCGTCGGTAATGATGAACGGCACTAATCCGTTAACCAGACACTCCTTGAATAGAATCAGCCGTCCCACCCGTCCGTTGCCATCCTGGAACGGATGGATACGTTCAAAGCGGACATGAAAATCAAGAATGTCATCCAACGATTTTTGTTTTTTGCTATTATACTCCTTAAGCAGCATTCTCATTTGCTTATGGACCTGTTCGGGCGGACAAGTCTCATTTCCGCCCACTTCATTCGGAATCCGTTTGTAGCCCCCTACGGCAAACCATTCCTTACGTTCGTCCGAAGTACCTGTTTTCAATAGGCCATGCAACTTTTGGATGAAACTTTCCGTCAGACGCGCTTCTGCCTGCTCGATGATAAAATCAATACAACGGAAATGGTTGACGGTTTCTACTATGTCATCTACATTCAGAGTCCCATTCGCCAGACCTATTGTATTTGTCTCAAAAATATAACGAGTCTGGTCATGCGTTAGTTTACTGCCCTCCATATGATTGGAGTTATAGGTAAGGTCTATCTGCGTCCGGTGATAAATTCCCCCTTGCAACCCCATTCTCTTTTCTTCGCGAAGCACATTCAGTAAAGGCGATACATAGGCCTCTTTAGCGTTCTTTCGTCCGGGCAATACAGCATCTTCCGGAATGTTCCAGCTCTTCCCCATGAGGAAAGCCCCTTCAATCTTTCCTTTCGCACAATAATTACGCACCGTGCGTTCAGATATGCCGTACTTCCCGGCAAATTGTATGACCGAAATATACCCCATTGTTCGTTATAATTATTCTTCCGTTTCTTATATATGCAAAAATACGTTTTCTTACCGATAACGGCAAAAAAACTTTAAGATAGTAGGCTTTTGTCTAGTTTCAAGGGACGAAACTTTTGTTTCATAGGATGAAACCGGAGTTTCATGCCTTGAAACTCTTTCAAAGAATTATCAGAATTATAAAGGAAAATATCATTCTCCCCAAATGAGTCTATACTAAAATGCTTATCTTTGGACTCATAAATGAAAACGGTATGAAAGCAAACATAGCATTTGTAACGATTTTATCGCTTTTGCTATCCTGTACGAAAGAGGCGAAAGACAATGTCATATCCATCGATTTGGATAAATGCACGGAAGAATTAACGTATTCCCAATTTGTCAAGCATATTGATTATGTTCCATTGAATTTAGGAGATACCCAGCTGTTAACGGGAATCAAAAAAATATTTTTTGATCAGGATACGATAATCATTCAGGACTCCAGAAAAGAAGGCATCTTTCTTTTTACGTCCAACGGGCAATTTGTACAGCACATAAATAGAAAAGGTCAAGGCCCGGAAGAATATCTTTCAGATAATGCTGTTGCGGTAGATACCGACTTAAACTGCATCTATGTCTATGATATGATGAATTTTAAAATCATGGAATATAATTATACCGGACATTTCTTGGCCGGGCACAAAATGCCATACTTCATTCGGGATTTTGCTAAAATCGGCACACATGATTTTATTATGATACAACCTTGCATACATCATGCTTATCCGAATAACGGCATTTGGAAATATTCCTTGAAAGAGGGTTTAAGCCGGCAATTCTTGACTTATCCGGATCAAAAAGACCAGAATTTTGAATTCATATCCACCTATATCGTGCAGACACCGGATTTTGTCTATCATTATGACCGAAATAGTGATGCCTTGTACCGGATAAATCAAGACTCTTTGGAGGAAATGTATTCTATTGATTTGAAACAAGTTTTACCGTTGCAGGCAAGATTACAAGCCATGCCTAAAAAGCAGGAACTGGAAAGGAAAGCCATGTTGTACGACTTTAGCGTTTCTTCCAATTATGTACTTTTGAATTATTTTCTTTTTGAAGAAGACAATCCTTATAGGTATGTGTTAATCAATAGAGAAAATCCTACATCGCCAACAATATACTACACGTTGGTTAATGATTTGGATGATAAAGTATCCTCTGAAAATAAACTCTATTATGTAAATGATTCCACCTGGTGCAAGATGGTAGATTATGCAGATAATGATACAATCATCCAATTACAGATGTTGCATTTAAAATAGTATTAAGGCTTTATGACGTGTCAAGTTTTGATGACATAGAGGAACGTAACTATAAACACTAAAATCAGAGTGATGAAATATATAAATACAATTTTATGCCTATTAGTTTTAGGTCTTGTTTCAAGTTGTAAGCAGCATGATTCCGGGCACCGGAAATATTATGACGTACGGGATAATGTTATAGAGGTAAAACAGAACATCCATAACATACCGATAAACAACGTGGATATTTCCAATTTTGGAGCGCCATATATATTAAACGACTATTTAATTATCAGCGATTATAAGTCATATGACAAACTCATACATATCTTCAACAAGAATACATTTCAATATCTCACAAGCGTAGGAAAACAAGGTCAAGGACCTTCCGAAATAGCTAATATGGGAAGAATTTTATGTAACAACCAACAAAATACATTCTATGTTATTGACCACGGTCATCAAGTTTTATATGACTTTCCGATGGATAGTGTGTTGTCGCATTCTGATTATTTGCCAAAGAAAAAAGCAAACATAGAACGAACAGAGTTCCCGTTTATGATGCAATATGAAAGTGATACATTGTCTTATGCCCTATTCATGCGAGTCCTCAATCCAGGTGATTATTTCCCCGCAGTTGCGAGATGGAATATGCAAACAGGAGAAAGAGAATTTATGTCTTATAATGGGCATCCTGAAATAAAGAAAAAACGGGTAAGTTTTGCAGCTTCACCTGAACACAATTTGTATGCAGAAGTATATTGGTATCATGATCTACTATCCCTATGTACTTTAGATGGTGTTCTGAAATATAATTTATATGGGAAAAGATGGAATAATATAAAATCTAATGAGAACGCGTACTATGATGAGGCTATATTTTGCAAAGATAAAATAGTAGCCAGTTATTGGGGAGACAAAAGGTTATTTAAGGATAACAGGAATCTGAATGTCCATCGCCCTGATAAATTAATCGTGTTTAATTTGGATGGAGATTATATAGCGACTTTAGAGGTGGGTTACCCTATATTACACTTTTGTTACGATGAAAGTAATAATCGTTTAATTTTTGCTTTTGACGATGATATGCAATTTGCATATCTGGATTTAGATCAGGATAATATGAAAGGAATAATAGGATGAAATTAGTATCTATATTTTGTATTTCATTGTTGTGCTTTTCCTCCTGCCAAAATCCGGGCCAAGAGCACATCACGCAATTGGTAAAGGAATGGCAGGGGAAGGAGTTATTCAAAAAGAAACGGAAATAGCAGTCTCATCAAAAGTGGGACTGCCACAAAAAACATAATTGCCATGCGTAATTTATATTTTATCTTGTTACTTTTTCTCTCTGCTTGCCAATTGGGAGAACCTGAATTCCCCAAAGGAGAGACCTTGTCTGCCGAATTGATGCCTTTGGAAGGTACAACATTCCCATTAAGGCTGGAGATAAAACATCCCTATCTGATTCTTCAAAACCTGAAACTGCAAGATAGTATTTTCCATATTTATGATTTACGGGATAACAAATTGAAATCCGCTTTCGGACAAATCGGTGAAGGCCCCCAAGAATTTGTAGTACCTTGGCTAATACAAAACCAGTTCTCAGATCTTCTGATAGAAGATAGACATATCATCCATCGTTTCCAGATAAATGGAAACGGGAAGGCGATTTTCAAAGATACAAGAGAACCCAACTATATCAGTCAAGTCAGCAATGCCGTATTTGTCAACGATACGACATTCATTGTGGATGCCATGTACACGGCTCCCGATTTGTATTTGTTGAATTTTGGAAGTGATTTGCCTGAGAAATCATGGACTTATAGGAACTCTTACATAGTAGATTATTATGCGGATCCTAATATGGGAAATGTTTACGCCAACGAGAATCGTATTGTTTTCTGCTATGGATATAAAAAACAAATCGATTTTATGGATACGGAATTTAAGTTGATCAAAAGGGTTAAGTTTAAATTTGACAATCCTACCCAAGTAAACTCTTCCAATCAGGGAGATGTTCCTATGAGTTATGTGTACGCCTATTTAGGGAAACGCTATCTTTATGCATTATTTTTAGGAACATCATGGAATGAAAACCGGGCGAATTCCACATGCGGTACTTATTTGGAGGTATATGATTTGGATGGGAACCCTGTAATCCGCTACCATTTAAAGGACAGGCGTCCTGTTTATTATGTCGTGGATGAGACAAATTATACACTTTATGGAGCTGGAGAAGAGGGAGAACCCGAGGATAATTTGTTGGTTTATAAATTAAAAGGATTGTTATAAGTTATGCGTTTTATTTATTATATCACTACTGTCCACTAAAAATGGACAAGGTTAAAAATTAAATAAATTCGGTTCACTTGAATCATATCGTTCTTTGAC
>URGO01000120.1 GCA_900547435.1 uncultured Parabacteroides sp.
TGGCGTTGGCCTCTTTCTGTTCGTCCGTCACGCAGGCGGCAATGGAACCGTCTACCGGAGGAATGACATCAAGCGTGACGGTTTCGATGTCACCCGGTTTCTTGTCGAGAGTGATTGTCACGTTATTGTCTTTTCCGAACGACACCTTGCTATATCCGAACTTGCCGTCCTTAGTCGCCCATACCAGCATATCACCTTTACCGGCGGAAAGGAATGCCTTCCCTTCAGCATCCGCCTTCTTATTGGCTACGGAATAGAACTCGGCATAGTTATATATTTTGAACTCGACATCGGCTCCGGCAGCCAGCTGGCCGTTTTCATCCACAATGGTGATCGTTGCTTTGGCCGTCGGGGCATAATTGTCGATCACGTTGATCTCGGTGTAACCGTCGGTTACGTCCATGACTTCTTCCGGTCCGTTGTATTTGCCGAATACTTTCGTGTGCATCAGCATACCACGGTAAGCCGGTCCGTTGAACCACCCCAAGTTAAGTACCGGTTCCGGTTCACAGGCTCCGAGGAAATACCATTTACCGTTTACCCAAGCTTCCACCCAAGCATGGTTGTCGTCGGTATGCGCCCAACGCGGAGTATAGACCTGACGGGCTGGTATGCCGACCGAACGAAGGGCGGCTACGGTAAACGTCGACTCTTCGCCACAACGCCCGTAAGCGGTCTTCACGGATGCCAAAGGCGAACTCGTCCGGGCGTCCGACGGCGTATAGATCACTTTCTCGTGGCACCAATGGTTCACTTCCAGCACGGCGTCATACAAGGACAAGCCCTACACCCGGTCTTTCAATTCTTCATAAAAGACCATGCGGCTCTCGTCCAGATTCTCGTTGTTGACCCGCACGGGAAGTACGAAATGGCGGAAGATGTCTTCCGGTATGCTGTCTCCCCAAGGCATTTCCACCCGTGCACGAAACGAACTGCGGATATTGTCGAGATACAGTTGCCCGTCATAATCCGTGATATCTCCGATCGGCATATAGGCATACAAGAAAGTAAGCGCCTCTTTTTCGTCGGACGCCATCTTTTGGTTAAAGACTGAAAAAAGGTTTCCGTCCGGCAGAGCGGCCTGCTTTGCCCGGAAGTCATTCTCCACTTCGGCGCGGAACGTATCGTCCGAAATGAAATGTTGCTGTCTATTGCACGAAGTTCCCGCGAGGAGAACGAACAATAGTAGGAATAGATTTGTTTTAATCATAGCGTTAATTTTATCAGCACAAATATAGTGAATATATTTATTAGTCAGTAGATAACCTTGTCTTTTAAGTGTTAAGCTGTTGTGCATATCGTTATTTTTTCTTTACTTTGAAGTGACAAAGTATAGAGTAAACCGTTATTATCAGCCTATGTTCCACGAATTACAAATCTTCGAGAATCCGGAAGCAATCCTGTTGGTTGCTTCGATTATCTTTTTCTTCAGTATTATTGCCGGTAAAGCCGGTTTCCGTTTCGGCCTTCCCGCCTTGCTTCTCTTTTTAGGTGTCGGAATGCTGTTCGGCAGCGACGGCTTAGGCATTCAGTTCAGCAATCCCAGTGCAGCACAGTTCATAGGCATGTTGGCGTTGAGTATCATCCTGTTTTCCGGTGGTATGGATACCAAGCTGAGCGAAGTCCGTCCGATTGCTTCGCAGGGTGTTGTGCTGGCCACGGTAGGGGTCTTGCTTACCACCTTTATTACCGGCGGATTTATTTATGTGGTATGCCATTATAGCAGCATTTATGATACGCTTACTCTTCCGGAGGCTTTGCTATTGGCGGCGGTCATGTCGTCTACCGATTCGGCCTCGGTCTTTTCCATATTACGGAGCAAAGGTGTCCTGCTGAAAGAAAACCTTCGTCCTACCTTGGAGTTGGAAAGCGGTAGCAACGACCCCATGGCTTATATGCTGACTTTGATACTGATTGCTTTTATCGGCTCGGAAGGCATGAGTGTGCCGGAAGCGGCATGGATGCTGGTTTTGCAATTGGGTATTGGAGCCATAGGCGGGTATCTTTTGGGGAAAGCAGCGGTTTGGGTTGTCAATAAAATCAATATAGACAACACTTCTTTGTACCCGATTCTGATTCTGGCTTTTGCCTTTCTTACGTTCTCGGTAGTTACCTTGATAAAAGGAAACGGCTATTTGGCGGTATATATAGCCGGATTGATTTTCGGTAATTCCAAGATTGTCCATAAGAAAAGTATCGGGACGTTCTTTGACGGGTTTACCTGGTTATGGCAAATCGTAATGTTCTTGACATTGGGATTGTTGGTGAATCCGCACGAGTTATTGCCGGTAACGCATATTGGTTTAGGTATCGGCCTGTTCATGATTCTGATAGCGCGTCCGGTCAGTGTGTTTATCTCGTTACTTCCGTATAAGAATTTCTCCCTGCGTGCCCGGCTCTATATATCGTGGGTCGGATTGCGTGGTGCGGTTCCGATTATCTTTGCCACCTACCCGTTGATAGCCGGAGTAGAACATGCGCGTTGGTTCTTCAACATCGTTTTCTTCATCACCATATTGTCGTTGCTGGTACAAGGAACAACCGTAACTTATGTGGCTCGTCTGTTGAAACTGATTGACAAACCTCCTGTAAAAGAGGAGTTTGGTGTGGAATTATCGGAGGATATCCGTAGCGTGATGAGTGAAATAGAGATAACTCCCCAAGTGTTGGAACACGGGAACCGCCTGATGGATTTAAGTCTTCCGGACCATACCCTGGCGGTTATGGTAAAACGGAACAACCGCTATTTCGTTCCGAAAGGCAATACGGTATTGAAAGAGAATGACCGGTTATTGATGATTTCCGATGATAATGAGGCTTTGTTGCAATCCTATGAATCCATGGGTATACAGAAATATACCGTCAAGAACCGGGATGCGATCATAGATGATTGAGCCAAACTTCCCCCAAAGAAATTCATGCCTATAAACGAAAGAAAAGGTAGGCATAAATGAAAGCAAACGTGCCTACCTTTCCCCAAAAAGGTAGGCATGAAAATAAGAGATATCCGGGCAAAAACATCCGCTATTTCCCAGAAAATAACGGATGCTATGCTTATTGGGAATATGTAATCCTTATTCATCCTCCATCACCCGAATCTGTTCGAAGTAATAGCCTTCGGCGATTTCAACACCTTTCTCTACATTTCCGGTCTCGATATCGTAGATATAGACGCACGGGTTGCTGGTTTCGGTATTTACCCCGATGTAGGCTTTGCCATCTACAATAGCTGTACGTTGGGAGAACCGGCCGCTGCTATAAGGAATTTCCGTTCCTTCGTAAGCCAAGCGGGTGCGTTCTCCGGTTTCCAAGTCTAAGATAGAATAGTAGTGGCTATAGCTATCAATGTCGGTTCCGGCTGCATCGTTCCGGGAATAGATAAGCGCTTTTCCGTTCCCCAAATAGTGGATGGTGAGCAATTTCCCGTCCGGATTTTTATATCCTTCATAATTCGGGTCAAAATCTGTATCACCTTGATTGATGCGGAGCAGATGTCCCTCTTCGATCGTGCCATTATCCGTAAATGCCGCTAAGTAAAGATTATCATTTTCATCAAACATGACGGTGTTTTGCAAGAGTTCGCCATACGCACTTCCGGCCATTTCCCGCGCTAATGTGTTGGCTTGATTGCTTCCTATCTCCATGGTTTCCGGATTGATGATAGCCGTATAGAAGTAAGGGGTTGATTCTCCTCCTCGTCCTGACTTGGTTTTTCCGAAATAGAAATAGAAAAGTTTGGCATCGCTCTTTCTAAACGCTAATATTCCGGAGGTAGAGAATACCGTATAACCTTCGTCCTGCATAGGAACTTCTAAAGCCAATGTGCCTTCATCCAGAATACTCATATCCTGGGCATTCAGTTTGGTCCATTGGATATGTTTGGCCTCTCCGTCAGCGGCCATGATGATCAAGGTATTGTCATCAATCCAGGTATGGGTATATTGGCGGATATTGTAGGTATTCGCTTGGAACGGTTGGGCCTGGACGACATTTACCGCATTGTCCTTGATCTGGAATTTCACAAAACGGTCGGCCGATATCGGTACCTGATAATAATAAGCCCCTTTGCAGATGGTTTCCAGGGTATAATCGGCATTGATTTCCACGCCATCATTCTCCAGGTTAATCATTCCCTGGTCGGAGGTCAGTGCATCTATACTTTTAACGATGGTCGTTACATCGCGTCCCATTCCCCCTTGCCGGCCTACGGTCAGGAATAAATCGAAATGATAGGTTTGTTCGTCCGGAGCAGGTTCGGGATCCGGATCAGGGTCCGGTGTCGGGGTAGGAGTGGGTTCCGGGTCCGGAACGACAGGGTCATCCTCATCACAAGCCGTGAAGGATAAGGTAAATAGTGCCGTAGCAAGGGCACAGGCAAATAGTTGGAATTTTTTCATATGAAATAGAATTTAATTGATGAATAATCTGAACTTACAAAAGAAAGAACGCCCCGGTTTCTGGAGTTTATAATTATCGTATGCCGTAGCATCAAACAAATTGTCACATTGTACCGATAGATTGTAATGTTCGTTTTTCCAGGAATAGGAGAGGGCCAACGAGGAGATATGTTGTGCCGGGATGCGAGCTTTGCTCTCCAACGCGCCATAGGCCTCCCACGAGAGGAAGAACCAGTGTACCCATTGATAATCATAACTGATGCGTAACCGGCTTTCCGGCAATCCTATATTATAAAATGAATAGGATGCATTGGCATTGCAAAAGAGCCAGGGCTTGTTGGGCACCCGGTTATTATAGGTGGCCGAAGGCTTCCCGTCTGATTTAAATTTCATCTGGTCCCGGGCATCCTGATAACAGGCATTGGCTTGGAGCTGCAATCGGTTTTGCCAATCGTAACGGATTTCTCCTTCGATGCCTTTGATGTGTACGGCCGGGAGATTCTGGTATTGCATCATTCCCTCTTTCTCGGAAACTACGGCCTGAATATAATTGTCCACATAGCGCAGGAATCCGTTTGCCTCATAATAAAGCGTATGCCCGGAGGCGGGGCGATAGGTCCCGAACAATCCTGCATTTACATTATTGCTTTCTTCCGGCGAGAGTTTCACGTTAGCATAAACCGTGGTTCCGTTTCCCAACAACTCTCTTGCCATAGGGAGGCGGACACTGTGTTCGAAAGAAGCTTTCAGGGCGAAGGCATCCAAGAAGGCGTAACGTGTCCCTACACCATAACCGATATAATTGTGTGTAGATGAGGCCGGAATATCCTCAGAGCCCGTAATCCAATACAAGTCTTGTTGCCGGATATTCACATGGTTGATATAATCTTTCACGAAGAACGTATTTTCCATTTTTTCCTCAAAGAAAGATTGGTTATAGGAAAGTCCGATGATGTGTTTCGCCAATAAATCATTGGAGGATTCGAACTCTGTATCGACCTCGTCGTACCGGTCATTCCCGGTACGGGTCAGGAGATAATTCAGATTCAACGCATGGTGCGCATTTAGCGCATAGTCCAGGTTGGTACGGACTATCGTTGTCGGGCGATTATAATGGCGCATCGAACGGGCGCGTCCGGTTATCTCGTTACGCGAACTGGTTATATAATCCCCGTTCCAATCATATTTCCGGAAAGCCGTATCTATCGTAAGGGAATAATCCCACGTGTGAGATAAAGAGGCATTTAGTTGCAATCCCTCCCAAAGGAAATCCCGTTTCTGATAACGTGCTGACAAGTTCCAGGCATGGGCTTGGCGTTCGGCCATACCATATACTTTGGTCTGTACGGACCCGGTCTGCAATTCCTTATCCACTTGGGAATAAGAAGCCGATACGAACAGGGCATCTGCCCAAGGCTTGTGGGTCACGCCTATCTCGATTTGCCCGAACAAGGAGAGATAATCATCATGGAAGCGTTTCCGGTTCTGGAGGATATATTCCCGGCTTGCCTCATCCCATACTTCTACCCCTTTCATGGTATAATCATTTTTTGAATAGTTGATACCAAAGGTAGGGCGGAATAATAATCCGGTCCGTTTTTCTACAAATTGTGCGTTCAGATCCGCCTTATGGGTATGGAACGATCCGATCCCATAAGAGACATCCAAATAGTTTTGTTGGGTTTCTTTGGTGATGATGTTGATAGCTCCGCCCAATGCATCGGCACCCAGACTTGCCGGGACTACACCTTTATAAATCTCGATACGGTCGATGATATTTACGGGAAGATTGGCCAATGTGATGCCACTCCCTTTCGTGTCCAAAGGAATGCCGTCCAGAAAATAACGGACGGAGTTTCCGGACATACCATTAATAGAGAGTTCGAAGTCCGATCCTACTCCCCCTTCCTCCCGGATACGGATGCCGGTACTCCGGTTTATGATGGTGTTCAGGCTATTGACGGATGTGGAGATGCCTTGTATGTCTAAGGCATTGACGGATAGTGCTCCCTCCTTAATCTGCTGGCTCTTGGATTTACCATATACTTCTACGGAACTGAGGTTTACGGAATTGCTTTTCAAAATGAAATCCCGGTGCGTGTCTTGGGTCAGTTGTATTTTCTCTTTAATCGGTTCATAGCCTACGGAGGAGATGAGGAGGGTATAGGTACCCGGACGGACCTGTAAGGCATACGATCCATCCTCTTCCGAATAAACACCGGAAGAACTATTCTCTATGGCGATGGCTACAGAGGGTAGCGCTTTGTCCTCCGTATCTTTTACTATTCCGGACAAAGTGACCATTTCCTGTGCCCAAACCCATAAGGGCGACAGGATGCAAAGAAGCAATAGGTTCGCAAATCTCATTCTTGTCTTTTTTAGTGTTGTCGGCTTTATTCCCCGAAAGCCATTCGACAATAAGTTTGAAGATAGGCAGGTCTTCTGACTTGCTCTCGCTTGATGGCGCCTTCCCGTCCTTCTGACAGTGGCAAGAGTGATGCCTCAAGCCGGTTGATTGAGCTTACAGCAGCGGGTCTGTTCAGGACTTTCACCTGATTCCCTTTTCATTATTTTTCCGTGGATTCGGAATCGTAACACCCATCTTTCGCGAGCAAAGATATGGATTTATTTTCAAGTAAAAAAGAAAATTACATTTTGTCTTTTTCGAAGAAAAAATTCATGCCTAACTTTGAACGGAAACATAGGCATAATCGCCGGCGATTATGCCTATGTTCGGAAGAAAAGATAGGCAAGAAAAAAGTGCATCATTCCCGTTTTGAAGAAAAGAAGAAAGATAGGCAAGAAAATGTGGGTAAATAATGTTTATTTATCAAAAGGTTTTTCTACATTTGCAGAACTATCAAAATAATATGTATAAAAGAGATTGAATGAAAAAGTTTATCGGATTATTACTATTGTTGGTAACATTCGCTTCGTGTGAAGGACCGATGGGACCGGAAGGTCCGATGGGGCCTCAAGGACCTGCCGGTGAAGACGGGACAGGAGGTGTCGTTGAGGGGTGGCTTTATCATGAGTTTGAGATAACCAGCGAAGAATGGCAATTATCAGCGGACGGAACTTATTTCTGGTGTGAAAAACCATGGGATGACATCACCGATTATGTCTTTCAGGAGGGCATGGTAATCGGGAATATGTACACAAAGGTAGGGACAGAATGGACGCTGACCCCGTTGCCTTACGTGTTGGATTGTAAGGATGGTGATTATACCTGGCAGGAGACCTATACGTTCGATTATAGTCCGGGATGGGTGGCATTTTATATCAGCTATGATGATTTTCAGATGGATTTGCGCCCGAATACCCAGCAATTCCGCGTCACTATCCTCTGGTAAATCTTTTTCGCAAATAATATGGAAGCATCAAAGCAGAGGGATCTGTTGAAAGGAGCCATCGACGAGTTGTCTGACGAGGCATCTTATGGGCGTTTGTTTCATAGTTGCCGGGATGAGGAGGCATTGCCTTCCGGTGAAAATCTGAAGCGTGTGGTCGATTTATGCCGGGCGATTCTTTTTCCGGGATATTATGGCGCGGCTCAAATCAACCGGCAGACGATTCGTTTTCATACCGGCGTATTGGTTGAGACTTTGCATCGCCTGCTGGCCAAGGAGATTCAGGCTGGTCTGTGTTTTGCCGATACGAATTGTCAGGATTGTAAGGAGAAGCATGTGCACGAAGAGGCGGAACAGCTTTCCGGGCAATTTATCGCGGCATTGCCCCGACTCCGGGATTTGTTGGCAACCGATGCGGAAGCTACCTATAATGGAGACCCGGCCGCACAAAACTTGGGCGAGGTCATTTTTTGCTATCCGGGTTTTCGGGCGATTTGTAACTATCGGATAGCACATCAGTTGCACCTTTTGCAGGTACCTTATATTCCCCGTATCATAACCGAACTGGCTCATTCCGAAACAGGCATTGATATTCATCCGGGTGCCCGTATCGGGCATCATTTCTCTATTGACCATGGGACCGGGACGGTTATTGGCGAGACCAGCATTATCGGGAATTATGTCCGGATATTCCAGGGGGTCAGCTTGGCGGGAGAGAAATTTCCTCCGGATGAAAACGGAAATGCCATTCGGGGCGTAGAGCGTCATCCGGTCGTAGGTGATCACGTAACAATCTATTCCAATGCCACTTTGCTTGGACATATCCATATTGGTGATGGGGCTACTATCTTTGGTAATGTCTGGGTGACGCGTGATGTGGCCGCTGGAGAATCCGTAGAACCGAAAGAAAGTAATTGAATAATGTAAGTTTATAAGTTTTCAGGATAAAATGTGATAAGAACCGACAAACTTAAAAAAACGAACAAACTCAAAAAACTTAAAAACTAAATATTTATACAACAAACAATGGGAGAGACATTCGAAATGGTAGCCAAAACCCTATATGGGTTGGAAGAGGTCTTGGCCGGTGAGTTGCTCGCTTTAGGTGCCAATGACTTGCAAATAGGCCGCCGCATGGTTTCCTTTACCGGTGACAAGGAGTTATTATACAAGGCGAACTTTTGTTGCCGAACCGCGTTGCGTATTTTAAAACCTATCTATCACTTCAAGGCTAAGGATGCCGATACGGTTTATAAAGAGGTGAAGAAGGTGGAATGGGAAAAGTATCTGACGCTCGACAAAACATTTGCCATCGACTCGGTTATTTATTCCGAGGATTTCAACCATTCCAAATTTGTGGCTTATCGTACGAAGGATGCTATCGTGGATTATTTTATCGAGAAGTTCCAAAAGCGTCCATCGGTACGGGTGAATAATCCGGATTTATACATTAATATTCATATTTCGCACAACGATTGTACACTTTCGATTGATAGTTCGGGCGAGAGCTTGCATAAACGGGGGTATCGGGTAGAGCAGACGGAAGCCCCGTTGAATGAGGTGCTGGCCGCAGGTATGATTTTGCTGACCGGTTGGAAAGGCGAATCGAATTTTGTAGACCCGATGTGTGGTTCGGGTACGTTGCTGATTGAAGCGGCTATGATTGCCTTGAATATTGCTCCGGGTATCCATCGGAAGGAATTTGCTTTCCAAAAATGGGTGGATTACGATGAAGAATTGTTTGATCGCATTTATAATGATGATAGCCAGGAACGGGAGTTTACCTTTAAATGTTATGGCTCGGATATTTCGCAACAAGCTATTGATATCGCACGTGAGAATATTCGTAGCGCGGGATTGATGAAGTATGTAGAATTGGAGGTAAAACCATTCAAGCAATATGTCCAAGCGCCGCAACCCGGTATATTGGTTACCAATCCGCCTTATGGAGAACGAATATCTAGCCTGGATCTGTTGGGCTTGTAAAGTATGATAGGCGAACGACTGAAGCATGTCTTCATGGGGAATAAAGCTTGGGTACTCAGCTATTAGGAGGAATGTATCGAGAAAA
>URGO01000121.1 GCA_900547435.1 uncultured Parabacteroides sp.
AGCGAAGTGCAGGGAGCGAGTAGCGAAGCAGACGCAGCCTTGATTTTTTGGTTCTTTTGCATCAAGGCAAAAGAACGGATATAATCGGAGTGCAAATCCGATAGAACAGAATAATACAGACAACTAAAAAACGAAAAAACGATGAACGTAGAAACGAGATTAAAACAGGCACTGCAAGAGCAGATGCCGTTAGGGCAATTAGCCTATGAGAAAGTCAGCGGACAGACCGTAGACCTGCTGACAGAGTATTTCATGCTGTTGGGATTCAAGATCCCGGACATGCAGGAACTGACGTTGCTGGCACGTAAGGTGACAGACGACCTGTATGAAAGCTATTCCTACCTGCGCATGGAGGAGGTGGCGGTTTGCTTCGAGTTGGGCGCCAAAGGCGACTTCGGCGAGTATGTCGGCTTGAACTGGCGGACCATAACCCGCTGGCTGAAGAGCTACAAGACATGCGACAAGCGACTGAAAGCAAAACAAGAGTTGGAAGAGGAGGCGCGGCGGCGGGAGGCTCCGAAGCCGGATCCGAAAAAGGAGCGTTGGCACGAGACGCATTTCCTTTTGACCGTCTTCGATTTTTACAAGACCCGGGCGATGGGCGACAACATCAACTTCCCCATCAGGACCTACGAGTCGTTGGAGAAGCGCGGCGTGCTGCCCTACTCCGAACAAGAGAAGCAGGAGGCGATAGCGCGGTTCGAGAGCCTGGAGCAGAAAAGAAGAAGCAACGGCCTCCGCATCCGGGACAACTGGATGAGTACGGATGCGCTGTCGCAGGCTTGCGAGTCCCTGCTCAAGAAGTATTTTGATTCGATTGACAGGCTGGAATTAAATTGAAAATTGAAAGCTGAAAATTAAAACTTAACAACTCAAAAACGAATAGAGAATGAAAGCACTTTCGATGTCAGAACTGGCCGTTTTGTATTTCCCGCATTCGTCGGTGAAGTCGGCCAGCACGCAACTGAAGCGGTGGATCGCCTATAACCGTGCGCTGCAAGACGAACTGAATGCCACCGGCTACCGGAATGGCCAGCGGATGCTGACCCCCAAACAGGTGGATCTGATTGTCTATTACCTGGGGGAGCCGTGATAGCTCCGTTACTTTGGGGCTTGATGCAATTTGTGCTTGTTACTTTTGGCTTGACCCAAAAGTAACCAAAAGGTCAAGGCTGCGCCTGCTTCGCTACTCGCTCCCTGCACTCCGCTGTTCGCATCGCAAACTCGCGCTTTGCGCTCAAACAGCGATGCTCCCGGAGGCATCTTAACCCCTCAGTCTCGCTTCGCGAGCCAGCTCCCCTAAGGACAGGGGAGCTATCTTCAGGACTTAAAAAAGCTCCCCTGTTGTAGGGGAGCTCCCCGAAGGGGTGAGGGGTTATACCAGCGCATAACCGGATTAAAAATCCTGATACTCAATACAATCGGATTGCAAATCCGATTGAACAGGAGCGTAGGCGAAACATCTCCTGCGCCGGATGGTTGTAGAGACGCAATATTTTGCGTCTCAAATGCACGCAGGAGATGTTATGACGCGGGAGGTATCTTCAGGACTTAAAAAAAGCTCCCCTGTTGTAGGGGAGCTCCCCGAAGGGGTGAGGGGTTACAATAGCGTATAATCGGATTAAAAATCCTGATACTCAACACAATCGGATTGCAAATCCGATTGAACAAGACAAATCCGATTGAATAAGGAACCAATGCCGAAGGCGAGGGCGATGGGGATTGGCCTTGTCTGGTGAGCGTCAAGCGAACGACCGGAACGGAGCGACCGGGAGCATCGCTGTTTGAGCGAAGCGAGTTTGCGATGCGAACAGCGGAGTGCAGGGAGCGAGTAGCGAAGCAGACGAAGCCTTGATTTTTTGGTTCTTTTGCATCAAGGCAAAAGAACGGCCCCCCCCATTGGGTCAAGCCAAAAGCAACAAGAAAATCTTATGTCGTAAAACATAAATTTCCCTATTGTTTTTTACTCAAACTCTTCGTACGTTTGCACCAAACACTAAAAAACAAAGCTAATCATGGTCAATCTAACACCATCCACATACGAACAGGCACTGGCCTATCTGACGATAAACAGCAGTTTCACGGGAGACCTGGGGCTGTTTCACGGCAGAATGGGGATTATCCTGTTCTTTGCCCACTATGCCCGTGCCACCCAAAGCAAGCATTACGAGGATTTTGCCGGATATCTGCTGGATGAGTTGTATGAAGAGATTCATAACGATTTGCCGGTCAATTTAGAGAACGGTCTGTGCGGTATCGGCTGGGGTATCGAATACTTGGTGCAGCAGGGATTTATGGAGGGCGACACCGATGAGATTCTGGCCGACATCGACCGCAAGGTAATGGAACTCGACCCGTTACGGATGACGAATTTGAGTTTCCGGCGCGGCTTGGCGGGAATTGCCTTTTATGTGATTGCCCGGTTGAATGCGAACAGAGCAACTTCCGCATTGCCTTTTGACGATGCTTATCTGACCTCCCTACAACAAGCCTTGGAACGTGCGGAGTTTACTGAGAAAGAGGAAGTACCTGCCGACTTGCCGGTTGTTTTCAACCAAGTACTGAAGGGCGAAAAGCTGACGCTTTCTCTTCCGGATTGTCTGACCCATTCGGAATTATCCTTAGACAAGTCTTTTGATGAAATGTTGCTGGGCCTGGAAGAAGGACTGGCAGGATGGCTGTGGAACAATCTGGATCCGGCAGCGGTAAAAACGGACTTGCTCCCCAAGACGGACAAGTGCATCTTCCTGTTTGACGAAGAGAGCCGTTCTACGAAATACGGTATCGGGACGTATGTCAACCAACTGACGGATGCGTTGCAGGACACGGAGTGGCAGGTGGTACGGGTACGGATGTTTTCAAACTTAAATGAGGTTTATAATCTGCATAAAGAAAAGAATATAATCTACTTCGATTTGGCTGGTTTCAAAAGCAGAGGAGGCAATGAACTTATAAAAAAATATTACAGAAATGCATTTTTTACCTTGTATGTCTATTTTAGTGGTACAAATAATCCTGTATTTCATTTAAATGCCATGCAAGATGAAACATTGGTATCATTGTTTAAGAAATATTTCCCCTATTCGTCAGTAACTCTTACATTACATTATACAAGCTGGAGTTTTCAATTATTGGGAGATAGAAAGAAGTTAAATGCAGCATTAAAGTTTCCCAATAAAGAAGAAAATAAAACCTTGGTCAAAAATTTTAATCACGAAAAATTGTTGATGAATTTGTGCGACCGGATTATTGCTATTGCCTGTCATTCCTACGATGATATTATTAACTTGTATCAAATTTCAAAAGAAAAAACAGTCCTAATACCTCATGGCTTAAAGGATTCATACCGGTCTTTATCCGATGATAAACGGACGGAACAACGCAAAAAATACGGTATCTCTGCAGATGACCAATTACTTATTTTTGCAGGGCGAATCAGTCAGGTAAAAGGTATTGAGTACTTAGCAGAAACATTCTCAAGAATGGAAAAACAACATCCTAAGCTGCGTTTAATCATTGCAGGAGACGGTTGTTTTGAGCAAATATTTCCGTTACTCAAACCTGCATGGTCAAAAGTAATTTTTACCGGATTTGTGGATAAACCTATATTATACGAGCTGTTTTCCATCAGCGACATAGGCATTCTTCCCTCTCTACATGAAGAGTTCGGATTTGTGGCTTTGGAAATGATGATGATGAAGCTGCCTCTGATTGTCGGTAATACGACAGGACTTGCAGAATTGGTAAAAGACGGGGAATCCGGAATATTGGTTCCCACACAAAATAAAAATAAAGAGTTTATAATGGATTCTTTGCAAGAAGCGATTCATAATCTTTTAATCAATGATGCTATACGTGTACAATTTGCCCAAAGGGGGCGAGAACGTTTTATGCAAAAGCATGAATTGACAATTTTTCAGCAGAGAATGCAACAATTCTATCAAGAATGTTTATTAAACAAATAATATATAGGTGATTTGTCGAACAGCCTGAAGTGGGTAGACTCGGATTTAAATCTTTTTTAGTATGAAGAAACTCTCTTTATTAAAATTGAATGATTCAAAGAACCTTCAGCCAGACGAGCTGAAGCGAATCAAAGGTGGTAGCTGTAGTTCCTGGCGTTGTTCTTGTACTAGTAAACAAGACACACAAAATGTAGATAATGAGTTAGAAAGAAGGGATAAATACGGCTATGTTTAATTAAAGTCAGCCAAAGGGGATGCTTTTCTATCCTCTTTGATTGTATTTCAAATATATATTCAATTTTATACTATTATTTTATGAAAAAGTTATTACTACTATTTCTAATAGTATCTCAAGTTATTGTTTCTTATAGTCAAGAAGCTCGTATAATGCAAAAAAAAACATCAAAAAATGAAATTCGTATTGATCTTTATTCAGCCTATCAAAATAAGGCTCCAATACTTCAAATTAGCCAATTTGCAGAAGATATTGAATTTATTCCACTAGAAACAAATGAAAAATGTTTATTGGATGATTATTTAAAAAACATTATAGTGACAAAAGATGATATCATTGTTTTTGACTATAATGGTTGTTATCGTTTCAACCGAAATGGAAAGTTCTTAAATAAAATAGGAACTAAAGGGAATGGTCCGGGTGAATATACTAAGCCCATGTCTATTGTGGTAGACACATTAAACCATTGGGTTTATTTCTCGGATTACCATTCGGGACGTTTTGTGAAATATGATTATTCAGGACGATATTTAGAGGATTTAAGGGTCGAAAATATGGGAAGTCATAATACGTTATACAAACCTCAAGAGATTATTGTAGAAAAGGATTTTTATCAGTTTGCCCCAAAAGAAGAACGTTATAGTCTGTTATACTATTCAGAAAGTCAAAAAAAGATTATTTCAAAAATGAGATGTGATTATGATAAAGAAATTCCGAGATTAGCAATGTGTAATCCAATATCTTATTCATATAAAGGAGGAATGTATATGAAAGATTTTTGGTGTGATACAATCTATCAAATGATAGACCCATATCATTTACAATCGTATGCAATCTTCGATAGAGGAGAATTAGAACGCCGTACTCGAGATGATAAATCATTGATTACTGGAAAAGAAGAAAATATAGACAAAAAAGTTCTTGATATTCTTCGGATTTCGGAAACAGATAGATATATTTTTATTTGTTCAAATAGAGTAAATGCTACCTACGATAAGAAAAGTAAAAAAGTATATGGTGGAGGAGAATTAGAGGAATATGAAAGATTAGGAGTAGAAGATGATTTGTATGGCTCTCCAGGTATTCGTTCTGACTATTTTCCTAATGGAGTAATAGGAAATGAACTCTGTACTTTTCGTCATGCCCATGAGTTCATAGAGAACGGAGATGGCGAGCATTCCATTACTGATGCCCGTTATGACGCTTACCGAAAAATGGTGGACAGTTTGGATGAAGAGGACAATCCTGTAATTATGATTGTGAAAATTAAAAGATAAAGCTATGCTTATTCAAACAAAAAATAAAAACCGATATTATTTTTCTGAGAAGAAGAAAGAGGTTATACTCTTATCTCCTGTTCTGTTAGAAATAATTGCCCATAAAGGAGACATGGCTTCCTTATCATCTACAGATACTGAAACCGTGTCATACTATCAAAAGAAATATGCGCTCCTGAAAGAAGCCGGTTATTTTGACCCGGAGAAAGAAAACAAAGACGAACGGATAACCCGGGATCTTCTGGAAAGAGCCTTGGCCAATTCCACGCATGTGATATTTGAGACCACAGAGAATTGCAACCTGAAGTGCAAATACTGCGGTTACAGCGAAATATATTCCACTTTTGAACAAAGAGGAAAACAGGAGCTGCCTTTCGCTAAAGCCAAAACATTTCTGGATTTCATGTTAGAACGGTGGAACTCTCCGCTAAATGTCTCCTACAACAAACGGATAACCCTAAGTTTTTATGGAGGTGAACCCCTTATGAATTTCCCTTTCATCGAGCAGGTCGTTAATTATGTGTCTACTTGGAAACTAAAAAATAACTACATCAGTTTCTCTATGACTACAAACGGAACGCTGTTAGATAAATACATTGACTTCCTAGTAAAATGGAAATTCAACCTGTTTATCAGTATCGATGGCAATAAATTCCATAATGCGTTCCGCGTTTATTCCAACGGACGAGAATCCTTTGAAAAAGTCTTTGAAAACATATCCTTGCTAAAAAGAAGTTATCCGTCCTATTTCAGGAATAATGTAAATTTCAACAGTGTTTTTCATAAACGGAGTTCTTATGTAGAAGTATCTGATTTCTTCCAAAAAGAATTTAACAAGACACCTTTGTTTTTGCCTTTAAATACATTCGGTGTCATTAAAGAAAAAGAAAAGGAATTTGAACAACTGTATAAGAATCCGACCGAAGCATTAGACAACGAAAGTGTGTGCCATCCGGAAATAAAAGAAAAATTCTCTTCTGCGAACGCGCAATTGATAAGCATATTGAATTATTATGACAGCAATTTGTTTGCGGACTATAATGCTCTGCGGTTTGACATAAAAAATGCAGTTTTGCCAACCGGGACTTGCATTCCTTTTCAAAACCGGATTTACGTTACCACAAGCGGAAAATTGTTGCCTTGCGAAAGAGTCGGCACCAGTTTTGTAATGGGTGAAATATCAGATAAACGTGTGGACATAGATTTTGAAGGTGTGGCTGAATATTACAATGATATGTTCAAGAAAGTAACGGCAGAACTTTGCGATAAGTGCAAAAACGTTTTTTGCAAATCTTGTCTCTTTACCATGAAAGAGAACAATCATAAGCTACAATGCGGGAAATTTCTTTCCGAAAAGGGATTCAACCAATATGTTACTTCTTTGGTCGAAGAATATGAAGAGAATCCCCATATCATCACTAATTTTATGACATCTTTAAAACAAAACAGCTGAAACGCGTATGGACAGACGATGGTTTTATTTTGACAATTATGTGTATGTGAACTATGTTGCACCGAACAAAGTGCTTTTATACAATACGTTGAATCATGATATGTTAACCTATCAAAATGATGGGATATACGCATTTGTGAAAGAGCTGACATCCATAGAAAACAACAATATCATGGAGGTGGAATGTGAAGCCGATCCCGATGTGTACGGCTTCATTGTTGAGGCCAGAAATCATTATATGGGAGATTTGTTGCCCGTTCCTGAACATGGTAAAAAACCTATAGTGTTCCAATCCGCGCCTATGATATTGAGAGAAGGGCATTCCTATTATTATCAAGGCGATTCCATCCTGCATAATATCACTGAAATGACATTTTATATCAACGAAACCTGTCCTTTTGATTGCAGGTTATGCGACCGATATTATAAACAAGCCGTTTGTTGTCACAAAGGGGGTGGAGACAAAGAACTTCCTTGTGATACCATTATCTCGTGCCTGAACAGTTTGCAGGAAGCTTCCCTGTTCAAAGTCAATATAACCGGAGGGAACATATTGGCTTATGGGAACCTTGACAAATTGGTTGAAAAACTGAATGGCTTTTCTTTTAAGAAGGTATATATGATTAACACAAAGCATATCACAGATATCGAGAAAATATATCCCATCCTACAGGATTCAAGGAATACAATCGAATTGCTATGTACGGACCGACAGGAATTGGAGAACGGACGTGTTATTTATACAAGGTTGAACTCAGAAAATGTCCAAATAAACTTTTTTGTACAATCAGCGGATGACTTAAATTGGATAGAAACATTTTGCAAAGGACAAGAGCAAAACATCAATCTGACACCGTTTTATAATGGCGACAATTATGAGTTTTTCCAAGAGAACATATTTGTTTCAAAGGAAGAGATAAAACAGGTACCGTATAAAAGCATAAAACGGAATTCTATTTTGAATAACTGTTTTTTCGGTTCATTAGTCTGCATGCCGAATGGCGATATCCATAGCAATTTGAATGATAGCAGTTTGGGGAACATAGAAAAGCAGTCTGTTGCATCAATGGTGTTTAAAGAACTAGAAAAGGGAGGCAGCTGGTTGCGGATTCGGAAAAATGCCAAGCCTTGTAACGAATGTCTGTATGCATCCATGTGCCCTCCATTGTCAAATTATGAGCAAGCTATGGGAAAGAACAATTTATGTACAATCATTAAATGAAAAATCAATGGGCATTCCAAAAATAATCCATCAAATATGGTCGGGCATTGAAGAACCGCTACCGAATATCTTCAAATTGTTGGGCGACACGTGGAAACGCGATTATCCGGAATGGGAATACCGGGTTTGGGACAACCGGATGATGAACGACTTTGTGCAGGAGCATTATCCGCAATACTGGACAGTATATCAGCAGTTCCCCTACAATATCCAGCGATGGGATGCCATCCGGTACCTGATATTGGACCAGATAGGCGGGATGTATGTGGATTTCGATTATGAATCGCTTAGCTCCATCGAACCGCTGATTGAGGGAAAAACCTGTTGTTTCTCGGAAGAGCCGGCAACGCATGGCGGAGGATTCGAGTTGCAGATGGAGCATTATTTCAACAACGGCATGATGCTGAGTGTCCCGAACCATCCCTTTATGAAGAAGATTATCGAGGCGGTGTTTGCTCCTGAGGAGAACGGATATAACATACATCGGTTTGATTATGTGTTGCGGACTACCGGGCCGTGGAAGCTGATGCAGTTATATGCCGGTCTGAGCGAAGCGGAAAAGGCGGAGGTCTATCTGATTCCGAAAGAACAGGTAACGCCGTTTGATTTCCATCAGGCGCGGCGCGCCATTTTGGAAAAAGAGGAAAGCGAGGAATTGGAGGAGTGTCTGAAAGAGGCGTATGCCGTACATTACTTTTTCAGTGATTGGCGGAAACAGATAAAATAGCTGATTATAGGTTCTCTTTCCGTTACTTTTGGCTTGACCCAAAAGTAACCAAAAGGTCAAGGCTTCGCCTGCTTCGCTGCTCGCTCCCTGCACTCCGCTGTTCGCATCGCAAACTCGCGCTTTGCGCTCAAACAGCGATGCTCCCGGGCGCTCCGTTCCGGTCGTTCGCTTGACGCTCACCAGCCGAGGCCGATCCTATCCAGCCTCGCCTTCGGCATCGGGGCTCCGCATCACATCTTTTCTCCACGTCTTGTTGAGCGGAGCGAAGCGTAGTCGAAACATCTCCTACGCCGGATGGTTGTAGAGACGCAATGTTTTGCGTCTTAAATGCACGCAGGAGATGTTATGACGCGGGAGGTATCTTAACCCCTCAGTCTCGCTTCGCGAGCCAGCTCCCCTAAGGACAGGGGAGCTATCCTAAGGATTTGAAAAAAGCTCCCCTGTTGTAGGGGAGCTCCCCGAAGGGGTGAGGGGTTACAATAGCGCATAACCGGATTAAAAATCTTGATACTCAACACAATCGGATTGTAAATCCGATTGAACAGGGGAAACATCTCCTACGCCGGATGGTTGTAGAGACGCAATATTTTGCGTCTCAAGTGCACGCAAGAGATGTTATGACGCGGGAGGTATCTTAACCCCTCAGTCTCGCTTCGCGAGCCAGCTCCCCTAAGGACAGGGGAGCT
>URGO01000122.1 GCA_900547435.1 uncultured Parabacteroides sp.
CGCGCGGCGTTCCCCGACCGATGAGTTTTTATCCTGTTTGCTAACGAATCGTTGCGTTTCTATTTGGATTCTTCATACGGGCTCCGGCCTATCCTTTAGTGACAATCGACCCTTACACCAGTGGTTGGTCGTTCGATGATGAACTGTATCAAGGCCAGACATTACACTGGACGGGCAAAGCCTTCCCCTTGTTGGGCGTTTTGCGTGTGGATGGCGAGAACTATCGTTTTATGGGGAAAGAATCATTGCCTCTGAGATCGATTCTCCCTACGGCCGCGTTGGAGAAGTGGGATGCTTCTTATACGATGAAAAAACCTGCCGGAAACTGGAATGCTACCGATTATAACGATGCTTCGTGGACCAAGGGTAAAGCGGCTTTCGGTACACCGGAAATGCAACACCTGTCGACGGTTTGGAAAGAACCGGATATCTGGGTGCGCCGCACTTTCGACTTGAAGGAGGATTTAAGCGAGAAGGATATCTATCTGCTTTATTCACATGATGATGTGTTCCAACTTTATATCAATGGGAAAGAGGTCCTTTCGACCGGTTATGTCTGGAAGAATGATGTGGTGCTGGAACTGACCGATGAAGTGAAGGCTACGTTGAAACCGGGAAAGAACGTGATTGCGGCACATTGCCACAATACGACCGGAGGGGCTTATTTGGATTTTGGACTTTCCAAGAAACAACCTAATTCCACTTTCTTTGACCGGGTGGCCAAGCAGACTTCGGTTACGGTCATGCCTACGCAGACCTATTATACCTTTGAATGCGGACCGGTTCAGCTGGATGTGGTCTTTACGGCTCCTTTGTTGATGGACGATTTGGATTTGATGACTCGTCCGGTCAATTACCTTTCGTATCAAGTAAAATCTTTGGATGGAGCGAAGCATGACGTGCAGGTTTTCCTGGAGGCTTCGTCGGCTTGGGCAACCAATGTGCCGGGACAAAAGGTGTCGTCTGAAGTGGAAGAGTCGGCTAACGGATTGGTATGGGCCAAGACCGGTACGGTAGACCAGCCTATCCTGCAAACACGGGGAGATGATGTGCGTATTGATTGGGGGTATTTCTATCTGGTATCGGAAAAGAAACCCAATACAACCATTGGCGTGGGCGATTTCTTAACGATGAAGAAATCGTTTGCCGAGCAAGGGACTTTCCAGACGGATAAAAACCTGGAAGCTTCGAACACGGAGCACTATTTGGGTTTTAGTGAAAACCTGGGTAAGGTCAATACGGCGCAAGGTTATGCCATGATTGGATATGATGATATTTATTCTATCCAGTATTTTAATGATAACCGGATGGCCTATTGGAAGCATAATGGCGAGGTGGATATGCCGCAGGTATTGGACAAAGCCAGACAAGAGTATGATGCCATCATGCAGCGTTGTCGCGCGTTTGATAAGGAATTGGTTGATGCTACGCGGAATGTGGGCGGACAAAAGTATGCCGAGCTTTGCGCATTGGTTTATCGCCAGTCGATAGCCGCTCATAAGCTGGTTCAGGATAAAGAGGGGAATCTGTTGTTCTTCTCGAAAGAGAATTTCAGCAATGGTTCGATTGGAACGGTAGATATCACTTACCCGTCTTCGCCTTTATTCCTGGTTTATAATCCGGAGTTGTTGAAGGGAATGATGAATTTCATTTTTGAATATAGTGAAAGTGGAAAATGGACAAAGCCTTTTGCGGCACATGATGTCGGTACTTATCCATTGGCCAACGGACAGACCTATGGAGGTGATATGCCAGTGGAAGAAAGTGGCAATATGCTGATTCTGACCACCGCCATAGCCTTGCGCGAAGGGAATGCGGATTACGCCAAGAAGCATTGGGAGGTTCTTACCACATGGGCCAACTATCTGTTGAAAGAGGGATTGGACCCGGCTAACCAGTTGTGTACGGATGACTTCGCAGGGCATTTCGCCCATAATGCCAACCTGTCTATTAAAGCTATCATGGGTATAGCTGGTTATGGTAAATTGGCGGAGATGCTGGGCGAGAAGGAAACCTCAGAGAAGTATATCCGTGCGGCACGGGATATGGCGGCTAAATGGAAAGAGATGGCGCAGGACGGAGATCATTACAAACTGACATTTGACAAGTCCGGCACGTGGAGCCAGAAATATAATCTGATTTGGGATAAGTTGTTTGGTATGCAGATTTTTGATTCGGAGATTGCTTCTACCGAGATGGCTTATTATCGCACTCATCAGAATGCCTATGGTTTGCCTTTGGATAGCCGCAAGACGTATACAAAGACGGATTGGATTATGTGGTCGGCTTGTTTGACGGGCAATATGGAGGATTTCCATGCTTTGGTTGATCCGATTTATAAATATGCAAATGAGACGACAACCCGTATGCCGTTGAGCGATTGGCATGAAACGACCGATGCCAAATCGGTGGGATTCCGTGCCCGTTCGGTGGTAGGCGGATATTACATGAAGCTCCTTGAGCAGACTATGCAAACGGGTAAGTAAACAATTTAATCATAATATACTATTAAAACTCAAACTTATGAAGAAGACCTTATTGATGTGTTGCGCATTGGCATTTACTCTATGCGCGCAAGCTCAGTGGAAGCCCGCTGGCGATAAGATTAAGACGCAATGGGCGGAGCAGATTAATCCGCAACAGGTGTTGCCTGAATATCCGCGTCCATTGATGGAACGTGCCGACTGGCAAAATTTGAATGGTGAGTGGGAATATGCCATTAAACCGGTTGGCGAAGCTGAACCTACGGCTTTCGATGGTAAAATCCTTGTTCCGTTTGCCGTTGAATCCTCTCTCTCCGGTGTACAAAAAGAGGTAGGAGAGAAAAATGAATTGTGGTATAAGAGATCTTTTACGGTTCCTTCTAAATGGAAAGGAAAAGATGTAGTATTGAATTTTGGTGCCGTAGATTGGAAAGCCGAGGTATTTGTAAACGATGTGTTGATTGGCTCGCACAAGGGTGGTTTTACTCCGTTCTCATTCAATATTACTCCTTATCTGAAAGGCTCAGGTGCGCAGAAGTTGGTGGTTCGTGTTTGGGACCCGACTGACAAAGGGTATCAACCGAGAGGCAAACAAGTCGTTCGTCCGGAAAGTATCTGGTACACTCCGGTAACAGGTATCTGGCAAACGGTTTGGTTGGAACCGGTCGCTCCTAATCATATTACGGCTATCAAGTCTATTCCGAATATTGACGCGAATACGCTGGGCGTAACCGTCAGCACTTCACAAAAATGTGATGCTTCTTCTATCGTAGAAGTAAAATTGATGGATAAAGGTCAGATTGTAGCATCGGCAAAAGGTGTACAAGGACAGGAAATCCGTTTAGGCGTAAATAACCCGACTTTGTGGTCTCCGGAAAATCCTTATCTGTATGATATGAGCATCACGTTGACTCAAAAGGGTAAAACCGTAGATATTGTCAAATCATATACGGCATTCCGAAAAATCTCAGCTGAGAAAGATAAGAACGGAATCATGCGTATGTTCTTGAACAATAAACCGTTGTTCCAATATGGTCCGCTGGATCAAGGTTGGTGGCCGGATGGATTATATACGGCTCCTACCGACGAGGCTTTGTTGTATGATATCAAGAAGACCAAAGATTGGGGATTCAATATGATTCGTAAGCATATAAAGGTTGAGCCTGCTCGCTGGTATTATCATTGTGATAAAGAGGGTATCTTGGTTTGGCAAGATATGCCGAGCGGAGACCATGGAGATTATCAATGGCAACCTCGTGTTTATAATGGCGGTATCTATCACGAACGTTCTGCGGAATCAAAAGCTAACTATTATCGGGAATGGAAAGAGATTATGGATTTTTGCATCTCTAATCCGAGTGTAGTGGTTTGGGTTCCGTTCACGAAGCATGGGGCCAGTTCGATACGGAGAAGGTTGTAGAATGGACCGAGAATTATGACCCGTCTCGTTTGGTTAACCCGGCAAGTGGTGGTAATCATCGTGCTTGTGGCGATATTCTGGACTTGCATAATTATCCGGGACCGGAAATGTATCTGGTAGATGCTCAGCGTGTAACGGTATTGGGTGAATATGGTGGAATCGGTTTGCCATTGGACGGCCACTTGTGGTGGAACAAACGCAATTGGGGATATATCCAGTTCAAAGATGGTGATGCGGTAACAGAGGAATATGTGAAATATGCCAATCAGTTGAAAGAACTGGTTAAACGTGGTTTCTCAGCTGCTGTTTATACACAAACTACGGATGTGGAAGGTGAGGTTAATGGTTTGATGACGTATGACCGTAAAGTAATCAAGATAAACGAAGCCAAGATTAAAGCTGCTAATGAAGCGGTTATCAAGGCTATGGAAGAATAAGTATAGCCTATGACGACTATAGTCCCGAAGAAGCGCATCAATTCTATTGATGCGCTTCGTGGTTTTGCCCTGATTGGTATCATGTTGCTGCATTGCATGGAGCGTTTTGACCTGACGTTGGTCCCGGAGGTCAACTCTCCTTTCTGGCAATGTGTAGATAAGGGGGTATATGATACCGTTTATTTCCTGTTTTCCGGGAAAGCGTATGCTATTTTCTCTTTCTTGTTCGGATTGAGTTTTTATATGCAGATGGATTCTCAAGCCCAGAAAGGAAATGATTTCCGGATGCGTTTCGTGTGGAGATTGATTCTTCTGTTCCTTTTCGGCTATATCAACGGACTGGTATACATGGGCGAGTTCTTTGTGGTATATGCGGTTCTTGGGCTTTTGTTGGTCCCTTTATATAAGGTTCCAACAAAATGGTTGGTGGGTATAATGATCTTGCTTTTCTTGCAAATCCCAGCCCTTATAAGTTTTGTCTCTTTGCTCCAGCATAATGTGCCCAATGAACCAACGGCATTGAATAGTTATATGAACCAATTATACACGCTTTGTGCCGGCATATTTATAGAAGGTTCCTTTACGGATGTGCTTTCATTCAATTTGTGGCAAGGTCAATTTGCCAAATGGTTATGGTTAATTAATAATTTCCGTTATTTGCAATTATTGGGATTGTTTATTGCCGGCATGTTGGTTGGACGCATGGGGATTCATAAAGATGAGGTCTTGATGGTAAAATATAGTCGGAAAGTATTGCCTTATAGCATAGCTTGGTTTGCTGTATTTTATCTGATTGTTTTGCTTTTACCGGCAATGGGTGTCAAGGATTATGCGTTATACGTAGGCAATACGTTGTTTAAGACCTTTGCTAATTTAGGATTGATGATGATTTATATCTGTGGCTTTACCTTGTTGTATTACAATTACGGTTGGCGTTCGGCTTTAGACAAGATTGCTCCCGTTGGCCGGATGAGTGTTACTAATTATATGATGCAATCGATGGTTGGAGTCACTTTGTTCTACGGATTCGGTGCTAATTTGGCGGTAGAGTGCAACTATTTGCAAAGTTTGCTGGTAGGCATTGCCTTTGTCCTTGTCCAGATTCTATATAGCAATTGGTGGATTAAGCGATTCTATTATGGTCCTTTAGAATGGCTTTGGCGTACATTGACCTGGATGGCGCGTGTCCCTTTGAGAAGAAGATGAAAGGAGTATATGTAAGTTTATGAGCTTATCTGTTTTGCAATAACTTGCAACTTATAAGCTCATAAGCTTGCTAATTAAAAAAAGAGTTGCAAAATATATCATACGATGAATGAAAAGTTGCTGTTATTTCTCTGTTTTATAACAAGTTGCTCCAATTCGCACTTGGGGCAATATGAACAGATACCGGACTCCATGAAAAGCGCGGAAACGGAATTGTTCTTATCCGACCAGAAGACATTGAATATGTTCTATGATATGGTTTTGTTGGATACGTTCGTTGTTTTTGCGGATTTTTATAGTGATTCTTTGATACAGGTACGTTCGTTCAAGAATCCGGATTATTGTGTATGGAATTTGTATAAAGGGACCGGACCGGACGAATATAAGCAGCCCTATTTTAATCGGGAGGTTAGAGAGGATGCTCATACATTGGCATTCTCGGATATCAATCTCCGGAAATTCGGCAAGATGAGATGGAATCAGGGACTATTAACCGTTGAGGATGAGTTCATGCCCTCTGATTTTCCTTTCGGGAATAGCTTGAATGAAACGAGCCGTTTTATTTATGGAATAAATGCAGAATTGAATGGGAATGGTTTGTTTTTTATTTGGGATAAATCGAGTAATAGCCTGATCAAAGAAGCTGATTATTATCCGGACAAAACCTCAGCATATGATAAATCCTCGTGGTCATTCCTTTATCAAAGCGATATTTGTGTGAATGAGCAGGCCAAGACCTTAGTATGTGCCCTATTGAATATGAACTTGCTTCATTTTTATGATTTGGAGGGGAATATTCGAAAGACATTCCAGGTAGGGGACAGGCTTTTGTCTCCGGATGCGCATAGCAAAAGCCTTGATTTCTCGGAATCGGATAAATATTTTATGCAGATGTGTGGCTCAAAAGAATATGTGTTTGCTTTGTATAATGGAAAGAAATTGCAAGATGGGGCCTCGGAGATTCTGGTATTTGATTGGTCCGGGGAATTTGTAGGAAGATATAAATCCGATAAAGCTTTTGTACGCATAGCCGTGGATTATTCCGGGAAAAATCTGTTGGGTATTCATATTAATGATGAAGGCGGCACGGATGTATTTAAGCTAAAAATCTCCCAGTAAGCCCTTTATATGATTAACAGATAAAAAAGCCATGATTTCGCTTCCTTTTTCGCATAGAATAATTACCTTTGCCTGAAGTATAGCAAAATGGGAATGCTTATGAAAAGGCTTGGTTTATTGATAATAGGATTGGTTCTGGCAATGGTTTCGGCCTTTGCCCAAGCTGAGTTTGGTGTGCGCGTAGGAGGTGCATATTCCTCATTGATTCAGCATGTAGATAAAAAGGTAGAGTCGGGAGGTCATTTCGGTTTCGGGGTTTCCGGATTGATGGAGGTCCCGGTTTATAAAGGCTTGTCGTTCCGTCCGGAGGTCGGATTTATCAATCAGGGCGGGTCTTATTATTCTCAACATAGTCCGGCCGGCATGGAGGCGCATAATAGCTATTCTTACTATTCCATTCAGGTTCCGCTCAATATGGTCTATACTTTTTATTTGTCCGATATACGTCTGGCCGTCTTTTTAGGTCCGGCTTTTGATTTTTCTCTCTTCGGCAAGATGAAGACGCGCGATACGGGAGTAAGTACGGATATCGACTTCGGTCGGGAAGAAGAGCCGCATTTCAGGACTTTCGATTTCGGTATCAATTTAGGAATGAACGTAGAATACAATCGCTTCGTTTTTGCCATCAGCAATCTGACCGGATTATTGGATCGTCGTACCGTGAAACGGGAGGGCGAGTCGACATTATTCCAAAATAACGTTACCTTTTCCTTGGGATATATTTTCCGGAAATAGTGCCTGAATACACTCTTGGATGTGCTCTATATTGCACATTTTCTCGATATTTGTGTAATAATTTAGGGTATATTAGCAATTGTAATAGAAAAAGGTTACTTTTGTAGCGGAAATACAAAAGAATAGATTATGGTTTACTATCATTTTGCTGAGTTAATACAAAGGCAAGCTGAGAAGTACGGAAATCGTACAGCATTAAAATATCGGGATAATGCAACCGGGAAATGGTTGAAGGTCTCATGGAATGAATTTTCCGACCTGGTCACACTAACGGCCGAGGCTATGGCCGATAGCGGTATGAACGTCCAGGAAAATATCGGCATTTATTCCCAAAATATGCCACAATTCCTTTATACGTGTTTCGGGGCATTCGCAAATCGGATTGTCGAGATTCCGATGTATGCAACCAGCTCTCCGGCACAGGTGGCCTTTATGGTGCAAGATGCCCAGATTCACACGCTTTTTGTGGGAGAACAACTCCAATATAACAATGCCCGGATTGTACAAAAGCAGATGCCGGACATTCTAAAGCGCCTGATCGTTTTTGACCCCTCTGTACGATTGAATCCGGAAGATAAAACTTCGGTCTATTTTGATGATTTTATCCGGTTGGGCAATAATGCCCATGCCGAGAGTATGGTGAAAATACGTACCAGTCAGGCTTTACCTGAAGATACGGCTACAATTATTTATACATCAGGAACAACCGGCCAATCGAAAGGCGTTGTCTTGACGCACGCGAACTTCCTTGAGGCGATGCGGACGCACAATCTTCGTATTCCGCAAGTAAACGATAAAGATGTATGTATGTGTTTCCTCCCGTTGACGCATATCTTCGGGATGGGATGGACGTGTGTTTGCTTGGTGAAGGGCGGATGTGTCGCGATTAACCAGAATCCGAAAATGATTCAACAGACCTTGCCGGAGGTCAAACCGACCAATATGGCGAATGTCCCGCGTTTTTGGGAAAAAGTCTATATCGGTGTGCACGAGAAGATAAATAATTCTTCGCCTACCATGCAAAAGGTGTTCCGCGATGCGATTCAGACGGGGCATGATTATATTCTGAATTATCGCCGGAAGGGCTTGAAGGCCCCAATGAAGCTGAAGACTAAGTTTGAATTTTATGATAAAACCGTTTTCATGCTTTTGAAACGGGTGTTGGGGCTTCAGAACGGGAAATTTTTCCCCGTGGCTGGTGCTCCGCTTTCGGATAAGGTGCTGGAATTTCTTTTGTCCGTGAATATCCCGCTTTATTATGGGTATGGGTTGAGCGAAACGACCGCTACGGTTTGCTTTTTCCCGGATATGAATTATGAAATCGGTTCGATCGGGGTGATTCAACCGGATTTGCAGGTAAAAATCGATCCGACGAATGATGAAATCCTGGTGAAAGGGAAAACGGTTATGTCCGGATATTATAAGCGTCCGGAAGAGAATGCGTTGGCCTTTACCGAAGATGGCTATTTCCGCACGGGTGATGCCGGACGTCTGGAGGGAAACACGCTTTACTTCAAGGAGCGAATCAAAGATTTGTATAAGACATCCAATGGGAAGTATATCGCTCCGCAGGCTATCGAGCTGAGTATAACCAATGACCCGTATATCGAACAGATTGCGGTGATAGGGGATGAGCGTAAATTCGTAAGTGCCTTGATTGTGCCGAATTATGCTTTGGTAGAGCAATACGCCAAAGAGCAAGGAATAGAATATACGTCGAATGCCGATTTGGCAAAGAACGAGCGGATTCACAAGTTGATACAAGCGCATGTCGAAGAACGTCAATGCGAGCTGGCGGCCTACGAGAAGATTAAGCGTTTTACCCTGCTCCCCGAACCTTTCTCGATGGAGAATGGCGAACTGACCGATACGTTGAAATTGCGCCGACGCGTAGTGGCGGAACATTATGCCCGGGAGATAGAAAAAATGTATGCCGAATAAGCCCGGAAAACGTAGGCATGAACGAAAACAAACGTAGGCATAAACGAACGGAAAGTTAGGCATGAATGCCGATATGAAGAATCCAAATAGAAACGCAACGATTCGTTAGCAAACAGGATAAAAACTCATCGGTCGGGGAACGCCGCGC
>URGO01000123.1 GCA_900547435.1 uncultured Parabacteroides sp.
AATCACATCTTCAGCCTTAATGTTTTCGTTTTTCTTTCTGTTGTTCTGGTCGCATTGATAATAAATATCGCTCAGCTTTGTTTTTTATCGTAGATGTTGGCATACGATATTCATCTTATATTTGACGATAGTCTTGTCTGTGCCGTTCAGCAGCAATTCAACTTTAGAGCTGATGAACAGCGAATGCTTCTTTTTGTTTGTAATGATATTCGATAAGAAAATATCTTTGGCATAATTCTTTTTTGCCCATTTGCTGATGCCTTTGAATATCTTTTTTTGTGACATACCGTCCATATCTACACGATCCACATAGCAAATCTTTCCGTTTTGCATCGGGGCGCACTCGCTGGTTGATTCCTTCGGGCTTTGTGCCCATCCGCAAAGAGGAAACAACAATAATCCGGATAGCAGAAATTTCTTCATATACACCAATTTATTTTACCCAAATATGCATGACTTCGCCAATGACGGTCCGTTTGTTTCCGTCTGTTGTCTCACCTTGTTTACTACATTCGATGATCATCCAGACCGCATCTTGCGCGAAAGGCTCCGGAGCAAACTGCAACGTGTAGGTTTCGCCCTCTTTTACTTGTTTGTAGAAGTCGCTTTCCGCGTCAAGTGTGATGGATGCGATGTCTTTACCGAACAAATTGCCGAATCCTTTCCATTCAGCGTTGTTTTCGGTGATATTATTGTCCGCCATTTTGATGCGCATGACGCTTTGCGGCAATAATTGAATTAAGGTATTCGGCAGATTCTCTATTTGCATGGCCTTGAACCCTTCGGGCGTATTGACATGGGAGTGGGGGATAGGTGTAGCGGGGACAACCGCTTGCTTTCCCGGTGCCGTTACGGATTTCGGGGCAGCAGTAGCTTCCGTCTTTTCTGTCGGTTGGATTTGTATGCCGGCTTTCCGGAAAGCTTCTTCGGCGCTTTGGAAAAGCGAGTCGGCAAAATCAATGGTCCCCCGACGGAATTTGCCCGTAACCCGGTTCAGTTTGCCCTTCCGTAAAGCAAATGAATCGGTAATCCATTCTTCGGCTGAATATTTTTCCGGTTCACGCTGGTAAGCGACGGAGTATTCATAGCGGATATTTGTCAGCTTAATCAGGCAGGAATTATCTTCACAATAAATCAATACCTGATAAGACATCAACGAGCGGTCTAACGATAGGACCGAGCTGGAGAATACAATATACTCTTTGCCCGTTGCGGCGATTTCACCCTCCTCCGGATTCTGGAATGCGACCCGGCACTGTCGGCCCTCTTCATCGTTGCTGACGAACCGTTCGTTCGCCCATCGCAAGGCGGTGGCATACACTTCCTGACGGCTCATCGACGGAGCATCAATCTTTTTCGTAAAAACAATTCTTCCCTTTTCGACGGGAACGGCACCTTCTAAATACTTTTGCTCTTCTTGTGCTGACAAGAAGAACGGCAATAATGCCAACAAATAAAACACGTATTTCATGGAAATCTCTATTAATTTTCCGCCAAAGATAAAGATTTGCTTTCTGAATTGCCCAACTTCAGGCAAATAATTATTCTAATTACTCTTAATCAGGAAAAAAAACTCTATATTTGCACCCTGATAAAAAATCGAAAGTAATAAATGTAATAATAAAAACTATAAGTTCAAATGCAAAACAAAGGATTCGTTAAGGTCTTTGCTGTGCTGCTGACGTTGGTTTGCTTGTTCTATTTGTCTTTTTCATTCGTGACGAATAGATACAACAAGAAAGCTGCTGAATATGCCGGTGGAGATCCTGTGAAAGAAAGTCTGTATTTAGACTCATTGTCAACCGAAAAGGTGTGGTTGGGCTATACGCTCAAAGAGTGCCGCGAGATGGAAATCAGCTTAGGTCTGGACTTGAAAGGCGGTATGAATGTGGTGCTGGAATTAAGTGTTCCGGACGTAATCCGTTCATTGGCCAACAATAATCCGGACGAGAATTTCAACAAAGCGTTGGATTTAGCTTATGCGGACCAGGCCACCAGCCAGCGGAATTTTATCGATTTGTTTGCTGACGAGTACAAAGCTTTGAGTGGCAACGCTCGTTTGGCATCTATTTTCAGTACTTTTGAATTAAAGGATAAGATTACTCCTCAAAGTTCGGACGCTGAAGTGGTATCTGTGTTGAAAGATGAATTGCAAAGCGCAATTGATAACTCTTTCAATGTGTTGCGTACACGTATTGACCGTTTCGGTGTGGTTTCTCCGAACATCCAGCGTTTGGAAACGGCGGGCCGTATCTTGGTTGAGTTGCCGGGCGTGAAAGAACCGGAGCGTGTCCGTAAATTGTTGCAGGGTAGTGCGAATTTGGAATTTTGGGAAACGTATAAATTGCCGGAAATCTACCAGCAACTGGTTGCAGCCGATGCTGCTTTGGCGAATGTATTGGCGGCTAATCAGGTGGATTCTGTAGCAACGGCTCCGGTTGAAGCAGCAGAAGAGGTTGCTTCGACTGAGGCTCCTGCATCTGAGACCGATTCTCTCCTGGCAAAGATTCAGGATACTCCTGAAGCTGCGGAACAGAATCAGAGCGCGGAAGAGTTTGCTAAACAACACCCGTTGTTTGCTCTGTTGCAGATTAATCAATACAATGGTCAGTTGGCACCAAGTGCGGTAGTGGGTTATGCGCGTGCAACTGATATGGCAAAGATTACCGAATACCTGAACATGAAGCAAGTGAAGGATGCTCTTCCTCGCAATTTGTCTCTGAAGTGGGGCGTGAAAGCGATGGACGAAAAGGGTATGTTCTTTGAATTATATGCTCTGAAGGTAACAAACCGTGATGGATCTCCGGCTTTGGGTGGTGATGTGGTAACTGATGCGAATGCAGACTTTAACCAGCAACCGGGACGTACGGAGCAGGTGGTCAGCATGGAAATGAATGCAGAAGGTGCAAAAGCATGGGCACGCCTGACAAAAGATAATATTGGTCGTTCTATTGCTATTGTGCTGGATGATATGGTTTATTCGGCACCGAATGTACAGACTGAGATTACCGGAGGTCAGTCTTCTATCACGGGTAACTTTACTCCGGAAGAGGCTAAAGACTTGGCGAACGTGTTGAAATCCGGTAAGATGGCGGCTTCTGTTCATATTGTTCAGGAAGACGTGGTTGGTCCGTCGTTGGGCCAGGAGGCGATCAACGCCGGCTTTATTTCGTTTGTCATCGCATTGGTATTGCTGATGGTTTATATGTGTACGTTCTACGGTTTGCTGCCGGGTATGATTGCCAACGGAGCTTTGGTGCTGAACATCTTCTTCACGATGGGTGTGCTGGCTTCCTTCCAGGCTGTGTTGACTTTGCCGGGTATTGCCGGTATGGTGCTTACCTTAGGTATGGCGGTGGATGCGAACGTGTTGATTTATGAACGTACGAAGGAAGAGCTTCGTGCCGGAAAGGGATTGAGCAAAGCTATCGCCGATGGTTATAGCAATGCGTTCTCGGCTATCTTCGACTCGAACTTGACCTCTATCATTACGGGTATCGTATTGTTCTACTTCGGAACCGGTCCTATCCGTGGTTTCGCCACAACGATGATTATCGGTTTGTTTGCAAACTTCTTGACGGCTGTGTTCTTGACTCGTATTGTTTATGAATCGTTATTGGCTAAAGATAAACTGAAGAAAGTTACTTTTGTAACCCGTATTTCTGAAAACTTGTTGCGTGATCCGAAGATTAACTTCTTGGGCGCACGTAAGGTGGGGTATCTGATTCCGGTCGGAATTGTCGTTTTGGGTTGTATCTCGATGATGACAATCGGTTTGAACGAAGGTATTGACTTTACGGGTGGTCGTAACTATGTGGTTCGCTTCGATCAGAATGTGCAGACCGATAAGGTGCGCAGCTTGTTGGAACCGCAATTGGATGGTGCTGTTAGCGTGATTACTATCGGTACGCCAGACCAGGTGCGTATTTCGACCAACTATCGTATTGCGGATACCGATCCGAATGTTGATCAGGATATTGAATCCAAACTGTATGAAGGTTTGAAGCCTCTGTTGAAAGAGGGTACAACGCTGGATCAGTTTGTAAGCGACAACGTGAAGAGCTCGCAGAAAGTAGGTCCGGCTATGGCTGATGATATCAAGAATGCTGCTTTCCTGGCGGTCATTTTCTCAATGATCTGTATGGCGGCTTATATCTTGCTCCGTTTCCGGGATATTTCATTCTCAGTCGGAGCCTTTGCTACTGTAGCTACGACAACCTTGTGTATTATCGCATTCTATACTTTGTTATGGAAGGTGTTGCCGTTCTCTATGGAGGTCGACCAAACCTTTATCGCGGCAATCTTGACGATTATCGGTTATTCTATCAATGATACCGTGGTGGTCTTTGACCGTATCCGTGAAACAATTCACCTTTATCCGAAGCGTGACCGTTATGTGGTAATCAATGATGCGTTGAACTCTACGTTGAGCCGTACATTTAATACATCATTGACAACATTGGTAGTGGTAATCTGTATCTTTATTTTGGGTGGAAGTACCATCCGAAGCTTTACCTTTGCTATCTTGCTGGGTATTATTATAGGTACCTACTCGACCTTGTTTGTCGCAACTCCTATCGCTTACGAAATTCAGAAACATAGAATCCGTAAGCAAGGTGGAAAGGTTGGTGTCGGCATTGAAAGTGAAAATGCTTGATGATTGAGTAAAATAAGTGTTTTTCTGAAAGTCGCGTTCCGTTTTTGGTTCGCGGCTTTTTTTCTATGTCAAACTTTTCATGGGTGACAAAGTTATATCTTGACATATCTCAAATAATAGTTTAGTGTTAAAAAAAACTATTTTAATATAGAATTTGGACTTTTGTTTTGATAATAACAAACATCTGCTTATATTTGCCCAGCTTTATTACAAAAATGTAACTAAAGTTCGCTCTTGAGATAATAAATAGAGTGCTAATCTATAAATTTAATTATTATGTCAATTAGTAGAAGATCATTCCTTCAGAGAGGTGCTGCAGCAGCTGCTGCTTTCACGATCGCACCGAGTTCGATTTTAGGTAAAAGTCACGGATATGTAGCTCCGACTGACAAGTTGAACATCGCAGCCGTTGGTATCGGTGGTATGGGTCATGCAAACATCAGCCACGTAAAGAACACAGAAAATATCGTTGCTCTGTGTGATGTGGACTGGAAGTATGCTAAAGGCGTATTCGATGAATTCCCCAATGCAAAGAAATATTGGGATTATCGTAAGATGTATGACGAAATCGGTAAGGAGTTTGATGCAGTTATCGTTGCTACTGCTGACCATACGCATGCAATGATTACGGCTGATGCCATGACAATGGGCAAGCATGTATATTGCCAGAAACCGTTGACTCACTCTGTTTATGAATCTCGTTTGCTGACTAATTTGGCTAAATCAACGGGCGTTGCTACTCAGATGGGTAACCAAGGTTCTTCTGATGAAGGTACAGATTTGGTTTGCGAATGGATTTGGAACGGTGAAATTGGTGAAATCACAAAGGTTGAATGTGCTACAGACCGTCCTATTTGGCCGCAAGGTTTGAATGAACCGGAAAAAGCGGATCGTGTTCCGAAGACATTAAACTGGGATTTGTTCTTAGGCCCGGCTGCTGAAACTCCGTATAGCTCAATTTATCATCCTTGGAACTGGCGTGGATGGTGGCGTTTCGGTACAGGTGCGTTGGGTGATATGGCTTGCCATATTCTGCATCAACCGTTTAAGGCTTTGAAATTAGGCTATCCTACCAAAGTTGAGGGTTCTTCAACATTGCTGTTGAATGCGTGTGCTCCACAGGCTCAACATGTGAAGTTGACTTTCCCGGCTCGTGAGAATATGCCGAAAGTAGCTATGCCGGAAGTAGAAGTTCACTGGTATGATGGCGGTATGATGCCGGATCGTCCAAAAGGATTCCCGCAGGGCAAACAATTGATGGGTCCTGGTGGTGGTTTGACAATCTTCCACGGAACAAAAGATACGTTGGTTTGCGGTTGCTACGGCCAACAACCGTTCTTGCTGTCCGGTCGTGTTCCTAACGCACCAAAAGTATGCCGTCGCGTCAAGAACCATGAAATGGACTGGGTTCGTGCTTGTAAAGAAAGTGCATCTAACCGCGTACAGACAAAATCAAACTTCTTGGAAGCTGGTCCGTTCAACGAAATGATCGTTATGGGGGTATTGGCAGTCCGCCTGCAAGGTTTGCACCGTACATTGAAATGGGACGGCAACATCATGCAGTTCACCAACATCGGCGATAACGAAATGATCAAGACTTGTATCAAGGATGGTTTCACAATCAAGGACGGACACCCGTCATTTGCAAAAGACTGGACAGATCCTGTCAATGCAAAACAGTATGCTGCCGAAATGATCAAGCATAACTATCGTCAGGGCTGGAAGTTGCCTGATATGCCGAGATAATTAGTTTTAAACAAATAAATAGAATGAAAAAGTCAGTATTAATAGCAAGTGCCGCAATTATGATGTGTTATTTCACATCTTGTAGCGGTGGTAAAAAAACAGAAGAAGCTGCTGCTCCTGCAGAAGAGGCAAAGACAGAAGCTGCCGTTCCTGAATACAAACTCATGAACGATCTGCCTACTGTCGACCTGTCTACTTTCCCGAAAGATGCCGATGGCAAAGTCACTTTGTTCGACGGTAAATCTTTCAATGGATGGAGAGGCTACGGCCGTACGGATGTGCCTGCTGCCTGGGAAGTGGTAGACGGTACGATCCATATCAAAGGATCCGGTGCAGGTGAAGCTGGTGCTAAAGATGGTGGCGACTTGGTTTTCGCTCACAAATTCAAAAACTATGAATTTGAATTCGAATGGAAAGTAGGTAAAGGTTCAAACTCCGGCGTACTGTATATGATCCAGGAAGTCGAAGGACAGCCTTCTTATATCTCTGCTCCTGAATATCAGGTACTCGACAATGCAAACCATCCGGACGCCAAGTTGGGTAAAGACGGCAACCGCCAGTCTGCTTCCTTGTATGACATGATCCCGGCTAAGCCTCAGAACTCTAAACCGTTCGGTGAATGGAACAAAGGCAAGATCATGTGCTACAAAGGTACGGTAGTTCACTATCAGAACGATGAACCGGTTGTTGAATATCATTTGTGGACACAGCAGTGGAAGGAAATGTTGGATAACAGCAAATTCAGCAAAGACAAATGGCCGTTGGCTTACGAACTGTTGCTGAACTGCGGTGGTGAAAACAAAGAAGGTTTCATCGGTTTCCAGGACCACGGAGACGACGTTTGGTATCGTAACATCACTATCAAAGAACTTGACTAAGCAGTCGTTCCTTTTATCAAAATAAGAAAGCCCCGGTATCGCTTGGATACCGGGGCTTCTTTCATTTGTCCGATACAGGGCGGCAGGGATTATTTTGCCATCACCTTTATGTTGCTATAACTGTTTCCTTCGAAATTGATACGGCCGTTTTTACCGTTGTTGACATCGAGGGTGTAGTTGTTTTTGTTCCTTTGGCCATCGCGGCTATCGAAACCGACCGAGTTTTCGTCCTGGTTACGACGTTGGATATTGAAGCCGCCTTGAACCTTGCAATTGCCGTATTTCATATTGTTGGCAACGACACGGAAGGAGGCGTTCACATCGATATAAATGTTCAGATTACCGTAGCGGGCATCCACATTGACCTTGTCGAAGTTGCTGGCAAGATCCTTGATGGTAAGCGTGCTGTAGCTCAGTTCGTCGACGGTGATGCCCTGTTTCAGCTCGTCGATCTTGCAATTTCCGTACTTCAGTTCCATATAGCCGTTGTCCAGCCTGTCGATATGGATGTCGCCGTATTTGGCTTCAGTGTTCATCTTCCGGACATTTCCGAGACTGAGGTTGGAATACTTGCTGTCGATATTCAGTTGCGAGCCGTTGCGGATAGAGGATTTGCCGCAATAGGCCAGGTCCAAAGTGGCGTTGTCGACATCGGAGATATCCATATTGCCATATTGCACGTCGATGCTGAGAGGTCCCGTGAAATTACCGCCATTGAGATTGCCGTATTTGACATGCAGATCGCATTTTCCCTTATTGTTTTCCGGCATGATGATATTGCCGTACTTCTGTGTCAGGTCGCACGTCAGTTCAGACGGCATATTGACTTAGTAGTAGATGGAGAAGGATTCGGTAGATCCTCCAATCCCGATTTGCGACCTCAGGCTTGTAACGGCCGAAACCGTATTGCCCATCTTTTCCATCCGTATGTTGACACGGTCGATGATAGCCTGCGCCTTTTCGTCATTACGGGCTTTCGCCTCGATCACGACACGGATGGAGACTTCGCTCTTGCTCCAATGCGTAACCGTAATGTTTCCGTAACGGTTGTCCACTTGCAAGATGTCGTTTTTACCGACATTGAAGCTTTTGTTGATTTCCTTTTTCTTGATGCTTTCCTGTTTGGCAGCCCAACCGGATACGCTGCAAAACAAAACCAGGAGCATCAACAGACCGGCCCGTAAAAAGCAGGATTGTCCCTTCTTGGTGTGTTGATAAGCTGTTTTCATGTGTTGATAAATTGTTTTATGTGTTGATTAACGTGTTTATTGTTTACTATTCCTGTTGAAATCTTCCATATTCTCCATCTGTTTCAACATGATGTTGAGACTTTCCAAGCTGGTACTGTAATGCAGGTTCATGGCATAAAGGCCGGCATTGGAGCAAGGCAGAGTCGGAAGGACCGTTTCTTCGAACATATAATTGTCTGTCAGGACACGTTTTGTCTCTTTCAAGAGTTCCTCCGCTCCGGGAGTCTGTTGCAGTTTGTACATCGCCTGCATCTGTGAGATGATATCACTCATCTGCATATTGTAGTAGAGACGAAGTTCCTCTATCTCCTCTTTCACCTCGCAGGCATGCTGGCCTGTGACCACCTGTCTTGGCTGAGTAGGCAAAGGCGTGCCACCCGGCAGTTTGAAGAGGAACAGCAGGGCAATGCAAGCTGCCGCGGCAAAAGCGCAAAGGCTATATAACGTAGCCCGGCTTTTGCGCGGAACAGCCAGCTTCTGCTCGAAGCGTTCGAAGTGGCCTTCAGGTAACAGGTCGTCTTCAAATGCTTCCCGGTTCGTGTCTATGAAATTCTTCAGTTTATCCATTTTCTTTATTTGCTGCTATTATGTCCAATAATTTGCGCTTTGCCCGGAGATACTGGCTGCGCACGCTCGACGGCCGGATCTTCAGGATGGAGGCAATCTCTTCCATATCATATCCCTCAAAGAGGTAGAGCGAGAGGATCACGCGATAGCCGGCCGGCAGTTTCTTGCAGGCTTCCTTCACTTGGGCAACCGAATAACGGATTTCTTCCTCATCCGGCCCGTCGTCGTCGGGTTCGGTGTAGTCATCCGAGAGTTCTTCCCAGTCAGGCGTCTGTCGGCGCACGTAATCAATGGCTGTATGAACAGCTATACGGTGCATCCATGCTTCGAAACATTGTCCATCCCGATACTGGTCCAGGCGG
>URGO01000124.1 GCA_900547435.1 uncultured Parabacteroides sp.
AAAAAGTATCTGTTATTACTTATTGCAACCTTCGCTTTCCAACTTGGACAAGCGCAAGAGTTTCATTTCACCCCGAAGATTGGTATGAGCTTCGCCAACCTGACAAATACCGATGGAAGCATGGCTCCGGGCCTGAACATTGGTATTGCCGCAGAGTTCCCTGTCTTTGAAAACTTTGCCATTGAGCCGGGCATTTATTACTCCATGCAAGGTATGCGGAGCGATGCGTATGTAGGTATAGGAGATATGCTGGTAGATGGGGAGCTGACCTATGATATGGATTACGTGAATATTCCTATCTATGCGAAGTATTATGTCTATGACGGATTTTACCTGTTTGCCGGACCGCAATTCGGATTTAATGTGCAGAGTAGTGTGAACGCTGATGCCATAGACTTTGAAGGTTCGGGAGAGGATATGGATATCAAAGATATTGTCAAAGTATTCGATTTCAGCATCGGAATCGGTGCCGGGTATCAGTTCGACATGGGATTGAATGTCTCTCTCAATTACAATATCGGTCTGACTAATACGTTCGATTATGGCGATACGGCCAGCGAATACTTGAAAGAAGATTTAGGGAAATGCCGTAATAGTGTCCTACAGGTTAATTTGGGCTGGCGGTTCTGATAAATTAAAACACAGAGATACGAGCGTTTTCGTGTCTCTGTGTTTTTATTCGTTTTAGTTCTCTATCCTTTCCGTGACCCATTTGCCGGTGGAAACCTCATAACCTTGGAGTTCCACATATTCGACCGACATTGAATTATTAGGCTTGGTTTTCACGTAAAGAGAAACAAGCCGGGCGGGTGTTCCTTGGATATCGACAAAAGCCTGATAGCTTCCTTGGTCTTTCCGGATAGTGATATTCCGGGGATAAGCACTCAACTCGATTTGATAAGAGTCGCTATCATGTTGTACCACCTTATACCCGTAAGCCAATTTACGCTGGATGAAATTCAATCCGTTCGTATGGCCGGGACGATCCGTCCGATTCAACCAATACACTTTAACGGGCTCTTCCGAATCGAGCTTCCCGTCCTTCAGATTGGCATCATAACAAACCAAATTCCGATTCAGGCTCCGGGCAATATGGAAAAGCCTTTCCAGTGTAGGGTAGGTATCATCTTCGGGTGAAGAGGCCTGGACAACAGCAGGAAACCACAACATAAAACCCAGAACGAGACTCAACAAGCCTCCCATCTTATTCTCCAGCCCAAAATTTCTCAAAATATTTTTTCCCATCTTTTTTCCCATTTTTTCGGATGCAAATATAAAGAGAATGTTCCAGCCTTTCGACCAAATACAGATTATTTTAGAAAGTCAAATAGAATAGAAAATCTAAAACAAAGCAATAACCGGATTATCCTCCTCTCCTACCTTCAATTGTTCTTTCAATTCATCCGAAAGCTTTTCCGGTAAAAGCAATGCACAGAAATTCCCCTCATTGGAGATGTTACGGATTTGCAAAGCCTGGTTGTGTTCCGAATCTATCCATTCATCACCTTCCATGATCTTCACTTCACCATTTTCTTTCTTATAAATGCCACAATAGGTTTTCGAATTATCGGAATACAGACCGGTATGGAAATGGAAATAAAGGATATCCTCGTTTTCCAATACATAATCAATGGCTATTCTATTTTCACAACCTGCCACCTGCAAGCGTTCCGCATACTCCCAATGCCAATCGCCCAAATCAAATATCCGATAAGGATGCAATTGGTTTTGCCGAACGGTATAAATCGTATCATTAAAAGCCTGTTTAACCCGGATTTCCTGGCCAGATTTCCATAAAGAAGGACTATTGACCGCCGTATAAAGTTTTCTATCACCCGAATAGGTCTCCATATATAAATCGCCACCAAAGCCCACGTAATTTCCTAAAAAAAGAGAAACGGACAAAAAATCCTCAAAAGGCAGATTTCCATGTTGCAATCCCGGAATTGTACGAATAGAGGAATCGCTTGCCTGATAAACGAACAAAGAAGGAATCGTATCAGACACCCCGAACTTGTTTTGCCCATAAATCCAATCCCCATCCATCAAGAAACAGGATTGCGCCAGGTTATAATGTACATTGTCTTCTATCGCTATCTGCTTAATGTAATTATTATGCACGTCATAGACCTGCCAATCATTTTTCCAGCCCAATACATAAATATGATTCATCCGGCTGTCCACCCAATAATTCACTTTACCCCATGAATCTTTGGCATACCCTTGCGGATCTATCCCGATATGCCCTATCTCCGAAAGGAATTTCCCGCTTTTCCGGTCGAACAATTTCAGGTTCTGATTAGCAGAAGAGACTAATATATACGCATTGAATACGCGCATATCAGCCTGCTCGCCTATCAAAGAACTGTCCGTGGTCTCCAAGGGAATATAAGTAATACCCGAAGTTATCTCCGAAAGTCCGATAGGACGGACCGAATGCATGGCATCCTTGACGTTAATCGTATTGCTTTCTTCTTGAACAGTACGTTCGTTACAAGCAAAGAATGCTAATAAAGTTAAAATATAAACAAGCGGTTTCATAATGATTATTTAAATGTCAGTAACGCGTAAATAGTATTATCATTCTCTCTGTCTACTTTTTCCATAAACTCTTTTAGCTTTCCAGAAAGCAAATTCCTATCATAGGCCTCTTCCAGCTCTAACAAATCCAACTCTATAACGCCACAACGAGAAGAGGAAGTCAGTATTTCCGGAGCTATTCTCACTTGCTTTCCTTTGAACTCATCCATCATGATCTTTTGCTCATAGATTGATCCATCTTCCTTATTCTGCATCAGATAAACCGATGGAAGTTTCCCATTTTCCTCTTTTACGATTATTTTCCGATAAAACCAATATTCACCGGCTTCTACAAACGCATTAGCATAAATCGTCGGTTCCAAAGTATGAATGCCCGGCTCTTTCAGCAACACAGGGAGCAGCTCCCTTTCCTTATTATAATAGAAAACCGTATCGGTTGAAAAGTCAGATAACAACAAACCATCTTGATATTTCACAATCGTATTCTGCACATTGGCAATGACCGAAACACCCCGTTCATTCTGTTTGATAAGATATAACTGAACCTTTTCGCCGGAAGAGACATTTATACGTTCTAATTCCGAACCATCTGCCTTGGATATCCGCAAAAAGCTATCTGAATCATACAGTACTAAAGATGTTTCGTCATAAAGAGCTATGCTCATAACCCGTTTATCATCCGGCAATGGCAATGCAAATGTCCGTTTATGCACACCAGAAGAGGAATAGACTATCAATTTCTTTTCTGCCAATACATAAAATTCATCATTGGCTTCATCATACAATACTTTCGAAAAATAGGAGTATTCCCCCGGTCCATTGCCTTGATGATTAAACCGGGATTTAGGTTCTCCCTCTTTGGAAAAGAAAAGAAAACTGCCTTCTGAATAAAAAACGAATGTATTATCTGAAACATACAAAGGAGATCCACCATATATATACTCATCTCCTTCATTCATGCAGACATATCGTACATCGGCTATCTCAGATAAAAGTATCTCTTTTTCCGGATAATCTTTAGAAACATCTATCCGTATCACATGAGTTTTTTCTCCTTTATCTGTGCATGAACATCCAATAAATATCCAATATAGCACACAGACGAAGCACCACTTATTTAATACTGATTCTTTCATAATACAAAGTTATCCTTTAAAAGAATAGTAACAACATTTACCCCCCCCTTAATTTTCCACAATGATTTATAAAATATATTCCACCCCACTTTTTCATCCTCTACACATAATAAAAAAGCCCCACAATTCACAAAGAATCATGAGACTTATGGAAGCAAGAGCGGAAGACGGGACTCGAACCCGCGACCCTAACCTTGGCAAGGTTATGCTCTACCAACTGAGCTACTTCCGCATGTCCTTTTGCACTCGGTTTCGTTTTTCTTAATTCCCGATTGCGAGTGCAAAAGTAGGTGTTTTTTTTTATACAACCAAACATTTAGGCAAAAAAACTAATTATGAACATATATTTTTTCACCATTTATATCAACATCCACCCTATATTGCTTAAGATATTCTTTGGAAACTCCTTCAACAGGATTCCCTACCCCATTTATCAATTCGTATTTGCTTCCACATTTAGGGCATATAGCATAAATACCCTCATTATCTACTTCTACAGTAATATTCGATTGAGCTTCATAAGGGCATGCTATATCAAATGCATAGAATGCATCTGTAGCTAAACTATTTACCCCATGATAAACTAGCACCCCTCCAAATCCACAACGTTCCAAGTTTATATTAATATTACGTAAAGTATAAATTTTATATGCTTGTACCGCTCTTAATTCTTTATCTTCAAATCTTAAATCCAATTCTAAAGAAACAGGATAATCTGGAATGCTGCTCTGGAAACTACTATCACAAGCAGAAAACAATAAAAATCCTAATAATATACCAAATAATCGTTTCATCTATCCAATAATTTTTTCTCCGCGTCATTCATCCGTTCGAAGTTAAACCCTTCGATTGTTTTCTGCATTAATGCCGCGATTTGTGGGTTGCACAGATTACCGATACTTCCTTCGTGCGTATGATGTATATTCTTATCAGCCACAAATTTTCCCGCTTCGATGGCAAGTCCGACTTGTTTGTAGGCATCCCGGAACGGCACTCCGGAAAGAACCAAACGGTTTACTTCTTCTACACTGAACAACAGAGCGTATTTATCATCGTCCAATATATGTTCGTTAACTTGAATTTCACGCATCATGTGAGTCACCATCCGCAAGCAATCTTTCAATTCGTCGAATGCCGGAAGAAAGACCTCCTTGATAATCTGCAAATCGCGAAAATATCCCGAAGGCAGATTATTGCATATCAGAGTAATCTGATTGGGCAACCCTTGAATTTTATTACACTTGGCACGTGTCAATTCAAATACATCCGGATTTTTCTTATGCGGCATAATGCTGGAACCGGTAGTAAATTGAGCAGGGAGCTTAATAAAGCCAAAGTTCTGGCTATTAAACAAACAGGCATCAAAGGCCAGCTTCGACAAAGTTCCGGCAATACCTGCCAAGGCAAAAGCTACGGTACGCTCCATCTTGCCACGTCCCATTTGAGCATACACCACATTATAATCCAGAGAATCAAACCCCAACAAATCAGTGGTCATTTGCCGATTCAACGGGAAGGAAGAACCATAACCGGCCGCAGAGCCCAAAGGAAACCGAATACACACCCGATAGGCCGCCTGAAGAAGTTGCAAATCATCTACCAGACTCTCGGCATAAGCGCCAAACCAAAGTCCGAAAGAAGAAGGCATCGCTATCTGCAGATGTGTATACCCCGGCATCAGCACCGCCTTATGACGTTCACTCTGAACCTGCAGGACTTCAAACAATTCTTTTACCGAGGCTACAACCTGTTGAATCTCATCCCGCGTAAAAAGCTTTAAATCCAATAATACCTGGTCATTGCGCGAACGCCCGCTATGAATCTTCTTTCCGACATCACCCAACTTACGGGTCAGCATCAGTTCTACTTGCGAATGAACGTCCTCAATTCCCTCTTCAATAACGAATTCACCCCGTTCGGCTATGGCATATATATTTCTCAGTTCATCCAGCAAAACTTGCAATTCCGAGGATTCCAGCAGACCTATGCTTTCCAACATCGTGATATGTGCCATCGACCCCAGCACATCATATTTTGCCAGATAAAGATCCATTTCGCGGTCCTTACCAACCGTAAAGACATCGACCTCATGGTCGACTTGTATATTTTTTTCCCAAAGTTTCTGAGCCATGATTACTTATTTCGTAAAAACATCCGACATATCCGCCTTTCCCATACAGCGTCTCTGCATTTTTCTCCATATCTTCAGCGAAGTTTCAAGGCATGAAACCCGAGTTTCATTGGACGAAACTATTGTTTCATACCTTGAAACTTTCCGAAACGCCCTCAAAGCGCGGAAAGAACAAGCTTTAAATAAATTATCTTCGCATGAAAGCCTACTTAGATTCCAATAAACAGAATCCAAATAGGCTTGTTAAAATTTCATCAATAAGGTAACGAAGCCAACGCTTCCGAAATCCTATCCACTGCTTCCTGCAAAGGTTTGGATACCATTGGCTTGATAATAGGATTCAACTCAGCACGAGCCGTCAAACGCATTCGAGTATCCATTTCGCCGACCTGCTTTAATTGAATCCATAGAAATAAAGGAAGAGGTGAATTGATAGTCTCAAACTTTACGGTCTTATTCGGCTCCCGATTTACAATTCTGAAAGTTATCTTACCTACAGGCGAAACCGAAAAACTACACGAATCGCTATCAAACTCGAGGTCCTTTATCTGATCTTGAGGAATGCGGTCTTTGATACGTTCCAAATTGGAAAGATCGGACAGCATAGCAAAGATACGTTCATCATTTTGCGGGATCATTTTGACCTCGCTTACAAAATCTGCCATCTATTCTCTTGTTTGCGATTATTTATTGGGATTCCATGCCGACGGATCTTTTCTCCATTCCTGAAGAATCGCGATTTCCGATTCATCAATGTAATCCGTCCGTACGGCTTCTTCCAAAACAGCGTCATAATTGCTCAATGTGTTCAATGTCACCTTAGCCTCTTTGAAAGCCTCTACGGCAACAGGGAATCCATAAGTAAAGATAGCAACCATACCTATAACGTCACAACCGAAATTACGCACCGCCTGTACAGCCTTTAAACTGCTTCCTCCGGTAGACACCAAATCTTCGATAATCACAACTTTTGAACCTGGCTTTAATTCTCCTTCAATCAGGTTTTCCAATCCGTGATCCTTAGGAGTAGAACGAATATAAACAAACGGCAAGCCTAACAAATCAGCCACTAAGGCTCCTTGAGCAATAGCTCCTGTAGCCACACCCGCAATAGCATCAGCGTTTTCATACTTCTCGCTTACCATGCGTGCCAATTCCAACTTGATAAACGTACGTACCGCCGGATAAGAAAGAGTCTTACGGTTGTCATTGTAAATAGGAGATTTCCAACCCGAAGCCCAAGTAAAGGGATTCGCCGGCTGTAGCTTTACAGCCTTAATCTTTAATAACTTCTCTGCTACTAATCTTTCCAATGTTTTCATACAATCCTCTATCTATTTTATTTGGTTTTGCAAAAATAAGGAAACTCACGGACAAATTGGGCCATATTTATCTTTAATTTTCAAGACCTGCTTAAAAACATATTTTTCATCAAACTTTGGCTAATGTGAACGCCGACAGATAAATTCCCGAAACTTCACCTAACACACTAGCACAAGAGTTAAGGGTAGCCCCCGTGGTCAATACATCATCGACCAATAACACTCGTTTGTTTTCCAAACCAGAAGCATCATGCAACTCAAACACAGACTCCATATTGCCCCAACGCTCATAAACAGCCCGGCGGGTCTGCGTTTGCGTCTTTACCCGACGAACGACCGATGTGGTATTTATGGGAATTGACAAGACAGAACTGATTCCTTTGGCTATCCATTCGGACTGATTATAGCCACGTTCCCGTAATCTACTTTTATGTAATGGTATAGGCAACAATACATCTGTATCACACAAACTGCTTTTCTGATCTCGCAAATGAATAAACGCCCACCTTCCTAACCAATAAGCCAATTCCTTATTATCGTAATATTTCAGTTCATGGATAAGTTCCTGGACAAGCCCGCCTTTCTCATAACGGAAAAAACTTCCTGCTTCACGAATCTCGGATTTTCCAATAAAAAGAGATGCTGCTTGCCTTGGATCTTCTTCGTCTATATAATGTAAGCGGCACAAACAATGCATACATAACTGTTCCTCCCCCTTTACCAAAGGAGCTCCACATAGATGGCAAACATTGGGAAAGAATAAAGACAAAATGTCATTCCATATCGTCTGAATACCAATCTTCATCATTTCCTAACAATTTAAGGCAACATGTAATCTCAGCTGGAGCAAATCCTCTTCCTGCTGCAAAACGGAACAATTTCACATAACGTTCACGTTTGTCTTTCGCTTTCAAGCCTTTTTGTTTTCCTTTCAAAATAGAAGTCAGTTGATTGATATACTCATCTTCGTCTATAGATGCAAGTGCTTCATCGATATAAGCAGAAGAGATAGCTTTTTTCTTCAACTCATAAGCAATCTTTATACGCCCCCATTGATTAAAACGAATTTTATCATTGACAAAAGCAAAAGCATATCGCCGATCATCCACAAATTTTTCCTGTTGTAAACGATGCAATATCTGCTGATTGTCTTCTTGCGATAAATCAGCTTTTTGCAATTTCTTCTCAACGTCTTGCACACAACGTTCAGCTGAAGAGCAATAGGCAGCCAACTTATATAACACTTCTTCTTTAGTCATCATTTCTTTCATAGCGCGCTTTTATGATTCGATCCTTACCAAAAGAATCTTGAATCAACTCTATATGTTTATAGTTCTCTCGTTCTAATAATCGTTGTACTTCTACCCCATATCGCTCGTTAATCTCAAAATATAATTGCCCTTCTTTGCGAAAATGAAATTTACTTAACTGAGCGATTCTCCGATAAAAGCACAACGGATCATCATCAGATACAAATAAAGCCAAATGAGGTTCATAATCCAACACATTCCGCTCCATCGTTTTTTTTTCTAACTCGGCAATATAAGGGGGATTACTCACTATACAATCATAAAAAGATAACTCGTCAGAAACAGAATCACTCATAACATCTTGATTAATAAAATGAACACAAACATGATTCCTCACAGCATTACTTTGAGCAACCTGCAACGCTTTGTCTGAAATATCCAATGCTGACACCCTCGCCTCAGGCAACATCTTAGCTAAACTAACCGCTATACAACCACTACCTGTGCCAATATCCAAAATCTGAACCTTTTGATTTTCATAGTCAGAAACTATTCGCATCACCAATTCTGCTGTCTCCGGACGAGGAATCAACACATCGGGAGTCAAATAAAAAGAGCAACCACAAAAAGATATATACTCCATTATATATTGTATCGGTTCATATCGAGCCAACCGATCTGTTATGTGATAAATCTTCTTTCTGCTCTTTTCCGACAATACATCATCAGCCAATAACAGACGATACGATGGAATCCCACAAACGGCCTCCATCATCCAACGAATAAGTTCTCTAAGCTCACCCGCAGAATAAAGCCCATCCAATTGTTTATGAATATAAGCTAAAGCTGTTCGCATATTATAAAATTGAACTCAAAGATACGAAACAAGAACTAACTCTCCAAATAATCACCAAATATAAAGTCAGCATCCCTAAAATCACAAAGGGTCCGGTTCTTTTGTTTGAACCGGACCCTTCTGCTTTTCTATCAAAAAACGGCGGCTACCTA
>URGO01000125.1 GCA_900547435.1 uncultured Parabacteroides sp.
TGTTTATAAAGGTCGCGTAGAAAACAAAGTTTTGTATTTAGGTTCTGAGCCTGTTTATAAGTTGGAAAAAGATATCGCTGATCAACCAGTCTATATCGCTATTCGTCCAGAAGGCATGAATGTCTATCAAGAAAAGCAAGGTGAATATGGTTTCCATGCTGATGTAGAGATGATTCAAGTTCTTGGTAGAGATCTTTTCATTGTCGCTAAGAATGAAAACTGCACTAAGCCAACATTTAAGGCTATCATCTCTGCTGAACAGCAGGTCGCTCATGGTAGTATTTTCATCACTCTTAAGCCGAACAAATTTTTCATCTTTGATGAAAAGAATGAGCAGAGAATCTATTTGGATTGAGGGATAGAACATGCAAGAGCCAATGCTTCGAGAGCAAAAAAGCTTAACAGCGGTAAATGATTTCTTTGAAGAACGACCTCAATTTGAGGAAAGTTTTAATCAAGAGAGCAATACCATTATCAGGCTTGTCGCTCCTATCAAGGAGAACGCTAAGCCTTATAAGGTGACCGGTATACAGGACACAGCTTCTAACAACAATTGGAAAGCTTGGTTATATTTAGGGCCCGTCCTCATTTTATTAGTTGTTTTCTTACTTTATCCATTGATCAATACTATCTGCATCTCTTTCATGGACAATTATAGTCAAATCACTGGACATTCAGATGGATTTACTTTGAATAACTTCGGAGTTATTTTTGGTATCACTGAAACTGCCGGTGGTGGTATTGAGCAGAACTTTTCTCAATATGCTATCCCTAATACTTTCATCATTGTTGTATTGACTGTTCCTATTTCAACCTTGATCGCTCTATTGATTTCTGTAGCTTTAAATTCATTAAAGTGGTTTAAAAAATTCTTACAGACTGTTTTCTTCTTGCCATATGTCACTAATGCTATCGCTATCGGTATGGTCTTCTCAGTCATGTTCGATAACCATGGTATCATCAACACCATTTTCCACACTGATACGACATGGATTGTCGGAGCTGATAGGGCTACTGCTATGGTGCCTCTTTGCATTTATATCGTTTGGTCATCGATTCCATTTAAAATTTTAGTTTTCTTATCTGGTTTACAAGGTATCGATGCTCAGTATTATAATGCCGCTAAAATCGATGGTGCTTCTAAAGCCAAGACGCTTTGGAAAATCACAGTTCCGTTGATGTCACCTCAAATTCTTTATATCGTTGTCACTTCTTTCATAGGTGCTTTTAAGGAATATTCTTCCATCGTCGGTTTATTCAATGGACCGGGTACGATCAACGGTTCTCATAATATGTATACAATTGTTTACTATATTTATATCATTCTGGGATTAGATTTCGACAGTTTTTCTCCTTTAGGCGGAAAAACCTATTTCGACCAGGCACAGCAAATCGTAAATATTGCACAATCGCAAGGCACATGGAATGGCTGGAGAGCTTTCGAAAAAGATGACAACCGGCATGGACTGATCACGGCTTTAACCGATAACACATCTGAAATATTCCGCAATCTGTGGTACACATACCACAGAAAAGGATTAGATGAAATGGCAGGAAATCCGGACCGTGGAAGAATGACCATCATTGAAGCACTTCCGGCATTGCAAGAAATAAAAAGCACTCGCCCCACATCAGTGATTCTGCGCTTATTTGCAGATGCCAAGCTCGATGAAATCGTATCTATCTATTCCAAAGCGACGACACAGGAAAAACAAGAAGGATACGAATTGCTGTTCAATCTATATCCTACAGAATCCACCCGATTAGAATCTTTGAAAAAGTAACGATATGCTAAACTCGTTGTTTATTCAAAACTTTGTTTTGATTGATAATCTGGACATCCACTTTGACAAAGGATTTTCCGTCATCACCGGTGAGACTGGTGCCGGGAAATCCATTATTTTAGGAGCTTTATCGTTGGTATTAGGACAACGCGCGGATGGTAAAAGCATAAAAAAAGGCTCAGAAAAATGTGTTATCGAAGCAACGTTCGATATATCCAAATATCAATTAGAGGCCTTTTTCCTGGAGAACGACTTGGAATATGACGCTCAATGCTGCATTCTGCGACGCGAATTGTTTGCATCCGGCAAATCCCGCGCATTTGTCAATGACTCCCCTGTATCTCTTTCCATTTTAAAAGAATTAGGGACGAGACTCATCGATATTCATTCCCAGCATCAGAATCTGTTGTTAGGAGATAATCGTTTCCAGCTTCGTGTTGTAGATGTCATGGCGGAAAATGAAATTCTGTTGATTCTTTATAAAAAGGAATTTTCCCGCTACCAGGGGTTGAAACGAGAACTGAAAGAATTGCAACAGAAAGCAGCTCAAACCAAACAAGAAGAGGATTATATCCGTTTCCAGCTGGAACAATTAACCGATGCTTCCTTAACCTCAGACGAGCAAGAAATGCTGGAACAGGAGCAGGAAACGCTTGCTCATGCCGAAGAAATAAAGAGTTCTTTATATAAGGTTTCCCAATTGTTGAACGGTGAAGAGATGGGAACAGTTCAGCTTATCAAAGAAGCGCTTTCTTCAGTGGATAACTTAGAACGTTACTATCCGAAAGCGAAAGAAATAGCCGAACGGCTGCGTTCCGCCTATATCGATTTGAATGATTTGGCTTCTGAAACCGAAATTTTAAAAGATGATGTAGAATATAATCCGGAACGGATGGAATGGGTAAACGAACGCCTGAACACCATCTATTCGTTAGAACAAAAGCACCACGTATCAACGGTAACCGAACTATTGGCATTGCAAGACAACTACCAACGGCAACTCGATGAAATCGGCTCTTTTGATGAACAAATAGCCGAACTGACCAAATTGGTAGCCGCTTCTTACCAAGAACTATTGCAACAAGCGGCAGTAATCAGCACACAGCGAAAAGCTTCTTCCGAAAAAATAGCGGAACAATTAGCGCAGATGGTTGTACCTTTAGGGATGCCCAATATCCGTTTCCGCATCGACATCGCTCCCAAAGAAGAACCAGACATAGATGGAATAGACGATATCTGCTTTATGTTCTCCGCAAATAAAAACAGTGAGTTGCAGCCTGTAGCAGAAACCGCCTCAGGAGGTGAGATTTCCCGTCTAATGCTCTGCATAAAAGCCATGATTGCCGGATTCACAGCCCTTCCATCCATCATCTTTGATGAAATAGACACCGGTGTTTCCGGGGATATTGCCGATAAAATGGGCAATATCATGCAGGACTTAGGAGCTAAAATGCAAGTATTTGCCATTACGCACCTGCCACAGATTGCGGCTAAAGGCTCAGCGCATTATTATGTATATAAAGAGGACACGGATGAACGGACCATCACACGCATCAAACAACTAACGGAAGAAGAACGGACAAACGAAGTAGCCCGTATGCTGAGCGGCGCTTCGCTGACAAAAGCCTCTTTAGCAAACGCGAAAGATTTACTGCGAAAAGGGAAAAAATAACCGGAATAAAAGAAGAAAAGCCTTATACGATTTTCGGTCGCATAAGGCTTTTTCCCCATTTACACCATTTACCTTGTTTATTTGTTAAAACGCTCTTTCAACTTAGCCAACATATCTTTTGTCATAGCATCCAAGTCATATTCAGGTTTCCACCCCCATTCCTGACGGGCGCAAGTATCATCCAAAGAATTAGGCCAAGACTCGGCAATAGCCTGACGCAACGGATCCACCTCGTATTCCATTTGGAAATCCGGTATATACTTTTTGATATTATTGTAAATAATTTCCGGATCAAAGCTCATGGAAGCAATATTGAATGAGTTACGATGAACAAACTTCGTGGAATCAGCTTCCATAATCTCGATAGCAGCACGCAACGCATCCGGCATATACATCATATCCATGAATGTTCCGGCAGCAATCGGGCAAACAAACTTTTCTCCTTTAGCAGCCGAATAGTAAATATCCACCGCATAGTCTGTTGTTCCGCCACCCGGAGGAGTCACGTATGAGATTAATCCCGGAAAACGGACAGAACGCGTATCGACGCCAAAGCGGATGTTGTAATAATCGCTCAACAACTCGCCCGAAACCTTGGTTACGCCATACATAGTACGCGGATTCCGGATTGTGTCCTGCGGAGTTTTATCTTTCGGCGTATTGTTTCCGAACACTCCGATAGAGCTCGGTGTAAATACGGCACAAGTCATTTCACGGGCAACTTCCAATACATTAAACAAACCGCCCATTCCGATCTTCCAAGCTAACTGAGGTTTGGCTTCAGCTACTGCCGACAGCAAAGCCGCCAAATTATAAATCGTATCAATCTTATACTTGGAAACAGCCTCTGCGATCTGTTGTTCGTTGGTAATATCCACCAACGCCGCCGGACCAGACTCCAATAATTCACCTTTAGGTTCCGCACCCGGAATATAGCCTGCAACTACATTTCCATTACCATAAATACTTCTTAACTTCATGGTCAGCTCCGAACCGATCTGACCGGTAGAGCCAATTATTAAAATATTCTTCATTACTATTATTTTTGTGATTTAAGTTTTTCGTCGGACAAAGGTAGAAGAATAAAAATTGTTTTTACATGATTTTCTTGTTTTTTTTCATGCATATCTCGAAAAAAAATGAGACCTTTGCTCTATACAAGTAAAATTACTTGCGACTGTAGTTAATCATTAAAAGATAGAAAAACATGTACGGAAAATTTAAAGATTTCTTAGCTGCTGAACTGGCAAATATCCAGGCTGCAGGTTTGTACAAAAACGAACGAATTATTACAACGCCGCAGCGTGCGGACATCAAGGTGCAACCAGATAATGAAGTATTAAACTTTTGCGCCAATAACTATTTAGGCTTGTCGGACAACAAGCGTTTAATTGAAGCTGCAAAGGCTGCGATGGATTCCAGAGGCTTCGGTATGTCTTCCGTTCGATTCATTTGCGGAACTCAAGATTTACATAAACAATTGGAGGCAGCTATCTCTGATTACTTCAAAACTGAAGATACTATTTTATATGCTGCTTGTTTTGATGCTAACGGCGGTTTGTTCGAACCTTTATTTACTGATGAAGATGCCATTATCTCCGATTCACTGAACCATGCATCTATTATTGACGGAGTTCGTTTGTGTAAAGCGAAACGTTACCGCTATGCGAATGCAGATATGGCCGATTTGGAGCGTTGCCTTCAGGAAGCACAAGCTCAACGCCATCGCATAATTGCTACCGATGGCGTGTTCTCAATGGACGGCAATGTAGCTCCTATGGACAAGATATGCGAATTGGCTGAGAAGTATGACGCATTGGTTATGGTAGACGAATCGCATTCGGCTGGAGTCGTAGGCCCGACAGGACACGGTGTAGCTGAACAATTCAATTGCTACGGACGCATTGACATCTTCACTGGAACATTGGGTAAGGCCTTCGGTGGCGCTATGGGTGGATTCACGACTGGTAAGAAAGAAATCATCGACATGTTGCGCCACCGCTCACGCCCTTATCTGTTCTCTAATTCGGTTGCTCCCTCAATTGTCGGCGCAAGCCTGGAAATGTTTAAGATATTGAAAGAAAGCAATGCATTGCATGACAAACTGATGGAGAATGTCACCTACTTCCGTGATAAAATGCTGGCAGCCGGATTTGACATCAAACCGACTCAATCAGCCATCTGCGCTGTGATGCTTTACGATGCCAAACTGTCTCAGGATTTTGCGGCCAAAATGCAGGAAGAGGGAATCTATGTAACAGGATTCTACTATCCGGTTGTACCGAAAGGACAAGCCCGCATCCGCGTTCAGCTTTCCGCAGGGCATGAAAAAGCTCATTTGGACAAAGCTATTGCAGCTTTCATCAAAGTAGGCAAAGAACTGGGTGTATTGAAATAACAGATAAATAGGAATAGGCAATCGGCATATAGAGGAACAATATCCTCCGTGAGCCGGTTGCCTATTTTTTGTTAGAAACAAGAAAACAAGGCTATAGAATGCAGTATAGTAATTATCACAGCCATTGTAATTTCTGCGATGGACGAAGTTATCCGGAAGATTTTGTCAAGTTTGCCATCCGATATGGCTTCCGCGCTTACGGTTTTTCCTCTCATTCCCCGCTACCTTTCGAGACTTGCTGGAATATGTCAAAAGACGATATGGATGAATACCTGACCGAAATAGCACGTCTACAGAAGAAATATGCATCGCAACTGGAAATTTATGTCGGTTTGGAAATCGACTACTTGGATAAAAGCTACAATGCCTCCATCCCCTATTTCAGGAACCTGCCTTTAGACTATCGCATCGGCTCCATACACTTTCTTCCGGTAGTTTATCCTTTAGCCGAAGAAAACATGATGTGTATCGATGGTTCGTTCCACGATTTTTCATACGGAGTGGATTGTTACTATGGAGGAGACATTAAACGTCTGGTCAAACATTACTATCAGTCATCTTGCGATATGGTAGAAGCCGGAGGCATAGATATTGTCGGTCATTTGGACAAAATCTACATGAACGGACAACGGTGCGCCGGGTTTTCATTGGAAGCCGATTGGTATCGCAACGCCCTGTTTGAATATCTGGATTTAATTGCCGAAAAGGGACTTATTGTCGAAATCAACACCAAAAACTATGTCAAAAAGCAGGAATTATATCCCCACGAACACTACCTTACCGCTTTATTGGAACGCCACATTCCTATCATGGTCAATTCTGACAGCCATTACCCGGATTTGGTAAACGATGGGCGCGAAGAAGCTTTTCGTATTCTAAAAGAAAAAGGATTCCGATTTACTTGCGAATTGGTAAAAGGGGAATGGAAAGAAGTCGCTTTGTAATTGACAATTAAAAACTCCTATTTCTATCTCTGCTTATGTTTAAACTATCGGTTATTTTCCCGAAAATAAGAACATTTGGGGAAAATAACCGATAGTTTTTCAAGGACGCTTCCGCTTATAAAGAAACTCTTTCCAACGCTCTTCCGGATTCCCGTCACGAAACATTTCATAGCGGGCCAAAACGAACAAAAGATCAGAAAGGCGATTGATAAACTGAAGAATGCAAGTCGGCAACTCATCCTCCCGATTTAATGTCCAAAGACGACGTTCCGCCCGACGGGCGATGGTCCGCGCCAGTTGCAAATGGGCCGCAGCAGGCGTTCCTCCAGGCAATACAAAATAAGAATTATCACCCATCAAAGCAACAAACTGATCGATTTGCCGCTCACAATAATCTGCCAGTCCCTCAGGCAACGGATTCGGATTCTTCTCCCGCAGAACAGACGGGGTTGCTACATGCGACATGACGCCCATCAGCTCTTGTTGTATTCTTTTCAGAATCGGTTGATACTCATGCGATGACGGAATAAGCGACCGGACTATTCCCAATTCGGCATTCAATTCGTCCAATGTCCCGTTAGTTTCTATGCGAATATCATCCTTGGGCACCCGAGCTCCCCCATGAATAGACGTTTTCCCCTTATCCCCTCCGCGGGTATAGATTCGTACCATAATCAGAAGTTGATTTTGATTAGTAAATTAATTCAATTGCAAGGTATCAAGAAAATTCCAAACAGACAAGAAAGGAAATGAGAAAATATCAAGGACTTGCTACAAGCAACAACAGGAAACACCTATTCAAAAATGAGTTGCATTATTTAACATTCATACACTGCATAATTTGAAGTTTTTTTTCATCTATCCTATAAATGGATAATATATTTGCAGTACTCAAAAAAACACGAACATGGAAAAAACAAAAGTAATTCTAACAGCATTCTCGATTATCGCCTTATCAGCTTGTACCCAAAGCGATAATCTCATCGGCAAATGGACACAAGCTGTGCCCAATATGCCCCAAATGGAACAAGGTTTCACATTACATGCAGACGGAAAGGCATCTTCTATCAACACGGCAACTTTATCTTATGAAGCATGGGAGAAACAAGGCAATCAACTTATCCTTTCCGGTCAAAGCATCGGTAATCATCAAACAATTGCTTTTTCTGATACATTTGCTATCGAGAAACTTACCCAAGACAGCCTTATTCTAAGAAAAGGTCTGTTAAAACTAAAATACGGTCGGGAACACGAAACAGAAGACAAGACTTCTTATAAAGGAATGAATTAACAAATGGAACAACTTCTCAAGAAAAATCCGCGCATAGAGGTCGTGGACGCGCTCCGTGGGTTTGCTGTAATGGCTATTATTTTAGTTCATAATCTGGAACACTTTATTTTTCCGGTATATCCAACCCATTCTCCAAGTTGGCTAACAATTTTAGACCAAGGCATTTTCAATGGAATATTCAGCCTGTTCGCAGGAAAGGCATACGCCATCTTCGCCCTATTGTTCGGCTTTACCTTTTATATCCAAAGCAACAACCAGAAAAGGCAAGGCAAAGATTTCGGCTACCGCTTCTTGTGGCGTTTGGTACTATTGGCAGGTTTTGCCACATTGAATGCCGCATTCTTTCCAGCAGGAGACGTATTGCTGTTGTTTGTAGTGGTTGGCTTCGTGCTGTTCCTCACCCGCAATTGGAGTGACAAGGCAATTCTTGTTACCGCAGTCATCTTTCTGTTACAGCCAGTGGAATGGTATCATTACATAGCCAGCCTGATAAATCCGGCACACCAATTACCAGACTTAAAAGTGAACGAAATGTATGCAGAAGTGGCTGAATATACGAAAGCCGGCGACTTTTGGACATTTATCCAAGGATACTTTGCCCCATGCGGACAACCGCATCGACAGCCCGGCTGATTTCATCTTCCGTACTGCCGCCTTCCTTGTGTAACAGCCCGTGCAGTTTCCAAAGTGGCTTGTCAGCCCGGATCACGCTCCATGAGCTGCGCAGATGGTGTACCCATTCGTCCAGAGCCTTGAGGTCTTTCATCATGCCGGCCTGTTTCACTCCCTGCATTTCTTTTTCCGTAGCTTGGGTCAGTGTATCCAGCATTTCCTCCTTGTTGCCGTATGCCAGCAGGGGGGATAAGTCCGGTGAGTATTCCTGTTCCTTTATACCGACACATTTCTCGGATATTTGCAGCAGGTCTGGCAATGAGAATGGCTTGAAGAGGCAGCCCGAAAAACCGAAGTCAAGCAGGCTCTGTTCATCACAATTGCCCCAGGCCGTAGTGACGATTACCGGAATGGTCTGTGAGTTGCCCACATTCGACGAGCGCAACAGTTTCAGCACGTCATATCCGTTTGTTTCAGGCATTCGCAGGTCTGTTATCAGTAAATCATAATGCCGTTCCCGTATGGCTTCCATCAGGTCCGATGTATTGGCACATGTGTCACAGCGTATATTGCAGCTGCCATACATCTCTTTGGTCATGGCCAGTGTCATTTCATCATTGTCCAGAACCAGAACGGA
>URGO01000126.1 GCA_900547435.1 uncultured Parabacteroides sp.
ATTCTTCCTTAGCTCAGTTGGTTAGAGCATCTGACTGTTAATCAGAGGGTCCTTGGTTCAAGTCCAAGAGGAAGAGCGGAAAAGAGATGCAATTGCATCTCTTTTTTTATTTAGGGATGTTTCTGAATCTTCTTAAGAACTTTCGATTCAATTTCTCCATCGGAAAAGCGAGTGATGATGTGCTCTCCTGTTTTAACTTCTGTGGCAGACTTTAAGATTTTTCCATCATGAAGTGTAAGGCAGTAGCCGCGCTTTAGAATATAGTCGGGCGATGCCATACGGATAAATTGCTCTTGTAACTCTAAGAAACGAGACTCTTTAATGAGACGGCTGTTAATTGCTGCCGGAATGCGTTGACGTATAAATTCCAATAGATTTTTTTTCTGATCCAATAAACTGGAGGTAATTATCGGAAGTTTTGATGCTGATAAATTTAAAGCAGAACGATTGCGTTCGATACGGCTACTGACAATGGTTGGCAAAAATGTGCTTATCTGTTGTAAGAATTGTTTCTTTTCAACTAAAACAGCAAGAGCATCCGAACATAATGTTTGTTGTAAAAGATTCAGTTGGTTGGCGCTCTGGTCCATGCAATTAACTAAGAACGAGGCGACAGCAGTTGGAGTCTTTAGCCGTGTATGAGCGACCAGGTCAATAATTGTATCGTTCCGTTCATGGCCAATTCCTGTGATGATTGGTAAAGGAAATTGAGCGCAATTTGCAGCTAATAAATAGGAATCAAAACTATTTAAGTCGGAAGTTGCTCCTCCGCCTCGTATGATGGTTACTACATCGAACAATTCACGATGAATATCTATACGCTCTAATGCAGCAATGATTGATTGTTCGGTTTTTTCTCCTTGCATTAATGCCGGAAAAAGTTTTACATAGAAAGGGTATCCAGCCTTGTTATGGAGTAGCTGATCGAGGAAATCTTCATAACCGGCTGCGGTTGGAGAGGTTATTACCGCAATACGTTGTGGTAATAGCGGAAAAGGTAACTCTTTATTCAGGGTGAAAACGCCCTCTTCTTGTAATTGGCGAATAATCTCTTGGCGTTTTCTAACCAAATCACCTAATGTGTAAGTGGGGTCGATGTCTATAACATTCAGGCTGAATCCATATATCTCATGGAACTCGATATTTACCTTTACCAAGACTTTTAATCCGGATGCAAAATGCTGTCCGGTTTCCATTTCGAAATAGGGTTTTAGCATACAGAATGTCTTAGCCCAAACAACTCCACGAGCTTTGGCAACAATTAGGTTGGTCTTCGCGTCCTTTTCAATAAATTCCAAATAACAATGTCCCGAGGTCTTATTAATATGTACATCACTGGTCTCAGCTTGTACCCAATAAGTATCCGGAAAGTCATTTTTTAATGCACTACGGACCTCTCCAGTTAATTCGGATAATGAGTAGGGTTTATCTGCTTTTGGCAACATCTTTCAGTCCTTTCTTATATGATTTGTACATATTGGGGATACCATATCCCAATTCTTTAGTGGGGTGTTTATATTGGGAAGCATATTGACGGATTAACTGTTGTATTTCTTGGGCTGTAAGTTCAGGAAGTGCTTGCCATAAGCAGGCTCCTAATCCGGCTAAGATTGGTGTGGAGAATGAAGTTCCGCTTGCTTGGCGAATAACACCATCTGGTTCAAGAATGCAACAATTGCTTCCCATTGCTACTATATCTGGTTTTATGCGTCCATCAGAAGTGAATCCTAACGAACTGAATTCGCTATGTTTACGCTTAGAGGTAACTGATCCGACACTTAGGATGCCTGATGCATCAGCTGGAACAGTGATTCTTTGCCAATAAGTATTACCTTCGTTTCCCGCACTGGAGAATAATAGAATCCCTTTTTGAATGGCCATAGAAGCTACCCGGGAAATTAGAGCCGTTTTTCCGTCCAATTGTTTGTGCGAATAACTCATTGGGGGGATATCATAATAAAAATATCCTAAAGAAGACGTGACAATATCTACTCCGACACTATCTGCAAATTCGATGGCTGCAGCCCAAAAGTCCTCTTCTATTGGATATTCGGATTCGCTAATCTCGCTTTTGATAAGCCAATAATCGGCATCCGGTGCTGTTCCGACAAATAGGTTAGGCAAATTTGAGGCTAAGCAAGAAAAAACTTTTGTTCCGTGATTGTCTCCGATGAATACGGATTTTCCGGGATGGGCAATGTTTCGCGTGCCGATTATGGAAGTTTGCTCGAATGCTTTTAACCGGTTGACATTTTCGAATCCGGCATCAATGACTGCAATTGTCATGTCTTTTCCTCGGAATCCGTTTTTATGTAATTTATCTCCTTTTAGCATTTTGATTTGTTTCTCAGCATAACCATAATAATCCTTTTGTTTGTAGTCTGTGGTGCTGATCTTTGTAGTATCTTGTGATTGTGCCAAATCGGGATGCTTGCCTTTCCATACCCATTTGACGGAGTCGACCATAGGAAGCCGGACTATTCGGTCTGCTATGGTACTATCGCTATTTTCAACAACAACTGTTTTTGCCCATTTACTCTGGGTGATGATGCATCCTCCAACCCTTTTTAAGCTATCAAGATAAGAAGAAGAGATGGGGTAATCAGACTCGGTGATTGAAATGTTTTGCCGTTCTCTTCGTTCAATGGCTTTGGATGAAAGATATTCCGTTGCATTGTCTGGAGAGAATCCTCCGTCCCCTTTGTCTTTAAGGTAAACGCGAAAGCGGTAATATTCGGAATCAAGACTCCACGCTGGTAGAAAAATGAACAAACTGAGCAATAAAGAAAAGAGTTTCATGGGAATATGGGATCTGGGTTTAAGAAAATGAAGTTAGAAGTCGGAATTTCTTTTCGAACTTCTAACTTCAAACTCGCTTTATTCTTCAATAACTTTATAAATTGGAATTTCCCGTTTTACGCTTTGCCGCAGAGAAATTAATGTTTCGGTTGCTACCACTCCTGGAATTTCTTGAATCTTGTTATTCAGTAGTTCCATCAAATGTTCATTATCTCTGGCGTACAATTTGACTAACATGGTGTACGGTCCGGTTGTAAAGTGGCATTCTACTATCTCCGGGATCTTTTCAAATTCCGGGACCACATCTTTGTACATAGAACCTCTTTCCAGTTTGACGCCGATGTATGTGCAGGTATTATAACCTAAGATTTTCGGATTGATATGATAACCTGAACCTACGATTACATTCATATCAATCATTCGTTGTACACGTTGGTGTATTGCTGCACGCGATACACCACATTCTTCTGCTACATCCTTGAACGGAATGCGCGCATTCTTTGAAATAATGTTTAAGATCTGCCGATCTAACTTGTCGATTTTCTCCATATATAATAGATTTATATTTCCAATAGGATTTTTCCGTATCAAAAATATATAATTAAATTGAAATCTATATCATTCTGAAAGAAAAAAACTTTTGAGGAAATAAAAAAGCAGATAAAATATGCTTTACAACATACTTTTACCTGCTTATTTAGGATTTTATGAGAAAATATTATTGTTTTACGATTTCCAATAACTCAACTTCGAACTTCAAAACGCTGTTCGGTTTGATGTCTCCTCCAGCACCTCGTGTGCCGTATGCCAACTCTGACGGAATCCAGAAAATATACTTCGAACCAACAGGCATCAGTTGCAAGCCTTCTTGCCAGCCTTTGATGACTTGGTTGACTCCGAATACAGCTGGTTCGCCACGGTCAACAGAGCTGTCAAATTTTGTTCCATCCAATAATGTACCTGTATAGTGTACTTTGACTTTATCTGTTGCGGTTGGTTTTGCGCCTGTTCCCTCGGTCATTACTTGATATTGCAATCCACTTTCGGTGGTGATGACTCCAGACTTTTTACCATTCTCGGCTAAGAACTTTTCGCCTTCCTCTTTATTCTTGTTTGCTTCTTTAGCTGAAGCTACGGTATAGTAATTTTGGATGTATTGAATGGCATCTTTTACATCCATTTTTGCAGAATCACCCTTGAGTGTCGTTGCTAAACCTGCAAGTAAAACGTCTACGTTCGCTTCTGCGCCCGGCAAGGTCTTTAATTGATTATGAATTCCGGTTCCGATGTTCACGCCAATAGCATAACTGACGCTATCCACATCGTTTTTCAAACTTACATTTGTTTTGGAATCGCCACAAGAAGTAGCCATCATTCCTAAAGTAACAGCTAAAGCTGCTACTAAAACATTTACTTTCTTCATTGTTTTTATTCTTGTTTATTTATTTGTTTCGTTTGTTGATTCGTACTCTGTATATACCTTTATATAATATCTAACAATTCTACGTCAAATATTAATGTACTGTTCGGTTCGATCATTTCTCCTGCTCCATGCTCTCCATAGGCCAGGTTGGACGGAATGAACAGACGCCATTTTGAACCGACGGGCATCAGTTGCAGTGCTTCCACCCATCCTGGGATGACTTGGTTGACTCCGAATACGGCAGGTTGTCCACGTTCTACCGAGCTGTCGAAAACGGTTCCATTGATTAAGGTACCATGATAGTGGCACTTTACCTTGTCGGTTGCTTTCGGTTTTGCTCCGGTGCCTTGTTTGAGTACTTGATATTGCAGTCCGCTGGGAAGTTCAACAACTCCGGCTCTATCTTTATTAATAGATAGAAATTCTTCGCCTGCTTTTTTGTTGATTTCCAGTTTTTCTTTTTGGAGCTTTATAAAGAACGTGTTGATGACTTCTTTGGCTTCATCGTAAGTGATGGCTGGATTTTGGCCATTCAATACATCGGATAGCCCTTTTACGAAATCATCAATTTGTAATTCTTTAATTCCTGTATTTTGGAAATTGTTTCCAATGCTTAGTCCAAGTGCGTAGCTTACTTTGTCCATCGTTTATAATTTACTCTGTTTTTTCGAGGCGCAAATGTAAGTTTTAATCACTTAAATACCTAATTTTAAATAGAAAATTAAGAAAAAATGTGTTTTAGGATTGATCTGTAAAAAAGCACCCATGCTTTGATGTGAAAGGGTGCGTGCTTTCTTTCCAAAGGGTGCGCCCTTTTTAGAAAAAGGATGCGTGCTTTTTTACTCTTGCTTGCGCATCTTAAAATATAATTTGTACATTTGTCGAAATTGAGAAGGTGATTTGCGTATGAAGCTTACCTATATATATCATAGCTGTTTCGTCTTGGAGACCGAACAATGCATAATTCTTTTCGATTATTATAAAGATACGAAAGGAAAGTCCGGATATGTACATGATTATGTGCTGAATCATCCTAAACCTCTTTATATTTTGTCTTCTCATTTTCACCCCGATCATTTCAGTCGGGAAATATTTCAATGGAAAGAACAGAAGAAGAATATTGTTTATTTGCTCAGTCATGATATCCTGAAGCGGAAGAAGGCGGCCGAAGGTGAAGCGATTTTTCTTCGGAAAGGAGATGTTTATGCGGATGATTGCGTGTTGATCCGTGCTTTTGGGTCTACCGATGTCGGAGTTTCTTTTGAAGTGGAATGTGAAAATAGAAAAGTGTTTCATGCAGGCGATTTGAATAATTGGCATTGGAAAGACGAGTCGACCGAACGTGAGGTGAAAATGGCGGAAGGCAGTTATTTGCATGAATTGAAGCTCCTGAAGGAGGTTTGTCCGCATGTAGATCTGGCAATGTTTCCAGTTGACCCACGAATCGGAACGGATTTTGCCCGTGGTGCGGAGCAGTTCGTGGATTATATTCAAGTAGATGCCTTTGTCCCGATGCATTTTTGGAATCGTCCGGACGAGGTGAAGCCTTTTGGTGAGTATGCCCGGCGTAAAGGTGTGCGCTATGTGCTGCTGGCATATCCCGGAGAAGAAGCTCTGTTTTTGTGATATAATGGTTATAAAACATATTTCTGCAACATATATTTGGCGGTTGTGTAATAAAATGGCTATTAGGATGTAAATTTTTGGGCAAAAAGTATTGCATCTTTCTATAAACGTCTTATATTTGCCGAAGAAAACAAACAAAAAACATTATTAATCCTAAATATAGAATCATGGAGAAGCCTTATGTAGTGGGTATCGATATAGGCGGTACCAACACGGTTTTCGGCGTAGTAGATGCGCGTGGAACTATTTTGTATAGCAGTTCTATCAAGACTGGTAAATATACAGACATTAATGATTATGTAACTGCGTTGGGAGACGGTCTGAAAAATGTTATTGATCAGGCTGGCGGTCCGGAAAAGATTAAAGGTATTGGTATCGGTGCACCAAATGGAAATTTCTTTAACGGTTGCATCGAATTTGCTCCCAATTTGCCCTGGAAAGGTATTGTCCCATTGGCTCAATTGATTAGCGAGTATCTGGGTGGTATTCCTGTAGCATTGACAAACGATGCCAATGCAGCGGCTATCGGAGAAATGACTTATGGTGCTGCTCGTGGTATGAAAGATTTTATTGTTATCACATTGGGTACAGGTGTTGGTAGCGGTATTGTAATTGGTGGTAACTTGGTTTATGGACACGATGGTTTTGCGGGTGAATTAGGTCATGTGATAGTACGTCGTAATAATGGACGCCCTTGCGGCTGTGGCCGTCAGGGATGTTTGGAGGCGTATGCTTCGGCTACAGGTGTGGCTCGTACGGCTCGCGAATTCTTGGAAATCCGTAAAGATGAAAGTTTGCTCCGCGATTTGGATCCTTCGGAAATAACCTCTAAGGATGTTTATGATGCAGCGATGAAGAACGATAAGATGGCATTGGAAATTTTTGAATTTACCGGTACTATCTTAGGTGAGGCATTTGCTGATTTCGTGGCTTTCTCAAGTCCGGAGGCTATTATTCTGTTCGGTGGTTTGGCTAAATCGGGCGATTTGATTATGAATCCGATTAAGCGTGCTATGGAGAAGAATATCTTGAAGATTTATGAAGGAAAGACTAAGTTGTTGTTCTCTCAGCTGAAGGAAAGTGATGCAGCCGTATTGGGCGCAAGTGCATTAGGCTGGGAAGTTAAAGATCAGCAAGCTTAATCGTAAATAATACTGGTTGATGCGCAGATAAAGCGGAAGTTTTCGCTTTATCTGCGTGTTATTATATATATAGGTATGGAGCAGCAAATTCATCCTTTGCACCAATTCGTTTATTGTCCGATTTGCGGACATCAGACATTTGTTGAACGCAATGCGAAAGCCAAGGCATGTACGCATTGCGGTTTTGTATATTATTTCAACCCATCATCAGCCGTGGCTTGCTTTATCCGGAATGAAAAAGGAGAATTGCTTTTAGTGCGCCGTGGCAAAGATCCCGGAAAAGGCACATTGGATTTGCCGGGCGGGTTTGTGGATATGTATGAGAATGGGGAGGAGGCGGCCGCTCGTGAGGTCAAAGAGGAAACAGGTTTGGATATTCATAATTGCCATTACCTTTTCTCGATTCCCAATATTTATCCTTATAAAGGATTTGTAGTGCATACTTTGGATATGTTTTTCGAATGTACGGTTAAGGACTTCTTAGGCGCAAAAGCAGATGATGATGCGGAAGAGATTGTTGTTTGTCGTCCTGAGGAACTTTCTCCTGTTGAATTTGGGCTTGATTCTATTCGCAAGGCCGTCGAACGGTTTCTTAAAGAAAAAACTCGTCATAAAAAGTAGGTTGGATGTTTTGTATTTCAAATAATATCCGTACCTTTGCAAGCCGATTATTATCAAATTGTACTAAAAGTTTAGTTCTTAGGACTTTGTTGCATCATGTGTCCGGTGTGGCAAAGGAATAAGGTAGTTTTATTTATTAATTTATTAAACATTTAAGCAGTGGATACTTTAAGTTTTAAGACCATTTCTGCAAACAAAGCAACTGTAAACAAAGAATGGGTCATTGTTGACGCTGAGGGCCAGTCTTTGGGTCGTCTTTGTGCAAAAGTAGCGAAACTTTTGCGCGGTAAGTATAAACCTAATTTTACTCCGCACGTTGATTGTGGTGATAATGTGATTATCATCAATGCAGAAAAAGTTGTTCTGACTGGTAAGAAGTGGAACGACCGTATTTATTTGAGATACACCGGTTATCCTGGTGGTCAGATTGAGTACACTCCGGCAGATCTGATGAAGAAAGGCCCGAGTTATCTGTATAGAAAAGTGGTTAAAGGTATGTTGCCTAAAAATCGTCTGGGTGCAAAGCTGTTGAATAATCTGTATGTTTATGCAGGAACAGAACACAAGCACGCGGCTCAACAGCCTAAGTCAATCGATATTAACTCTTATAAATAAAGACAATGGAAGTAGTAAACGCAATAGGTAGACGTAAAGCGGCAGTCGCTCGTGTTTACGTTAGCGAAGGTTCAGGAAAAATTACAATCAACGACCGTGATCTTGCAAATTACTTTCCTTCTTCAATTCTGCAGTTTGTTGTAAAACAGCCGTTGGCAAAATTGAATGTTGTAGAACAGTATGATGTTAAGATTAACTTGGTAGGTGGCGGATTCAAAGGTCAGGCTGAAGCAGCTCGTTTGGGTATTGCTCGTGCTTTAGTTAAAATAAATCCGGAGGACAAAGCTACTCTGCGTGCAGAAGGCTTCATTACTCGTGATGCTCGTACTGTTGAACGTAAGAAACCGGGTCGTCCGAAAGCTCGCAAGAGATTCCAGTTCAGTAAACGTTAATCAAGAGGCAACAAGTTTGATAGGCAACAGGTTGACAAAGTTTATTGTTTTTTCCTTGTTACCTCGTCAACTGGAACCTTGTCATCTGAAAAGGCGTTTAGTATCTAAATCGACAGGATTCTTTTTATATGTTGATGTATGGGAAGACTACCTGAAGATTGTGTAAACAAAAAGAATGTAAACGAATTAAGAAAGAAAACAATGTCAAGAGTAAATTTTGATCAGTTATTAGAGGCAGGTGTTCACTTCGGACACTTAAAGAGAAAGTGGAATCCTGCTATGGCTCCTTATATTTTCATGGAGCGCAATGGTATTCATATCATTGACCTGTATAAAACAGTTGCTAAAGTAGATGAAGCAGCAGAGGTATTGAAGAATCTTGCTAAACAAGGTAAAAAAGTACTTTTTGTTGCAACAAAGAAACAAGCTAAACAAATTGTCGCTGAAAAGGCTGCATCAGTAGGTATGCCTTACGTTATCGAACGTTGGCCGGGTGGTATGTTGACTAACTTCCCGACTATCCGTAAAGCTATCAAGAAGATGGCTAC